>CALRMP020000117.1:0-3427 GCA_943369205.1 Gulosibacter massiliensis | reverse complement strand
GCCGAGTTGCTCTCGCGCCTCGAGTTGCACCGCCTGCAGTCGCTCAGCCCGGCGGTCGCGAGCGAGCCGGCGAATAGCGACGCGCAAGAACTCGGAGCGATTGCCGCCGCCGTAGTGCTCGACGAGTTCGTCGAGCAGGGCACGCTCGTCGTCGCCGATGGCAAACCCGACAGTCTTGGCGCTCATGGTGTCTCCTCGCGTGCGCTACGTATGCAACCCGTGTACAATTCTAGCTTCTACTGCAGGTTATGTGCACAGGGGGAGTGCTTCGCTTCCCGGTTCTGCCCCTGTGGAGTAGATGCTCGCGCCGTCCGATAGTGAGGGAGCACTCCGGCACGGCGACAGCTCACGACGCTCGACGAGCAGCGCCGCACTTACTGCTGAACCAATGTGCCTCTCACGGCACATGCCTCACGAGGCACACTCTCCAGGTCGTGTCTCGATTGGCTCATTGTGCTCGAACGAGGCTGACGCCCGACTAGTCGGTGGTGCCTGCGGCTCGATAACGCGCGAAGGCGTCTACGAGGCGTTGCGGTGGCGCCGCCTCCGACTCGAGCGCTGCTTCAACCAGCAATGCATCAGCGGGGCTGAGCCTCATCATTCGATCCTCGAGCAACACCTCGCGTGCGCTCGACATGGCTGACCCCAGCACGAAGGCCGTGAGGTCTTGACCTTGCAGCCGCGCCGCCTCCCTGATCTGCTCGAGTGCGTCGGGAGCGATGCGCATGTTGATGCGCGCTTGTGTGGAGGCCATAAGGAGAGCGTACACCCAACGTATGTACACTTTGGATGCTCGTTTCTGCTGGTGACAGCCCTCCATATCGTCTGCGCCCTCGGTACACTAACGACGTCGCCCGATGCGTCGGGAATGAAAGTGAACCCCGGGAGTTCCCGTGTCATCACGGGGCCCGGGGTTCGCGCGTCAGGGGCTCTTGCCCGACGAGCTGATTCGCTCACCCAGCGACTTTGGCGCTCACGAGCCGGTTGAGACTCACCCCCTGCTCGGCTGCCTCGATAGCCAGCGCTCGGTGCAGCGCCGGCGGGATCCGCAGCCGAAACTCGCCGCTGTAGTGGCGCTCGGCGAGGGGCTCGGGCGCCGGTTCGCCCGACGCCACCAGGTCATCGACGACCTCGGCGACGAGGGCCCGCAGCCCTAGCAACGCCGCCGCAGGATCAGCGGCGAGCCACGAGAGCGATCGAAACTCGACAACGGTCGCGACGTACTCGCGGTCGTCGGGCGACCACGAGACGCGGTAGGTGTAGTGATCGTCACGCATCGTCTTCTCCTCGTATGGTGTCACTAATGGTACCGCTCGCAAGGGTCGCATAAGCAGAAGGCGACAATGAACGGATGCCCTTTCCAGAGTTACCTCGAAGCCAAGGGGTTCGGCCGGCACTTGCTGGGGGAACCCAACCGCCAACGTCGGTGATCTGAGCTAGCCTCACTCACATCACGAGGAGGGTGCATGTCTGGACCAGGTTTCGCCGTCATCGATCTCGAAACGACGGGGCTCTCACCCGGCGCGCACGAGCGCATCGTCGAGATCGCTGTTGTGCACACCGACGAAAACGGCACGATAACGGGGGAGTGGGAGACGCTCGTCAACCCGCAGCGTCACGTCGGCGCTGAGCACATCCATGGCATCCGAGCAGTCGACCTCATCGATGCTCCATCGTTCGCCGACATCGCCGACGACATCGTCGACCTGCTCGGAGGGCGCGTCATCGTCGCCCACAATGCCCGGTTCGATCGCGGCTTCCTCGCTGCCGAGTTTGGTCGCACCCCGCTCGCCTTGCCTGATGACGCCCCGACCCTCTGCACGATGCAGCTTGCCCGCGAACTCATCCCGGGCGCCGGCCGGAGTCTCGCCGACTGCTGCGCGGCTTTCGACATTCCGATCGAGAACGCACACCGCGCCCTTGTCGACGCGCACGCCACCGCCGAACTGCTTGGCGGATACATCGCGAGCACCGACCGCGAGTTCTGGTACGCCCACATCGACCGCGCGCTGAGCGTCGGGTGGCCGCCGCTCACGCGCGCGAGCGGTCGCGAACGGTGGGTGGGGCGCGCGATGAACGCAGCATCCGTTCCTTTTTTGCAGCGCATAGCTGACCGCATGCCCGACCACTCGGGTCCGGTTGAGCACGTCGAATACCTGGCACTGCTCGACCGGTGCCTCATCGATCGGCACCTGTCTGAGCACGAGTCGCGGCAGTTGGCGGCGGTCGCGAACGAGCTGGGCATCAGCCGTGACACAGCCGCACGGCTGCACGCCGAATACCTCGACCAGCTCGGCGCCGTTGCCTGGGCCGACGGCGTGCTGTCGGCGACAGAGGTTGCCGACCTTGCCGCCGTCGCCGCGCTCCTGCAGGTCTCCGACTCGTTGCTCACGGCCGCGCTCGCGCCTCGCGCCTCGACGACACCGGCAAGCATGGCAACGGATGGTGTGTCAACACCCGGGGCCTTCACACTCGCGCCGGGCTCAACGATCGTGTTGACCGGCGACATGTCGCGCCCGCGCGCTGACCTCGAGGCTGCTCTCACGTCGGCGGGATACCGCGTTGCTGGCGCGGTGTCGAAGAAAGTCTCGCTCGTGGTTGCGGCCGACCCCGACTCGCTCTCGGGTAAGGCGCGTAAGGCGCGCGAGTACGGCATTCCGGTTGTCGGAGAGGACTACCTCGCTCGACTTCTGTGAGACGTCGGACCCGAGACCCGACTAGAGCGGTGAAGCCATCTCACCACGATCGAGGGCTAATGAGGTTCTGACCCTCTCGCCCACCAATCCTTCCACGCCAAGTTTTGCGAGACCACGTCGAAGTCCGTGAGCCACGCGGGTTCAACACCATCGAAGGCTCCGCTGACGTAGCAGACCTGGTCGAGCGTTGAATCTGTCCCACTGACTCGAACAAGCGCAAGTCTGTGGTCAGGGTTTGCGTTGAGAGCGGTTAGCACTTCAGTTCTCGTGATTGTGAAGGTGTCGGCGCCTTCGATTCGAGCTTTGACCTCGATACGAACACTCGGACCATCTTTCTGGGTCGAGAGGATGTCGAAACCCGGGTTGTTGTGAGCCTGCTCGTGTGGCTCCCGCCCGAAAGCACGTTCCGCAGCCAAGACGGCATCGACGCCTCTTCGCTCAACAATTGCGCGGTCCAATGCGTTTGGCGTTTCGGCCTTGCTCGCACCCTCTGAAGTGGCGGGAATGACCAACGCAATAGCTCGGATTTGTGGTGTTATCGGGGACATCGTGAGCTGGCGTTCGATAACGCCCAAACGGAATTGGAGCCTGACCCGGTTTCCCGGACGGTTTGTATGTGTTGATCATGCCGCGATTTCGGCGGTCGTGTGAAGTGTTTCATAGTCGGCGGGGCTGAGGTTGCCGAGGCTGGTGTGCCGGCGGCGGGGGTTGTAGAAGCCCTCGATCCACTC
>CALRMP020000116.1:0-3428 GCA_943369205.1 Gulosibacter massiliensis | reverse complement strand
CGACGAGCAGACGCCCGGACTCGCGGCGGAGGTGTCCGGGGGGCAGCGGCGCAGCATCCCGAGCGATTACGGCGTCGAGCACTTTGATGACGTGACCGTCGGCGTGGGTGAAGGCACCCGGCTCGGGCGTGACTCCGCGTAGTCGATTGTGTACAGCATCGGCGCTCTCGGCCCACCGGAGAGCAGCGTCGGCGCGGCTGAGCTTCGGAGCGAGCGTGACGGAGCCCTCTTGAGGGCGTGCGGTGGCGGTGCCGGCGGCGAGCTGGTCAACGACGGTCTGAACGAGCGCAGCACCGGAGTCACTGAGCTCCTCGAGCAGCGAGCCCGACGTGCGATGGGCGCCGACGGGGGTCGTGAGTCGCGCGTACCAGTCGCCCTCATCAAGGCCTTCGGTCAGCTGAAATACCGTCGCACCCGTGTGGGCGTCGCCCGCGATGACCGCGTGCTGCACGGGCGCTGCTCCTCGCCAACGGGGCAAGAGCGAGAAGTGCAGATTGATCCAGCCGAGGCGCGGCCACGAGAGCAACGGCTCACGCACGAGCGCGCCGTAAGCGACGATCACGCCCAGGTCGACCTCGAGCGGCATGAGCTCGACGTCGATGTCACCGAGGCGTCGGGCTTCGAGCACCTGAAGCCCCAGGCGTTCCGCTTCGACGGCAACCGGGGTCGGGGTCAGCACACGCTTGCGCCCCTGGGGCGATGCGGGGCGCGTAATGACGCGCACGATCTCGTGGTCACTCGCCGCGAGAGTCGTCAGCGTTGGCACAGCAGCCGCCGGGCTGCCAGCGACGACGAGACGCAACGCAGACATGTCCCCATTCAACCGGGTCCGCGACCGACCCGCTTACCCCCAGGAAAAAACTGGGCTGAACTGACCTCTGTGCCCCAAACCAAGGCGCCGTGCCCCACTTTCGGCGTACCACAGGCAAGGAGGACACAATGGAGAAGCCCCGTAGGTTGGCCAATGGCAGGTACCAGGCACGCTACCGAGATCTCAGCGGAAAGCGCAGATCGGCCGGAACCTTTTCGACATCGAAAGACGCCGCGCGGGCACAGGTTCGGGCGATCGCGGCTCTCGACCGGCCACAGACGCAAGAGCCCCTATCAGCCCGAATCACGCTGGCGGAGTATGCGCCTAAGTTCCTGACCTACATCGCCCCAAGGGTGGTCGAAGGAACGGTGGCTAATCACGAGCGCAACCTGCGGCTCCACATCCTGCCGGTCTTTGGGGGGAAGCGCCTTGGTGAAATCCGCCACACCGAGGTCGCCGCCTGGGTGGACTCGTTCAGGACTATCCCGCTGCGGAGGCAGTGCTACGGCACTCTCTCAAAGTTGATGCGCCTCGCAGTGAAGGACGAACTCCTTCTCCGCTCACCTTGCGGAGTAGAGGGAGCCTCGGCGCACGCACCGCGGAACAAGATCGCCTACACGGACGAGCAGGTTGGGTCGGTGCTCTGCGGATTGCCCGAGCGCTACCTCATGGTCGCCGTCGTTCAGTACGGAGCCGCTTTGCGCATCTCGGAAACTCTGGGACTCAACTGGGGCGACATTGACCTGGAGACCGGAGCGGTCCTGATTGAGAAGCAGTGCTACCAAAGCCGAATGGTCTACCGAACCAAGACCAAGAGGACGCGCACGGCCTATCTCACGAAGGATGCACTTGAAGTCTTCCGCGCGTTTGCGAAGAAGAATAGGGGCATCGGCACAGCACCAGTGTTCCTGAACTCACGTGGCGTGAGGGCGAACGACAAGAACGTCCGGCACGCGATGCATAAAGCCCGCGAAGCGGCGGGCCTGCCCAAGTTCGTGCCGCACGACCTACGCGCCACCGACCTGTCGCTCTTCTACTCCCACACGACAAACCTGGTGCTCACGATGGATAGAGGCGGCCACACGGACTCACGGTCGGCCTTGGTCTACCAGCGCGTACCTGAGGGCCGTCCGGCCGCCCTAGCGGACTTCAGAAAGAGCGCTGGAGGCTGAGACTCCCCATTTGCGAGCCAGCGCTCTGCCCGGAACATTTCGGGCACCGTCACCCGCGACGGCAGGTTTGCGCCTAACGTCGTGAATGGCCCCGTCGTGCCCCTGGTGCCTGCAAACACAACGGCCGACGGGGCCCCCGTTCGCCCGCTTAGCGTCACACAAGTCACGTTGTGCAACCCGTGAACGTCATGGCACCATGACGATGCAGGCATTCGACAGCAAGATCTCCCGGTCCACTTGGACGTTATGCAGCCGGTTGAGGCCTCCCTCCATTCGCGTATCAAGCGCACGAGTCTGCCCTCGCTCTCTCGAACACTCAGAGCGATCCGCACAACTTACGAACGTCGGGCGGACGACGAGTCGACGAGTGGTTCGGCCTCACCACTCTGATGGCTAGAGCAGAGCACTTAGCGCCTTCACCCGAGGCGCTAATTGGAGTGCCTGCGCTCTGTGGTTTCCCTGGGAACGGAGTGGGGAACCAACGGAGGGGATGCGGCGAAGCCGCCCAGGCCAACACCATGCCCTGCCACACAAAGGAGAAGAAATGAGCGAAGACAAGAGTGAACAGTTCGACTGGTCGACGGAAGATCGTCAGGTGATACGACGGCTCTGCTCAATAATTCGGCAGCGCTGTTACGACGAAAGAGTTGAGACGGCGGGTGCACTCGGCTACTTTCTTGCACCTCAATGGCAGGTCACTACCAAGCCGATGGTCGACTACATACTGAGCGCGATCGGCCCGAGGCCCAGTCCTCGGCATTGGCTGACCCGCGCGTCGCCCGACGCCGGCTTCGTGCCTGGAAACCTTGCATGGAGGTTGCCCAGCGAGGTCAATGGCGCTCGCTCTCGATGAAGTGAATACGCAGCCTCTTCATCAGGTCTGGGCCCCTCGGGGCGAGCCGCGAGGGCGGATTGCTTGCCTGTCGTTACGATCCGGACATGATGGCGTTTGCGGGCCTTGCGGAACTTGGCACAGTGGGCACCGTGTTGAGTTGGATCGCAGCATCGATTGGAATCGCAACGGGTCTTCTCGTACTCGTGGATCGGCTGGTCGGGCCACACTGGGTTCCGCGATGGGATCGGGCGCTCCTCGGTGACGTATTCTTCGGGCCAACGCTGCAGTTGACGGTCAAGAATCGAAGCAAAGCCCGGGCGCATGACGTTCGGCTTTCTGAATCGCCCCGGGTTTAGTGGAGGGCGAGTTCTCCCAACAGCGGCTGCTGTCGGGTGTTGGTCTCACGGTAGTACGCGTTCTCCATCTCGAACGGGGTGAGATACCCGATCGAGGAGTGCAAACGGTTCTCGTTGAACCAGTGCACCCAGGACAGCGTCGCGAGCTCGAGCTCATCGACGGTGCGGAATGGGCCGTCGATCTTGACGCACTCGGTCTTGTATAGCCCGATTGCTGACTCGGCCAGAGCGTTGTCGTAGGAGTCGCCCACAGT
>CALRMP020000115.1:0-3764 GCA_943369205.1 Gulosibacter massiliensis | reverse complement strand
CGGGGCAGATGCCCCGGGCAACCCGGTTGGTGGTGACAGCGATATCAGTCTGCGACTGATGTCGCCATTGTGCTACTCGACCCAGGCGGCCTCGAGCTCGGCCGCGAAGGTCGCGCGGTCGCTCACACCGTCGTAGTACTTCTGGGCGGCGGCGCCGTAGGCCTCCTGCAGGCCTGCCGGGTATGCGCTGTTGACCCACTGCAGCGTCTTGCCGGCAGCGATGTAGTCAGCGATCTCCGACGCCATGAAGGTGGTCGGCGACACGGTGAATCCGTCGTAGACGGGGATGAAGTTCATTCCACCCTCTTCGACCGGTCCCGACCAGTACGCCTGGCCCTCGGGCGTGGTGATGAACCACGTGAGAACGGCGATGGCCGCTTCCTGCTGCTCAGGCGTGGCCTGCTCAGCGTCGATCATCGCGTAGAACGGAACGCCGACCGAGATCGAGTCGTTGCCGTAGGTGCCGGCCTCGTCGCTGATCGGAACCGGCATAACGCCGAACTCGCCGTCGGGCGTTGCGGTGAGCAGGTTCGGCTCAGCCCAGTTGCCCATGAACCAGAAGCCGGCGTCGCCGACGGCAAGGTTCTCGACACCGAGGTCGTAGTCGGTGTCAGCGATGCTCGCGGTGTCGATCGTGTTCTCCTTGAGCAGGTCGAACGTGTCGAGCCAGTTGGTGAACACCGGGTCGTCGAGAAGCGACTTCTCGCCGGCCTTGAGCTCATCGAGGATCGCGAGGCGACCGTCGATGTCCTCGGCAGCGTTGGCGTGGTAGATGTTGGTGAAGTGCGCACCGAGCGACCACCACAGGCCCGAGAAGTGAACCGCGGCCGGGCCGCTGCCCGCCACAGCGTCGAACGCGTCAGCGAGGTCGCTGCGCGTTGCGATCGACGCGGGGTCGACACCAGCGGCGTCGAGAACCGACTTGTTGTAGAGCAGACCGAATGCCTCGGCCGTGATCGGGATGCCCGCGACCTTGCCGTCGATCGTCGCGACGTCGAGAGTGCCCTCGGCGGCCAGCTCAGCGAGAGGCTGTCCTGACCAGTCGAGCACGCGAGGCGCCATGTCGGGGATCTCCTGCAGAGCGGTCATGATCGTCGGGGCCTTGCCGGCCTCGTACAGCGGCGTGACGGTCTGGAGGAACGGCACGTCTTGCGGCGACTCGAGGATCTCCACGGCGACACAGTCGGTGTTCGTCGCGTTGTACTCGTCGATGGCGTCGTTGAACTGGTCCTGGATCTCAACCTTGATGGTTCCAAGCCACGTGATTTCGGTCACCTCGGCGCAGTCGCTGCCTTCGGTGCTCGTACCGGCGGCACAGCCGGTGAAGATCAGGGTTGAGGCAACCGCGATTCCCGCGGCAGACGCAATTTTTCGGCGAATAACTGCCATAGTCATTTTCCTTTCATGGGCAGGAGCCTGTGCTCCCGGTGCTGGGGTCAAGCAATGCAGACGTTAGACCCTATGCAACCGGTTGCGCCAGCACATTCTCAATTACGATTCGGTCACGCAGTTCTCGAACCGAGATTTTCGACCGATCGTCGAGCCATTCCGTGCCCGAATTCTCGATCGGTCGGCACTCGCCCTGAGAACGCAAATAGGCTTCTGACCAGGGCTTTTCCGGCTCGAGTGGTAGCGCCGCGCCCAACACCTCCGACGAGGAGATGGGGCCGATTGGGCCGTGAGAAAGCGTTACGTTTCCGTTATGAACATCAATGGAACCGGTTGCCTACCGCGGCCTGAAGGGAGGGCAGTCGAACCGTGACCGATCAGCAGTCGATGTTGCTGTTGACGACGATCGGCACGCCCATGTTCTGCACGACACCGGTGTCGGCGAAGGCAGCAACGCCGGCCGTGAACCCAGAACTGAGCCACCCCACCTCGAGCAGGACGATGTCGCTGTCGAGGAAGGTTTCCACGAGTGCCGGGCTGGTCGCTGCGATCAGTTCGGAGATGTCGTCGCCCACTTGCTCGCCACCCGGGCCCTGCAGTTGAACCGAGCCGCCTGTTGCTCCGGGGGCTTCGGCGACGAAGAATCGCACATCGAAGGAACCGAGGGGCCTGCCGGGCACCCCGATCTGCATGACCTCGGGCCACAGGTATCTGTCGAACTCTGGGTTGCACTCTCCCGCCGGGACGACAGAGAACTCGGGGGCACCGAGCACGTCGGTGAGGGAGTCGATAGCGGCCGTCACATCACCCTCGATCGAAAGCTCATCGATCACCGCTCCGCCGCTGACGAGTTCGATGCTCTCGGCGCGGAACACGAGAGTGTCGACGACCGGATCAGCCACCGGAGTCGGGCTCGCCGTCTCGGAGGACGTTGGAGAAGGGCTTGGCTCTGTCGCGGGTGTTGTTGGTGCGCATCCCGCGAGCGCGACGAGCACGAGAGCACCGAGTATCGAGAGCGCCTTGCGAGTCATGCGCCAAGGGTAGGCCTGTGCCGACTCCCCGTCGACGACGGGCTCGACGAAAGAATAACGAACTGATAACTAGACAGCGTTACCTTTCCGTTATATATTTCACATGCGTCGATCGTTTGCTGTGGCGGGAGGCGCGGAATGTGATTGCAGGACACTCTTGGTGCAAGGGAAGAGGGCCGGTCGCTCGCCTCAGCGACCGGCCCTTCACCGTGTCTGGCGCACGAGCCGCGTGAGGCCATCGCCGACATGCGTTCACGCTCGCCCGTAGAGTAAACGCATGACCGAGAAGTCTCTGGCGATCGAAGCCTGGGAGGCGCTGTTCCGCGCTCAAGTCTCGGTGCTCCGCACGCTGAGCGCAGACTTTCCGACCAGCGAAATCTCGTTCACCGAGTACGACGTGCTGTTCAACCTGTCGCGGGCGCCCGAACGCCGCATGCGCATCCGTGATCTCATTCCCCACCTGCTGCTGAGCCAGCCGAGCGTCAGCCGACTCATCGACCGCCTCGCCGCCCGCCAGCTCGTCGACAAACTTCCCGATGCCACCGACGCGCGCGGAACCATCGTCGCGCTACGCCCCGAAGGGTTCGAGCTCTTCAAGCGCGTTGCCGTCGTGCACGCCGACGCGATCGCGCGCCGCGTCGGGTCCCGGCTGTCGACTGACGAGCTCGCAACCCTCACCGAGCTCTGCCGCCGGCTGCGCGAGTAAACACACAACAACCGCCACGTAGCGTTGACCGCATGAGCGTGAAGCCGAGCCTGGTCTGGTTGCGCGACGACCTGCGGGTTGCCGACAACCCCGCACTTGCTGCGGCCGTCGAGCGGGGAGGCCCGGTTGCCGTCGTGTATCTGCTTGACGAACAGTCGCCCGACGCGCGCGCCCTCGGCGGGGCGAGCAAGTGGTGGCTTCACGGCAGCCTGACCGCCCTCGCGAGCGACCTTGCCGACCTCGGGGGCTCGCTCACCCTCCGGCGCGGTGCGGCGGCTGAGGTGATCCCTGCTCTCGTCGCCGAGATCGGTGCCGACGCCGTCTTCTGGAATCGCCGCTATGGAGCGATGCGCGACGTGGATGCTGCGCTCAAGTCCCGCCTCACCGACGACGGTGTCGTGGTGGCGAGCTTTGCCGCCTCTCTGCTCTTCGAGCCCTGGCGAATCAGCTCGGGTTCCGGTGACCCCTACAAGGTGTTTACGCCGTTTTGGCGTGCGTGCCTGACGTCGGGAGACCCCCGACCTCCGTTGCCCGCCCCACCCGCGTTCGACGGCCTCACCGTGGGCGGCGATGCGCTCGCCGACTGGACCTTGTTGCCCACCCGGCCCGACTGGGCTGCAGGCTTGCGCGCCGCGGGG
>CALRMP020000114.1:0-3906 GCA_943369205.1 Gulosibacter massiliensis | reverse complement strand
TGGCCGTCTGAGCGACAGGATTGCCCTGCGCTACGAGATCAAGGGCTCGACGCCGGAACTCCGGCGGGTGGGCAGCAGGCATCTCACGGACTCCTTCCGAGACGATCATCGCCTCAACTCAGGTGTCCGGCAAAGCGGGTCAGGCCCCCTAGACCTCGTCGCTTTCGTCAACGGGCTGCCGATCTTGACTTTCGAGTTGAAGAACCACATCACTAACCAGACGGTCGAAGACGCCGTCAAGCAGTACAAAGTCGATCGCGACCCGCGCGAGCCGATTTTCGCGCATGGGCGCTGTATGGCCCACTTCGCCGTTGACGATCACCACGTCCGATTCACCCCGAAGCTCGCAAAGGCTGCGTCATGGTTCTTGCCCTTCGATCAGGGCAACAACGGTGCAGCTGGCAATCCAGTCAATCCCGACGGGGTGAAAACCGACTACCTCTGGAAGCGCATACTGGAGCCGCGCAGCCTCGCAAACATCATTGAGAACTTTGCCAGCGTCGTGCGCACGAAAGATCCGAAAACCAACAAGAAGACTGAGGTTGCTGTCTTCCCGCGCTACCACCAGCTCGACGTTGTTCGGCGCTTGTTGGCGGATGTCGAGACCCGAGGGCCGGGAGCCCGGTATCTGATCCAGCACTCGGCTGGCTCGGGCAAGTCAAACTCCATTGCCTGGCTTGCACACCAACTCATCGGCGTGAAACACCTGGATACGCGGGCGTTCGATTCGATCATCGTTGTCACCGACCGGGTAATCCTTGACGGGCAGATCAAGGACACGATCAAGGCTTTCACTCAGGTCGCTTCGACCGTTCAGCACGCGGAGTCCTCGAAAGACCTGCGCGAGGCGATCGAAGCCGGCAAGAAAATCATCATCACTACGGTGCAGAAGTTCCCCTTCATTGTCCAGGGTCTCAGCGGGTCGCAGCGAGACAACAGCTTCGCAATCATCATCGACGAGGCTCACTCCAGCCAGGGCGGCAAGGTGTCAGCAGCCCTCGCTCAAGCCCTCTCCAAAGATGGACTCGATGAGGGCGTCGAAGACGTCGAGGATGCCCTGAATCGGCTGATGGAGTCGAAGAAGATGCTTCCCAACGCCTCTTACTTCGCCTTCACCGCCACGCCGAAGAACAAGACGTTGGAGACCTTCGGCACGGCCTACACGGTGGACGGAGTCGTCAAGCATCGACCGTTCCATACCTACACGATGAAACAGGCGATCCAGGAGAAGTTCATCCTGGACGTCCTTGCCAACTACGTGCCGGTGGACACCTACTACAAGCTGATCAAGACGATCGAGGATGACCCGGAGTTCGACGCAAAGCGGGCATCAAAGAAGCTGCGGGTTTACGTCGAGGGGCAGAAGCACGCGATTCGGCAAAAGGCCGAAATCATGATGGATCACTTCCACGCCCAGGTCTTCCAGCCACGAAAGATCGACGGTCAGGCTCGGGTGATGATCGTCACGAGTTCGATCAAGCGAGCCATCGACTACTACGAGGCAGTGAACTCATACCTGATCGAAACAAAGCGCCCCTACAAGGCGATCGTGGCGTTTTCCGACTTCACTGACGAATCCGGGAATAAGGTCACTGAGGCACAGTTCAACGGGTTCCCCAGTTCAGCGATCGCGGATCGCATCCAGGAAGAGCCGTATCGAATCCTTATCTGCGCGGACAAGTTCCAGACGGGCTACGACGAGCCACTGTTGCACGCGATGTACGTCGACAAGCCGCTTTCGGGCGTCAAGGCGGTGCAGACCTTGTCTCGTCTCAACCGTGCGCACCCAAAGAAGCATGACTGCGCTGTGCTCGACTTCGCCAACGATGTCGACACCATCCAGTCGGCCTTCCAGGACTACTACGAGACGACCGTACTTGCGGACGAGACCGACCCAAACAAGCTGAACAACCTGGCCGACGACCTGTTGCATGCCGGCGTCTTCTCCCAAGAGCATGTCGACCACTTCGTGGAGCGATATCTCGCGGACGCCCCGATCACGGAACTACACCCGTTGCTCGATGGTGCGGTTTCGGAGTACGTGGAGGGTATGGAGGAGGACGAGCAGGTTGCGTTCAAGGGCTCGGCGAAGGCTTTCGTTCGCACGTACGGCTTCCTGTCCGCGATCCTGCCGTACTCGAATGCCTGGTGGGAGAAGCTATCGATCTTCCTCGGCTTCTTGGTGCCGAAGCTTCCGTCTCCGGAGGACAAAGACCTCGCTGCCGGTGTACTGGAGAGCATCGATCTCGACTCCTTCCGAGTCGAGAAGCGTGCGGCAATGGCGATTGCCCTTGCCGATGGCGACGCGGAAATCGACCCGGTGCCGGACGCTGGAGCTGGTGGGCGCCCTGAGCCGGAGATGGAACGTTTGAGCGAGATTCTCGCCTCGTTCAACGCGTTGTTCGGCAACATCTCATGGAGTGACGAGGAACGCATTCGACAGCGGGTGACAGAAGAGGTCCCGGCGAAGGTTGCTGAAGACCCGACCTACAAGACGGCGATGGCCAACAACGACGAGGCCAACGCGAAGGTCGCCATGGTCGACGCGCTCGCGAAGGTCATGCTCAGTTTGGTGAAGGACGAGACTCAGCTTTTCCGCGAGTACTCCGACAACGTGGACTTCAAGAAGTGGTTCGAGGACGCGGTGTTCCGATCGACCTACAAGAAGAGCGCCTAGCTTGTGAACCGATTCGTCTGATGTTCTGCGACATGTCTTGGCTACGCATCGGTAATCCTCAACGTCGAGCGCATCGCCTTGATCAGTTCAGTCTCAGCGACCTTCAGCACGTCAGGGTCGCCCGAATCGGAGGCCTTGGCTGCTTTGTTGAGGGCCGCGTCGATAGTGTCGGGGCCAAGTAGCTTGAACGGAGCCGCGATCTCCGCAAACCGTTCTCGCAACACTGTGGCCTGCTCCGCGATCGCTGCTCGCTCCCCACTCGCCGCCGGGCCTTTCACTGTGGCGGCTCGCGAAAGCCTCGCAAGGTCGGATACTCGGCCAAGAAGCGCGAGCGCGTCGGTGAAGGCTACGAAGCGTCTCTCTCGGATCCATTTGTGGTGCTCTCGGTTCCAGGCGATCAACGCGCCGATACCCCCGGCGACCGCTGTCAGAAGAGCGCCGCCGAAGATCGTGAGAAGAACTTGAGCAGTGGGGTCGAGTGCGGTCGTTACGGGCGTGTCAGGATCCATACGAGGGAGACTAATCGCACCGCGGGCCCGCCCCCACGGGTCGCTGCGTATCCTCCGATGTACGCCTGAGCTGACTTGGGCACAGAGCAAACCTTGAAACGTTGGCCAGTCCTCTAGGAACGGATGCACGTGGAAAACGAAGACTACTTCAGCTCGCTCATCGATCATGAGGCCGAAGAGCTTGTAGCCGCTGCGAAGGATGCACTGCAGCTACTGCTCGACCGCTCACCAAGCGGGTTCGCAAGAGTCATTCGGGAGCATCTCCCCCAGTGGGAGAAGTTGAGGTCATTGCCAGTCTGGTTCCCCCATGACCTGAACGTCGAAGGTTCCGAACCGGGCGCCGGAATCCCGTTGTGCCCCCTGTGCGTAACGCCGCTCGAAAAGTTCATCTACGTGGAAGAGGGCACGAGACGCGTTTACTACGCCCTCGACGATGCAGACCAGGGAGTGTGGAGAGAGCAGTTCTCTGACCGCTTCCGGGTAAGCAACGTCATCTACCTCTGTGACGCGTGTGAGACGCCGTTCGAGTTGCCCAAGAGCATGTCGATGCATGGTCCGCGGTTCTACTAGGTGTAGTTCCCCGTGAGGTTGTGAACGCGGGCTGAGGGTGTGAGGCCTCCGATCCCTGTGTGGGGTCGGTGGTGATTGTAGTGATGCAACCACGCAGCGTAGGTGGCCGCTCGAGCCTCGTCGCTGGCATAGAACTCGTCGTAAGCCCAC
>CALRMP020000113.1:0-3950 GCA_943369205.1 Gulosibacter massiliensis | reverse complement strand
GTTGGCGAGGGGTGAGGGCAGCGTTACCGTGGGACACGAGAACCTCCTTGGTTCAGAGCGGAAGCAGTAAGCAGCTCCACTCTGCCTCGGAGGTTCTCGCCATGTCAGGACGTCCAGATCAAACAACGTCCCTGGGCACTACATCTAGCTCCTCGCGGAGCGCCTGCGTCCGATAAGGAGAGCGGCTCCGACGCCGAGCAGGGCGGCTGCAATGCCGCCCATGAGCAGGCTTTCATCGATACCCGCGCCCGTGTCGGCGAGTTCGGATTCAGCTGCTGGTTGCCAGTTGCCGACAGTCACACCCACGGGTAGCCCCCGGGTGAGTCGACCGGTGAAGCTCCCGAACTCGGCCATGAATGACGCTGGCGTTTCAGCGAGGTGGCTGGACGCGGGTTGCGGAACGGGCATCGCGGCCGGTTCGCTCGCAGTGTCGGCGGCCGACGCGCTCACTTCTTCGGACGGAAAAATCACGTTGGGCTCCGGTACCTGCACCTTGTGGAAGAACGCGAGAGCAATGGTCTCACCCGGGGCGATCGTGCGGCCAGCGCTCGGAAGCAACTCGACGTAGGCCTCGGTGTAGCCGTTGTGGCCAGAGTCGACAGCGGCGAACGGCTGACCGGTGATTCCCCACGAGACGCCGGCGTTGAGGGTGTTGTTGCCAATGTTGTACGACCACACATCGGGGCTTTCGAGGAAACCCTCGTTGTCGACGGCTGTTTCTTGCACAATGGTCGGCTCGGTGCTGCGCACATGGCCGGTGCTGTCGCCGTACTCCCAGAGGTAGCGGTACCCAAAGACCATGGCCTCGTCAGTGGTGTTGGTCACCAGGTACGTCATGCGGGCGAGGTCGCCGGGTGCGAGCACGCGCACTTCGGACGTGATCTCGAGGCCCAAGCTGGTGGTCGTCGCCTCGTTGCACCACACAATAAAGTCGGTTCCCGCGTTCGTCAGGGTCGTCGTCGCGCACGCGACAGGGGAGACGAGTGCCGAGCCGGCCGACTCAAGACCCGCGCTCGTGTCGCCGATGTAGTTGGCGTTGAAGACGAGGAGCTCGCTCGAGTCCCACGCGTTCTCTCCCGTGGCCTGGCTGTCGCTGTACCAGGTGTCGCTAATGCCCCATTCGCCGCTTCCCGCGGCGATGTACCACTCCCACGGCGGGCTGTCGACGAATTGGCCAGAGCCGTTCGCGAGCGCGGGGCCAGCGACGAGCGTGAGGGCGCCCGTCAGGGCGACGGCGGTGGTGATGCGGGATGCACGGCGCATGGGTGACCGCGATGTCGAGCAAAAGGGGACAACCTCACCTTACGGGGTTGTGCGCCCAGCTGGAATACTCTCGCACTGGATACCCCAGAGGGGTATTGCTACACTGCTCGGGTGACGACATCAACCGAGCACCGCTCCGACATCCAGCTCGACCTCACGGGAATGACGTGCGCCTCGTGCGCCAACCGCATCGAGCGCAGCCTGAACAAGGTGCCGGGCGTTGAGGCGACGGTCAACTTCGCTACTGAAAAGGCGGCGGTGCGGGCGTCCGACGACGCCACGGCACTCGACGCCGACGTGCTCATCGCGGCCGTCGAGAAGGCGGGGTACGGGGCGACCGTGGTTGTTCCGCGCGAGGTGAGCGCAGCATCCCCCGCCCCAGAGACGGCACCGTTCGATGAGCTCGGCGCGCTGCGGCAGCGGTTGATCATCTCGACCGTGTTGACGGTTCCGGTGTTGCTGATGTCGATGATTCCGGCACTGCAGTTCATGAACTGGCAGTGGCTCGCCCTGACGCTCGCGTCGCCCGTGGCGGTGTGGGGTGCGTGGCCGTTCCACAAGGTCGCGTTGCGTAACGCCCGCCACTTCGTCGCAAGCATGGACACCCTGATCTCGGTCGGCGTGACCGCGGCCTATGTGTGGAGCCTCTACGCGCTCTTCTTCGGCGAAGCCGGAATGCCGGGCATGACCATGACGCTGCAGTTGCTCGGTCGCCCCGAAGAGGGCGCACACGAGATCTACCTTGAGGTCGCCGCGGCCGTGACCGTGTTCATCTTGCTCGGGCGCTACCTCGAGGGGCGCGCCAAGCGCTCGTCGAGCGAAGCACTCAACGCCCTGCTCGATCTCGCCGCACGCGACGCGGCTGTGCTGCGCGACGGGGTCGAGGTGCGCGTGCCGGTTGGGCAACTGCAACTCAATGATCGCTTTGTCGTGCGCCCCGGTGAGACGATCGCGACCGACGGCGTCGTGATCGAGGGCACATCGAGCGTTGATCAGTCACTGCTCACGGGTGAGCCCGTGCCGGTCGACGTCGACGTCGACAGTCGTGTGGTCGGAGGCACCATCAACGTCGGCGGCCGCCTCGTGGTGGAAGCCTCGCGCATCGGCGCCGACACCGAGCTCGCACGAATGGGGCGCCTGGTCGAGGAGGCCCAGACCGGCAAAGCCGAAGTGCAGCGACTCGCCGACCGCGTGTCGGGAGTCTTTGTTCCGATTGTCTTCGCGCTCGCTCTGCTCACCCTCCTTGGCTGGATTCTGCTCGGCAACTCGGTCGAGATCGGCTTCACCGCGGCCGTGGCGACGCTCATCATCGCGTGCCCGTGCGCTCTCGGGCTCGCCACCCCCACAGCGCTTCTCGTCGGAACAGGGCGCGGGGCCCAGCTCGGCATCCTCATTCGTGGCCCTCAGGTGCTTGAGCGCACGCGCCGCATCGACACGATCGTGCTCGACAAGACGGGAACGGTCACGACGGGTGAGCTCGCGGTAACCGAGGTCGTCGCGGTGAATGGCATCGATCGTGGCCGGATGCTCGCCCTCGCCGCCGCCGCCGAAAACGGGTCTGAGCATCCGCTCGCCCGGGCCGTCGTGGCGCACGCTCGGCAGGCGGGGGTCACACTGCCCACCGCCGAGGGATTCGCCGCCCACGCGGGTGCTGGCGTCACCGCGGTCGTCGAGGGCCACGCTCTCGCGATCGGGCGTGCGGGTTGGTTGCACGAGGAGTGGGCAATTGAGGTCGACCCCGCGCTCATCGCCGGTCACGAGGCGGCCGGCGCAACGCCCATCGTCGTCGCGATCGACGGCGCTGTCGCCGGTGTGATCGTGCTGGCGGACACGCTCAAGCCCACCTCGGTACTCGTGATCGAGCGCTTGCGGGCTCTCGGGCTCGACCCCGTGCTGCTCACGGGCGACAACGAAGGCGCGGCCGAGGCTGTGGCCGCCCAGCTCGGCATCGACGATGTGCGCGCCGGTGTTACGCCTGCGGGCAAGCTCGACGTCATTCGCCAGTTGCAGGCTGATGGTCACGTCGTGGCGATGGTCGGCGACGGGGTCAACGACGCGGCGGCGCTCGCCGCAGCCGATCTGGGCATCGCCATGGGCGGCGGCACCGATGCGGCCATGGCGGCTTCTGACCTCACCGTCGTGAGTGGCGACCTGCTTGTCGTCGTCGACGCGATCCGGCTGGCGCGCCGCACGCTGCGCACCATCATCGGCAACCTGTTCTGGGCCTTCGGCTACAACGTCGCCGCGATTCCAATTGCGATGCTCGGGCTCCTCAACCCGCTGCTCGCGGGGCTCGCGATGGCGTTCTCGAGCGTGTTCGTCGTGACGAACTCGTTGCGGCTGCGCGGGTTCAAGCCTCAGCCGCGGTCGTAGCTCTGGCACGTACGGTGGCGTGACCGGGTGAGCCGTGTCACGCCTGGTGGTGTGACGGGCCAAGCACAGCGGTGTCTCTCCGCCGCCTTCCACAACGACGGAACGGGTGAATCGGATTCGTCCGTTCCGTCGTTCTGGAAGGACGCGCGAGGCACACCATCAGCCGGGTGCAGTGTTGGGCGACGGGGCTGTGCGGCGGCGGGGCTGTGCGGCGGCGGGGCTGGGTGCGGCGTGGGGCGGCTGGGCTGGGTGCGGCGTGGGGCGGCTGGGCGGCGGGAGCCTCCGAGCGGCGGCTTCGTTAGTCTCGGGCGCCA
>CALRMP020000112.1:0-4078 GCA_943369205.1 Gulosibacter massiliensis | reverse complement strand
ATCGAAGCCTGGGCGATCGCGCTCATGCCGATGTTGCAATTGCTGTTGAGCTTGTTGGTCGTCGCGGCATTCACCACCGGCCCGAGTGTGGTGTTCATGGCCGCCATCTGGCTTGGCCCGTTGCCGATCATTGTGCTTCTGGCCCTTCTGGATGCCCGCACCCTGCGCCGCCGTGGCTTCGATAACCCGTTCAGCGGGTGGTGGGCGTTGCTCAGCTCGCCGGTCTACCTGGTCGGACGAGCCGTGCGGCTCAGCCGCGTTTCGGGTGCCGGTTTCGGCCCCGTCGGCGTCGGCCTGCTGCTCACGGGCCTGGTGGGTGCATCGGTCTTGGCCGTGCCTGGCCTCGTGATCGCGGCATTCCCCGCCGCTTTCGCGGCGGAGGCCTCGAACAGCATCGAGTTGAACGGGCGCAGCATCGGCACGGCCATGGAGGTCAATTGCCCGCCGACTCCGCCGCTCTTCATCGGGCAGCAGTTGCGGTGCCCGGCGATGAACGCCGACGGAGAGAACTTGGTCGTGACCGTGAGCCTTCAGCGATCGAACGGCTGGATCGCCTGGCAGGTTGACGACTGGGGCATCTTCAGCATCGTTCGCTAACGACCACGCGCCGGGCGGCCCGAACCGCCCGGCGCGGACAATCACCAGAAACACCCGGATGGGGCCGGGGCCGACAGGGGGAGAAGAGTGACGACGGAGACGGTGCAGGTGCCCGCCGGGTGGTATCCCGATCCGACGTCGCTCACCGAGTCGGGACTGCCGACGCAGCGGCGCTGGTGGGACGGCACCTCGTGGTCACGCCACACGGCCCCCTTCGACACCACGCTCCCGTCGACGCCCTCGACAAGTGCCGCGAGCATCGCGCTACCGATCGGCGGGGCACCGACGACCGTCGGCCCGAGCGACTCAGCGCGTGTCGCCGAAAAGATGCCGCTCCACTCGGTCGGCGATGGCGCCCGGCGCGCTCAGACCCGCACCTCGTCGTACATCGCCGCCGCGGCGCCGTACTCCGCGCTGTCACCGGCAACCTCGACCTCGGTGAGCTCGGCGGGTTCGGTCGCCGACTATGAGCCATTCGCGCACCGCCGACACGCCGACCGACGAACGGCCGGCGCTTCTCAGGGCACGATGCGCAACCCTCTTGCCCTTCGGGTCCACACCGTGTCGATCTGGCTCATCGCGACGATGCCTTTCACGCAGGCGATGCTCATTTACTGGGTGTTCAGCTCTCTTCCGCCGGAGAGCTCAGCATGGACCCGCGCTCTCACCGTCGCGCTTCCCATCGTGCTCTACAGCGCACTCGCGGGGCAAGACACCCACCAGCTGGAAAACTCGGGGCACCTCCGCACCGCTCCGTGGATCCTCGCGCTCGTTGCTCCCCCGCTCTTCCTTGCCGTTCGCGGCGTGCGTGTCTATCGCGCGACCGGCGCCGCGCCCTGGCCTCTCGTCGTGTGGACGGTCGTGCAGGTGTCGGTGATCGCCGTCTGGTGGGCGTTCGACCCCGGGGCCGTGCAGAGCATTCTGCAATCCGTTTCCTGACACCCGGAGGGCATCCCGAACCCTCATCGCCCTGTCGGCCAGCCGTCGTAGGCTCGGAGCATGGACGAGACGCGGAGCCGACGGGGCGCGAGCCTCGAAGTGCTGCGCGCCGAGGCGCACGACGAGCTGCAGACCGTCATCATCTCTCGTGCGCGGCAGGGCGATGACCCGTGGGACTTCATGAGCGAGCTGCCCACCGTCGATGAATTGGTGGTGTGGATGCTGCGTGCCGAACGCATTCACGATGACGACGACCGCATTCCGAACCGGGCGCGTGACTATCGCCTGCTGCGGCAAATCGCGCTCGATCACCCCGAACTGACGAGGACCGTGTGGACAATGCTCGGGCGGATCGGCGAGTAAACGCGGTCGCACGTCGCTCCGAACACGTCCCCCTAAGGGGGGACTGGGGATATACCCCGTTGCGCGCGGAGCGATCGTAGAATCATTCTCAGGAGACCCGATGTCTGATCAGTACTCCCCCGAGGCTGGATGGTACGACGACCCCGAGCGTGCCCTGCGATTGCGCTGGTGGGACGGCGTGCGATGGACAACGCACACGCGTGCCAAGCCGGTCATTGACGAGCCGGTTTTCAGCGCTGCCCGACCCGACATGAGCTCGGTCGACGCGCTCGCAGTGCCCGGAGCAACCATTCCCTACACCTACTCGGCGCCGTACTCGTGGTCGCCGAGCATTCCCTCCGCCGCCGAGGTCGCCTCGCCGTCGACGTCGAGCATCGCGACGCACGCTCTCGAGTACGTACCCGAAAAGTCGAACACTCCCGCGGCGTGGGCGCTCGCGGTCACTCCCGTCGTGGTCGTGCTCGCGCAGGCAGCCGCCCTCCTGCTCTCGGGGTACGAATCGACACCGGTGATCTGGATCATCGGCGCTGCGATCATTCCGATTCTCTGGCTCATCGTCTGGGTGCGGCGCGACCTCATCACGCTCGATGAGTGGGGCCACCTGAAGCGCGCCCACTGGGGCTGGGCGTTTCTCGGCGCCGTCGGCTACCTCGTGGCGCGCACCCTCGTCGTGCGACGCCACGCGATCGGCACTGGTTGGTGGCCGCTCGTGGTCAACCTCGCGCTCACGGCCATCTTCGTCAACGTGGGGCTCTTCACCCCCGTGCTCAGCATGCTCGGGTCGATCGCCCTCTAGCGGAGCGCGCGGCTATAGGCGCGTGAGGCCCGTAACCGTGATCACGGCGAATCCGGCCTCGACGCTCGCCGCCAAATCGACGACCGCGTCGATGCCCCAGTCGTGGTCTCCCGCCGGGTCGTCGATGACCTGGCGCACGAGCCACGTGCCGGGAGCATCCTGCGGCGCCTCATTGATCTGAACGAGGGATGCACTGCGCGCGTTGCCCCCCGTGAGCACGTCATCGTGGGTCTCGTAGTAGGCGTCGAGCGCCTCGGGCCACCCCGCGTCGGGGTCGAGCGCTTCGAGGTCGCCGTCGCGTTGCAGGGCCATGAGTTGCACGCGACGGAAGAGTTCGTTGCGCACGAGCACGAGGAATGCCCGTCGGTTGGTCGTGACATCCGGCGGCCGAGGCGGCAACACGGGTGTACCTTCCCGAACTTCGGACGGGGAGGACAACTGCTCCCATTCGTCTTGCAGACTCGAGTCGACCTGGCGCACGAGTTCGCGCAACCACTCGATGATGTCGCGCAGTTCGTCGGTCTTGGCCTCGTCGGGCACGGTCTGGCGAATCGCGCGGTCGGCGTCGCTCAAGTAGCGCAGCAGCAGGCCTTCGCTGCGCGTGAGCTTGTAGTGGCTGACGTATTCGGTGAAGGTCATGGCCCTCTCGAAGAGGTCGCGCACGACGCTCTTGGGGCGCAGCTCGACGTCGCGAATCCACGGCTGGGTGCTCGCGAAGGTCTCGAACATAGCGGCGAGCAGCTCGGCGAGGGGCTGCGGATACTCGACCTCGTCGAGCGCCTCCATGCGCTCGTCGTAGTCGAGCCCCTCGGCCTTCATGGCGCCGATCGCTTCGCCGCGCGCGGCGAACTGCTGCTGGGCGAGCACGGGCCGCGGGTTGTCGAGGGTCGACTCGATGACGCTGATGACCTCGAGCGGGTAGTTCGCATCCGCGTGGTCGAGCACCCCGATGACCGCGAGCGCGAACGGGCTCAGCGGTTGGTTGAGCGCGAAGTTGGGCTGCAGATCGACCGTGAGCGTGATGGTCGCGGGGCTCGTCGCGCGGTCGATCACGACGACGCCCGCGCGCACGAGGGTCTTCGCGATGCCGAGCGCGCGCTGCACGAGTTCGCGCTGCCGGTGCGGCGGTTCGTGGTTCTCGGTGAGGAGGGCCCGGGCGTTGGCGAACACGTCTCCCCCGCGGGCGATGAGGTTGATGAGCATGGCCGCCGAGACCTGCATGCGGCTCTCGAGCGGTTCGGGCGCGCCGCCGATGAGCCGTTCGAAGCTCGTCTCGCTCCAGGTGACGAAGCCAGCGGGGGCAGCCTTGCGCACGATCTTCTTTTTCTTCTTCGGGTCGTCGCCGGCCTTCGTGGTGGCGAGGTGGTTCTCGACCTCGTGGTC
>CALRMP020000111.1:0-4223 GCA_943369205.1 Gulosibacter massiliensis | reverse complement strand
CTCCGCCGCGGCGAGACCGTGCTGCTGTGCTGGGCACAGTGATTATCCGTTCGCCTCATCGAACGCAGCCTGCAGGTTGCCCTGAAGCACGCCGAGCAGAGCTGCCGGGTCAGCGGTGCCGATCTGCTCGAGCTGCGTGTTGAAGTCGGCGATCGCGGCAGACGCACCCTGGAACGCGACCGGGCTTGCAGCCGACGCAACGCCGGCGACGAACGCGGCGTTCTCGGGGAACTGCGCGGCGTAGGCTGCCGAACCCGACTCGGTCGACGGAATCACACCGAACGCCTCAGCGAACGCGAGCTGCTGCTCGTCACTCGTCAAGAACTCGATGAGACTGAGCGTTGCGCCCTTCGTCTCCGACCCGACCGGCATGCCCCAGCAGTTGCTGAACGCGAAGGTCGACGCGCCGGCGGGGCCAGCGGGCAGCTCCACCGAGATGAAGCGGCGGTCGGGGAAGTCGTTGCGCATGGCACCGTTGATCCACGGACCTTCAATGACCATGGCCGCCTTGCCGAGACCGAACGCCTCGCCACCCCAGCCAGCTTCCAGTTCTTGCGGGAACTTGAGCGAGCCGTCGGCGATGAGGCCCTGAAGGAACGCCAAGCCTTCGGCGTTCTCGGGGCT
Organism: Gulosibacter massiliensis; assembly: GCA_943369205.1. Taxonomy (GTDB): domain Bacteria; phylum Actinomycetota; class Actinomycetes; order Actinomycetales; family Microbacteriaceae; genus Microcella; species Microcella massiliensis_A. The sequence continues at coordinate 3,599 of CALRMP020000111.1, read as the reverse complement.
GTCAGCGGTGATGGTGTCACCGTCGACGATCGAGCCACCGGCCTGGTTCATGAACACACCCACGCGGGTGTACTCACGGCCCATCGAGAGGCCAACCTGGTCGGGCGTCGTCAGCGTCTGGGCGACCGAGGCGAGCTCGTCCCACGTCGTCGGAACGTCGGCGTCCGTCAGGCCAGCGGCCTCCCAGGCGTCGAGGTTGATCTGCAGACCGAGCGTCGAGAAGTCCTTCGGCGCGCAGTAGAACTGCCCGTCGTAGCTGAACTGCTCGGCCAGGGCCGGAAGGAAGTCGGCAGCGTTCGCCAGCTCGTCGGCGTAGGGCTCAATGAAGCCTTCCGCCGCGTAGGTCTGGAACTGGTCCCACGGCATGTAGAAGATGTCGGGCGGGTTGTTGCCCGAGAACCCCTGGCCGAGCTGCTGCACGAGGTCGTTGGCCGCGATGACCTCGACCGTGTTGCCGGTTTCGGCCGCCCACGCGTCAGCTGCCGCCTGCACGGCGGTCGTCTCAGCGTCGCCGCTCGAGCCGATGAGCATGGTGAGCTCTTGACCGGTCTGTACCTCTGCGTCGTCGTTATCGCTCGCTGGCGCGCACGCCGCTAGAGTGACGACGAGCCCCGCTGCGAGAGCAGCAGCGCTCCATTGTGATGTCCTCACGATGATTCCTTTCGATGAGTGATTGCCGGGGCCTCAGGCACCGGTGGTCTCGCCGAATGCACGGTGGGTAGACCGGCGTTCGACAAGTCGAGGCACGAGGAGCCGATTCGTCGGCTCCTCGTTGCTGTCTGGATTCGGCCGCACCGAGCCACCGGTGTCGCCGAAGAGGAGGGTGAGGGTTGCCGCGACGACCTCGTCGAGCGGCTGGTCGATGCTCGACAGGCCAATCGCCGAGGCGACCGGAGTGTTGTCGAACCCGACCACGGGCAGATCGGGCTGCCCCAGGGCCGTTGCCGCCATCGAGGCGCCGAGGGCGAGCGAGTCGCTCGCGCACACGATCGCGTCGCACGGCTCGGGCAACGCGAGCAAGTGCCGAGCCGAGACAGCGCCTTCGTCAACGCCGTCTTCCGTCACCACTTGGTAGGTCGTGAGGTCGTCGGCGCTGAAGCCACTGGCTTCCTCCCACCCCGCGCGGCGCTCGTCGCCCGTGCCCGAGGGGCTGGGCCAGCCGATAAAGGCGACGCGTGAGCATCCCGATTCCCGCAGCTTCGCCGTCGCATCGCGCACGCCTGCCCGGCCATCGACGTCGACCCAGCGGTGCCGGGGGTCATCGACCGCCGTGCCCCACGGCCGACCGAACGACACGAACGGCACGTCGTGCTCGATGAGCCACGCAATGCGCGGGTCGCCGTGGAAGGTCGCGATGAGAATGAAGGCGTCGATGTCGGAGCCGTCGTAGAGGCGACGAATGTAGGCGAGCTCATCAGCCGGGTCATCCGCGGTGAAGATCATGACGCGCAGGCCCCGCGCGTCTGCCTGCTCGGCGAGCTTGTGCACGAAGCGGTCGAGCACGGCGCCCGAGATTCCGTCGCGCAGCGGGTCGAGGCGCAGACCGATGGTTGACGACTTGCGGGTGCGCAATCGGCGGGCCGAGGCGTGCGGGCGGTAGCCCAATCGGTCGATGGCTTCTTGCACGCGAGCGCGTGTTGCCTCGCGGACGATCTCGGGCGAGTTGATGACATTGGAGACGGTTTGGCGTGAGACATTCGCAGCTTCGGCGACGTCATCGACGGTGGGCATCTTCGCCATCGTCCGCCCCCTTTGGTGGTCTCCCCGGCCTGCCGAGGCTTTTCGGTAGAATGATGACCGTTGCACTTTGAACGATCAAATTATTCGGTAGTGTTGCCGACGTTCGACACCGGTGTCAAGCCCCGCGGCACCGAAACCCCTGAACGAGCCGGGAGGCTAACCCCGTGACCGCATCGCGACAACCGCTGTTGAACCACGAGTTGGTCGTCTTGCGGGCGCCCACGCAAGCCTGGTCGTCTCCCGACGGCATCATGGGCAGCGCGGCGATTCACGGCGTGTACGTGAGCGATGTCCGCCTGGTTCGGGCCTTGCGAATTCGCATCGGCGATCAGGATGCTGAGCACCTGTCGACCGGACTCCGCGGTGCTGACACCGCACGCATCGAGTTGCTCTTGCGCCACCTCGACGACCACACCCCCGACCCCGAAGTGCGCTTCACGCTCGAGCGTGTTGTCGACTCGCGCGGCCTGCATGACGAGCTGACCGTGCACAACCGGCACGAGCATGCGCTCACCGCGCCCCTCGTGATCGAGCTCGATCTCGACGCCACAAGCATGGAGTCGGTCAAGCTCGGCCACCCCGCCGCCGACAGCCCTCCGGTCATCATCGAAGAGTCGGGCGGGGGCGACACCGCACGCTGGAGCGGCGAGAACGTCTCGGCCCGCGTGGGCTCGACCGATCTCGCGATCGAGCGCACCCCCACGGGAATCCGGCTCGTCACGGAACTCACGGTTCCGGCGCACGGTTCCGCCCGCGCCTCGTGGCGACTCGAGGCCTCGGACGCGATCGGCGCCGTGCGCGGCGACGACCGCCCCGCGCCGTGGAGCCGACCCGAGGTGGTCGCGGGCGACCAGCGGCTGGGTCGCTGGGTCGACCGCGCGCTCGATGACCTTGATGCGTTGCGGATGACGACGGCGCAGCATCCCGAAGAGACATTCCTCGCTGCGGGCGCGCCCTGGTTCTTCACGCTCTTCGGGCGTGACTCGCTATGGTCGGCGCGCATGCTGCTGCCGCTCGGCACCGAGCTCGCGGGCAGCACGCTGCGAGCCCTCGCCGGCCTTCAGGGCACGCGTCACGCGCCCGAGGCGGCCGAAGAGCCGGGCAAGATCATGCACGAGTTGCGACGTCAGTCGCTCGTGATCGACGAGCGCCTAACGCTGCCGCCGCTCTACTACGGCACCGTCGATGCGACGCCGCTGTTCATCTGCCTGCTGCACGATGCCTGGCGCTGGGGCTTGCCCGAGGACGAGGTACGCGCGCTGCTGCCGAGTCTCGAAGCGGCCCTCGGCTGGATGCGCGACGACGGCGATGCCGACGGCGACGGCCTCCTCGAATACATCGACCGCACCGGTCACGGCCTCGCGAACCAGGGCTGGAAAGACTCCGGCGACAGCGTGCAGTGGCGCGATGGCTCGCTCGCCCAGGGCCCGATCGCGCTGTGCGAAGTGCAGGCCTACGCCTATGAAGCCGCCATGGGCGGAGCCGCCGTGCTCGACGCGTTCGGCCGGCCCGGCGCCGACGAGTGGCGCGCCTGGGCGGCGCGACTGCGCGACGCCTTCCACGCGAAGTTCTGGGTCACCGACCCTGAGCGCTGCGGCGAGCTCGGGCCCTACCCGGCGATCGCGCTCGACGCGCAGAAGCAGCCCGTCGACACCGTCACGAGCAACCTGGGCCATTTGCTCGGCACGGGCCTGCTCAACGCGGAGCAGTCGGCGCTCGTCGCGGCCCGCCTCGGCTCGCCCGAGCTCGACTCGGGCTACGGCCTGCGCACGATGTCGACCGACTCCGCTGGCTACTGGCCGCTCAGCTATCACGGCGGCTCGGTCTGGACCCACGACACCGCGATCGCCGTGCTCGGC
>CALRMP020000110.1:0-4412 GCA_943369205.1 Gulosibacter massiliensis | reverse complement strand
GAATTGCGGAGAGAAGTCGTGCCGCAGCACGTTGCCATCGTCATGGACGGCAACGGCCGCTGGGCCAACCGGCAAGGCCTCACGCGCGTCGAGGGGCACCGCGCCGGTGAGGCAAGCCTGCTCGATGTCGTGGCGGGCGCGGTGCAGATCGGCGTGCAGCACTTGAGCGTCTACGCCTTCAGCACCGAGAACTGGAGCAGAAGCCCTGATGAGGTGCGCTTTCTCATGGGCTTCAACCGCGAAGTGTTGCGCCGGCGACGTGACCAGCTCGACGCCTGGAACGTGCGCATCCGCTGGGCCGGGCGGCGCCCGCGCTTGTGGCGCAGCGTCATCAGCGAGCTCGAAGAGGCGCAAGCCCGCACGGCCAGCAACACGGGCCTCACGCTCACGATGTGCGTCAACTACGGTGGCCGGGTCGAACTGGTGGACGCCGTGCGCGCCCTCGCCGCCGACGTCAAGGCCGGTCGCGTCGACCCCGCCCGCATCACTGAGCGCTCGATCGCGAAGCACCTCTACGAGCCCGACCAGCCCGACGTCGATCTCTTCGTGCGGTCGAGCGGCGAGCAGCGCACGAGCAACTTCATGCTCTGGCAGAGCGCCTACGCCGAGATGGTGTTTCTCAACACGCTGTGGCCCGACTTCCGGCGTCGGCACTTGTGGGCTGCCATCGAGGACTACGCGAGCCGTGACCGCCGCTTCGGCGGGGCGGTGGATGCTCCGACCGCGTGACCCGGAGTCGCGCGGCGGCGCGAGCCCAGGTCAGTAGACTTCTCGGCATTGTGTTACTCGGCGCCGGGCATCCAGCTCGGCCAGAATAGGAGACCACCTCGTGGCTGCACCGTCCCGGCTCGACACCGTTATCGCGCTCGCGAAGCGGCGTGGCTTCGTCTTCCAGGCCGGAGAGATCTACGGCGGTTCGCGGTCTGCCTGGGACTACGGCCCGCTCGGCGTCGAACTCAAGGAGAACATCAAGCGCCAGTGGTGGCGTGCGATGGTCACGCGTCGCGATGACGTTGTCGGTCTTGACTCGAGTGTGATTCTGCCGAAGCGCGTGTGGGAGGCATCGGGCCACGTCGAGGTCTTCAGCGACCCGCTCGTCGAGTGCCTCAGCTGCCACAAGCGTTACCGCGCTGACCACCTCGAGGAAGAGTACGAAGAGAAGAAGGGCCGTGCGCCCGAGAACGGCTTGGCCGACATCGTGTGCGTCAATTGCGGCACGCGCGGGCAGTGGACCGAGCCCAAAGAGTTCTCGGGGCTGCTCAAGACCTTCCTCGGCCCCGTCGAAGAAGAGTCGGGGATGCACTACCTCCGCCCGGAGACCGCCCAGGGCATCTTCGTGAACTTCGCGAACGTGCTCGGCGCGGCCCGCATGAAGCCGCCGTTCGGCATCGGCCAGATCGGCAAGTCGTTCCGCAACGAGATCACGCCCGGCAACTTCATTTTCCGCACGCGCGAGTTCGAGCAGATGGAGATGGAGTTTTTCGTCGAGCCCGGCACCGACGAAGAGTGGCACCAATACTGGATCGACACGCGTCTTCAGTGGTACATCGATCTCGGCATTGACCCGGAGAACCTCCGGCTCTACGAGCACGCGCAAGAGAAGCTCTCGCACTACTCCAAGCGCACGGTCGACATTGAGTACCGTTTCGGCTTCTCGGGCTCCGAGTTCGGTGAGCTTGAGGGCATCGCCAACCGCACCGACTTCGACCTGAAGACCCACAGCGAGCACTCCGGCGTAGATCTGTCGTACTTCGACCAGAGCAAAGAAGAGCGCTGGATTCCCTACGTCATCGAGCCCGCGGCGGGCCTCACCCGCTCGCTCATGGCCTTCCTCGTCGACGCGTACTACGAAGACGAAGCGCCCAACACCAAGGGCGGCGTCGACAAGCGCACGGTGTTGCGGCTCGATCGTCGGCTCGCGCCGATCAAGGCGGCCGTTTTGCCGTTGTCGCGCAACGAGCAGCTCTCACCCGTGGCGCGCGAGCTCGCTGACCGCCTGCGGCAACACTGGAACGTCGACTTCGATGACGCGGGCGCGATCGGTCGCCGCTACCGCCGTCAAGACGAGATCGGTACGCCGTTCTGCATCACGGTCGACTTCGACACCCTCGACGACAATGCCGTCACGGTGCGCGAGCGCGACACGATGGCGCAAGAGCGCATCCCGCTCGACAAACTCGAGGCGTACCTGGCCGGCGAGCTGCTCGGCTCGTAGCCACCGCTCGCGCCGCCGCCCGCCCCACCTGCGTTCGTCTCCACAATTCAGGAGATGTGGCGTGCGGGAGAGCATCCACGGCCCCGTGTCGGCGTGTCGCGCGTGATCGCAGTGTCTCGCTCCTGAATTGTGGAGGCCGGCCGGGGTGTTGGGGTCCCTCACAGGGGCACCAGTCGGGCAGCTTCCCCCGCATGTGCTCGACGCGCGGCGAGTGTGCGCTGAGCTCGACCACTCTGCCGTGATGGATGCTGCACACCTCGTCGCTCGTCATGGCGGCGCCCTCGACCGACGTCGGCTCCTCGAGCTCGGCGCCACCGATCACGATCTGCGCACCGCGCTCAAGTCGGGAACACTCAATCGCCCGCGTCGCGGCTGGTACTCCACCTGGCCCGAGCGTGACCCGCGGTTCCGCGCGATGCGCGTCGGCGGGCGCTTGACGGGCATCAGTGCGATCGCCGCGCTCGGTGGCTGGGTGCTCGGTCAGCCGCCGCTGCACGTCGCCGTGCCAGCCAATGCCGCCCGCTTGCGGAACCAGTGGCGACGGGACATTCGCCGCACGGATGCTCGAGACAACTCTGTCGTCGTGCACTGGGTCAGCCCTGCGCACGATCGGAGTTCGTCGACGGGCATCGTCGACCTCACCGAGGCCCTGGAGCTGCTCTGCCGCACGGAGCCCGCCGAGCAGGCGATCGCCGTGCTCGACTGGGTGCGTCGCACGGGTCGACTTGACCGCATCGAACTCGCCGAGCTGCGCGAGCGGCTCGGGCCGCTCTGGTGGCTGGTCGATGCGAGCATCGACAATTGCGACTCGCTGCCCGAGAGCCTGGCACGTACCAGGCTTCGCGCGGCGGGCGCGCAGGTCACAACCCAGGTCACCTTCACCGACGGCCTCGAGAAGATCGACCTTGTGCTCGAAGGTGCTGTGGCCGTCGAAGTCGACGGCGACGAGCACCACCGCTCCAGGTTCGAGGAAGACCGCGCGCGAGATCTCGTCATCACTCGCGTAGGGCTGCATGCCGTTCGGCCGAGCGCTCGGCAGGTCTTCACTCGTTGGCCAGAGGTGCAGGCGGCTCTCGTGCGCGCGTTGCGCGAGCGGGGCATCCTCATTGATCTCCACAATTCAGGAGTTGCGCAAGTTGCACGACCCGCGACACGCCGTGAGAGCGCTCCTCCAGGCCTGGTCGCCCGCCCGGCTCCTGAATTGTGGAGACACCGTAGGGCCGCGTGACCCTGAGCGAAGGAATACGCCGGGCGTGAGCGCGTTGACCTCAGCATGAGTAACCCCACCGACGTGCAGATCTGGTCCGACGTGCAGTGCCCCTGGTGCTACATCGGCAAGCGCAAGTTCGAGGCTGCCGTTGAGCAGTATCCGGGCGAGGTGCGGGTGACCTACCGCAGTTTCGAGCTCGCGCCCGATACTCCGGTCGACTTCGAGGGTTCGCCCGTCGACTACTTGAGCCAGCGCAAGGGCATCAGCCCCGAGCAGGCGCAGATGATGGTCGACCGCGTAAGCGGCATCGCCGAGTCGGTGGGCCTGCAGTACCACTACGACCGTATTCACCAGACCAACACGGTGCTCGCGCACGAACTGCTGCACTTCGCGAAGGCGCACGGCAAGCAGCTCGAGCTCAAAGAGCGCCTCCTGCGCGCCTACTTCACCGAGGGCCGCCACATCGGCCGCGCCGACGACCTCGCCGAGCTCGCCTCCGACGTCGGGCTCGACCGCGACGCCGCAGCAACCGCGCTCGCCGAGCACACATACTTGCCCGACGTGAAGGCTGACATGGCGCAAGCGGTCGCGTACGGCATCCAGGGCGTGCCGTTTTTCGTCATCGACGACCGCTACGGAATCTCCGGCGCCCAAGACACCGCCACCTTCCTGGCGGCGCTCGAGCAGGCCGCCAGCGAGCGCGAGTCGGCCGCAGCCGACGCATCATGACGTGGGATGCTGCGCCGAAGCTCTTCGCCATGCTCGGCGCCCCCGCGGCCGAGGCGTGTGAGGGCGACGCCTGCCTGATTCCCGCGCCGCCAGCTGCGCCACTCAAGCCCTAGCTGTTCTGTCTCGGACCGTTGTTGACGCGATCGATGGGTCGTTGACCCCCGATGCCGAGGTGGGGCCGTTCCAGGTTGTAGTAGTTCAACCACTTCGGCAAGGCCGCAGCTCGCTCCTGGTTTGATGCCCACGCGCGCGAGTACG
>CALRMP020000109.1:0-4462 GCA_943369205.1 Gulosibacter massiliensis | reverse complement strand
ATCTGGGAGCCAGGGCGGTTTCCGGGTGAGGCCCGTGCGCGGTTCAGCCTGGCCGAACTGCCCGACCGCTACGACTCGCTCCTGTTCTTGCAGAGCGAGACGATCGAGCCCGTTTTCGCCGAGCATCGCCGCGAACTCACGACCGACGCGGCCCGCCACATTGCCGACCTCTACACCTCGCTCGCTGATCGCGCAGCCGCGCCCATCGATGAGATTCAGCGCTTCACGATGCAACTGGTGTGGTGCCTCTTCGCCGAAGACCTCGGCATGCTCGACGGCTATCCGTTGCAGTCGACCATTCTCGAACTGCTCGCCTCGGCCCAACCCGACAGTGCGCGCGATATCGGGTACCTCTTCGAGCTGCTCAACCAAAAGGGCGACCACAACCGGCAGGGCCGGTACGAAGGCACCCGATACGTCAACGGTGAACTCTTTGCGCGGCCCGCCAAGGTGCTCATGACCAAGCCCGAGCTTGAGCACCTCAAGAAGGCGTCTGAGTTCGACTGGCGCGCCGTCGACCCCACCATCTTCGGCTCGCTCATGGAGGGCATTCTCGGCGACGAGCGCCGCGAGCGCCTCGGAGCCCACTACACGCACGAGGCCGACATCATGAAGATCGTCGCGCCGACGATCGTGCGGCCGTGGCGCGAGCGGGTCGATGCCACAACGACTCCCGCCGAGGTGCGCGCTCTGCTCGACGAACTGGTCACCTTTCGCGTTCTCGACCCCGCCTGCGGATGCGGCAACTTCTTGTCCGTCGCCTACCGCGAGCTGCGCGGTCTCGAGCACGAACTCAAGCAGCGGTACGCGCGACTCTGTGCTGAACAGGGCGAGCCCGCCTCGGCTGACTTGCCCTTCTATCCGCTCAGCAACATCAAGGGAATCGACATCGAGCAGGTCGCCGTCATGGTGGCCCGCATCACTCTCTGGATGGGCCACCGACAGATGGTCGACCGGTTCGGGCCGGCCGAACCCGTGCTGCCGCTGACCGACCTCTCGGGCGTGCGTGCGATCGACGCGCTGCAGGCCGACTGGCCCGAAGTCGACGCGATCATCGGCAACCCGCCGTTCTTGGGATCGCAACTCTTGCGCGCGAGCCTCGGCGACGGCCACTTGAAGTGGTTGAACTCGACGTTCGGCGTGGGCATCAAAGACCTCTGCGTCTAATGGTTCCGCAAGGCGCACGACCACCTCAATCCCGGTCAGCGGGCAGGCCTCGTCGGCACGAACTCGATCTCGCAGAACACCGCGCGCGAGGCGTCGCTTGACTACATCGTTGCCAAGGGCGGAGTCATCACCGACGCGGTGTCGTCGCAGCGCTGGCCCGGAGACGCCAAGGTGCACGTGAGCCTCGTCAACTGGGTGAAGCAACCGGCCGTGGCTGTTGACCAGTTCGTGCTCGACGGCGACGAAGTATCGGGCATCACGAGCTCGCTGCGCGAGGGTGGAGCCGACGACTGGAAGCCGCAGCCGCTCGCCGCCAACCGCCGCAGATCCTTCCAGGGCCCCATCCCGGTCGGCACTGGCTTCCTGATCAGCGACCTAGAGGCACAGTCCCTCCTAAAGGAGCGAGAGGTCGACTACTCCGAAGTCGTTCGCCCCTACCTCGTCGGCGAGGACATCGCGAACTCTGTTCGTCAGGAAGCCAGCCGCTGGATCATCGACTTCGGCGCGCGAGGTCTAGAGGGCGCCACAAAATTCCCGAAGGCCTTGTCGATCGTGCGTGAACGGGTGAAGCCCGAGCGAGACAAGAACTCCGATGTTGGGTTCAGGGCCAAGTGGTGGCAATTCGGACGGCCTCGAGGCGAGATGCGGAAGGCGATCGAACCCTTGAGCCGTTACGTTGCAAGTACCGCCACTGGCAAGCGGTTCCTCGCCGTGTTCGTGAATCCGAGAACTTCGCCAAGCAACGCTGCGAACGTCTTTGCCTTCGACGACGACTACAGCATGGGCATCCTGCTCTCGAAGGCGCACGACGCGTGGGCCTGGGCGCAGTCGTCGACTCTCAAGGGCGACCTCCGCTACACCCCAACGACGGTCTTCGCGACCTTCCCGTGGCCCGACCCCGTCGCCGACGACCAGCGACAGTCGGTGGCGACCGCAGCATCCGCCCTGTGTGCGCGCCGCAGTGAGCTGTGTCTCGAACACAACATGGGCCTGACCGCGCTGTACAACTTGATGGACGACGGCGGCTTCACCGACCTCGCCGCCCTGCATAAGGAACTCGACGTCGCCGTGGCCGCCGCGTACGGCTGGCCGGCTTCCGTCGCGCAGAACCCCGCCGAACTCGTCGCGCGCCTCACGGCCCTCAACCGCGAGATCGTCGAAGGCGGCCGCTCGTACAACCCGTTCTGACCGGCGAAGGGTATGGGTCTGATCAGCCCTGGCCGTTCACGAGATAGATCTGAGTAAGTTCCGCGCAGTCCTCTGGCACCTCGAACTCGATCCCCCCGCCTCCGGAATAGCCTCCGCCGCCGATCTTGACTGTTTCGCCGACGGTGTAGCCCTCCGAATCACCCGGCACCTTCACCACAACCCGTCCATCCGAAGAATCGAGCGTCACACCAGGCGGCCACACGAGCAAGAAGTCACCTTCTACGGTTCTCAGGGCGAGACAGCCACCAGCAGAGGCGACCAACTCGCCTTCGGCCGCCTCTTGCAGGCCAGTGGGTTCGCTCCCGACGACCGCGAGAACACCGTCGAACCCGATGAGCGGTGCAGCGGAGCATCCGTTCATCAACATGACGAAGCCTGCGAGAACGCAAGCTGATCTCTTGGTGGTCTTCATACAGGTCAACCTACCGACGCTCACTCTCGTCGCGTAGCCTGAACCGACGACGACCCGAACCCGCGAGGTCGTCGCGCGCCGCTCACACGGCCGAGCACTCTGGCACGAGCACGAGGGGGGTCGATGACGACGTTCGAGCAGAAGCCGACGCCACCGTCAGAACCCGAGCAGCCGTCGCCCGAGTCCGCACAACCTGCCACCCCCGCGAGTCCGACTCGATCATCCCGCGACCGCGCTGTCGACCTGACGCGCGCGGCCTGCCTCGTCGTGGTGGTCGGCCTGCACGTCATGATGGCGGGCATCACGGTCGGCTCCGAGGGGCTCGCGATCACGAACTCGCTCGATGGGCATCCGATCTTTGCGTGGAGCACCTGGGTCGTGCAGGTCATGCCGCTCTTCTTCGTCATGGGTGGCTTCTCGGCGCTGCTCGCCTGGCGTCGGCAACGCGAGCGCGGCGTGCAGGCGAGCACCTACGTGCGCGACCGCGTCGCCCGCCTCGCGCGCCCGGCGCTGCTGCCCCTTGGCCTCGTCGGCTTCACACTCGCGATTCTTGGAATCATCGGCCTCCCCGACTCGGTGCTGACCGACGTTGGCTTCCGCATCGGCCAGCCGCTCTGGTTCTTGGCCGTCTATCTCGGATGCTCCGGCCTCGTTCCCCTCATGGCCCGCCTGCACGAGCGCGCGCCCTGGGCAACCCTGCTTGGCATGCTCGTCGCCGTGATGGCCGTCGACACCGTCGCCCTGCTCACCGCGCAGCCTCTCATCGGCGCCCTCAACCTGCTCTTCGTCTGGGTCTTCATTCAGCAGTTGGGCTTCTGCCTCGCCGATGGCTGGTTTGACTGGCGGCGTCGGTGGATGCTCGGCGCGACTGGCCTTGCCGCCTTCGGCCTCCTGCTCGCCATGGTCGTGGTCATCGGCTACTCGCCCGACATGTACGACAACCTGAACCCCCCGACCGCGGCAATTCTCGTGCTCGGGGTCGGGCAGACGCTGCTGTTCGCGTGGCTGCGGCCGTGGCTTGCCCGCCTGGCCGAGCGGCCGACGCTCGCCGGTGTGAGCGATGCCATCAACCGCAACGCGATGCAGATCTATTTGTGGCACGTTCCGGTCATCGTGCTCATCGCGGTGGTGCTCGTCGTCGCGGGCGCGCCGTTCCCCGAGCCGCTCAGCGGCGAGTGGTGGCAAAGCCGGCCGCCGTTCTTGGTCGCGGTTGCCCTGCTGCTCATTCCGATCGTGATCGGGGTGGCCTGGCTCGAACGCCGCAGTGAGCGCGCCGACGTCGCACCCGTCGGGCCATGGCTCGCCGCCCTAAAAGTCGTGCTCGGCATCGCCGGCGTCGTGACGATTCTCATCGCGGGCTTCACGCCGGCCTATGGCGCCGCTATCGGGGTGACACTGCTGTTACTCGCGGTCTTGCTGCGGTCGCCACGGCGACGCGAGCGAGTGGCGGTGGATGCTCGCTCGAGTGACACTGCCCCCGAGCAGCATCCCCACTGACCTCGCCGCTCCTCCACAGAACCCCTGATCAGGCCAGGTTTCACCAAGCCGGACGGGCACCACAGCGCGGCACGGAAGTGTCGGTGGTCGCTGCTTGACTGTGCGCATGTCGACCCCCGCACCCGTTGCCGTGCCGCTCACCGCGGCGGCCGTCGTCGACGGCGCGATGGGTACGCT
>CALRMP020000108.1:0-4488 GCA_943369205.1 Gulosibacter massiliensis | reverse complement strand
CGAGGGCCGCCGCGATTCCCCCCAGGTCGTGGTTAGTCGACCGAGTCCACGCTGTCGGGGCTGTCGACCGACGCCGGGCTGGCCGGGCTGTCAACCGACGCGGGCGATGCGGGGCTGTCGACCGACGCCGGCGTGGCCGGGGTGTCGGGAGTCGCCGGCGAGGCGGGGCTGTCGACCGAGGCCGGCGAGGCCGGGGTGTCGGGCGTGGCCGGCGTGTTGGCCGAGGTCAAGCTCGCGGGCGAGTTGGTCGACATCGGCGAGGTGATGCTGTCGCTCTCCACGCGGAAGTCGAGTTCGATGCGGTCGACGTCGTCCGTGACCGTTCCGATGCCCGGAACCGACAGGCCCGTAGCGTTCTCAATCAGCGGCATGGCGTTGGCGACACTTGCCGCACCACCCGCGATGACGCCGAGGCTAAGCGCGGATGCGGCGCCGACGGCGATCCAGTTCTTGCTGTCCATGGTTTTCCTCCCTTTCGCGTGCCGAGCGGCTCGCGTCGATGGAGTAACTCTCTCCAGGCAGCATGAGATCACCAGGAGGAGCCGGTGACAGGCCTCTCATCTGCATTGACCACGCGATGGGCGCGTTCGATGAGCTCTGCCGAGCCTGCCGTGCCCGCGGCGGACCGCGACAGGGCATGGCCGAGCAGCTGGGTTGCTGCGATGGCGTGAGCGCGATCGACGAACCCCGTCTCGGAAGCACCGAACCACCGACGTCGCCATCCGTCGGCGAGAACCGAACACCGGCGAGCTCGCACGGTCGCTCGGCTGCCTCCGTCGTGAACGACGGTCGCGATCAAGTGGGCGTACAACGCCGCGGCGTCATCGGCCGGATCACCCCAGCCCGACGTATCGATATCGAGCAGTCCGGTCACGCGCGTTGGTGACGAGGGGTCAGCAAGCACTTGCGCGAGGTGGAGGTCGCCGTGCACCGTGCGGGCGGGCGGTGGCGCGCCGCCGGCCTGGTAGCGGCGGCTGATGGTGCGAGCGGTGCGCTCGATCAACCCGTCATAACTCGGCATCTGTTCGACGAGTCGCTCTTCGTACCAGTCAATGCGTCGAACCAGCGATGCCCGCGCCGACGCCGTTGACGGCACGGTCGCGATCGCCGTGACAATGCGCTCGAGCTCGTCGAGCAACGCCGCCGGATTCGGCACGCGGTCAAGCAAAGAAATGACCTCGGCACCCTGGAGTGCTTCGAGCGCAACGAGGCCCTCTTCGCTCCAGCCCAAGACCGCCGGAACCGGAATGCCAGCGTCTCGCCACAGGGTGTGCCTGGCCTGGAGCGGTTCAGCGGCCGGCGGGCGGACGACCTTCAAGAAGTAGGCGGTGCTCGTCGTGTCAACGCGAACAACGGCCCGCTTGCCCGGGCGGTACGCGGCGAGGCTGACCCGTAAGCCGTCAACGGGAAGGCCCAGGCGGGCAAGCACGACACCGGCCGCTTCCGCGTACACGGCCGTGCGCAAGGCAGGCAGTGCGGGGTCAGCGGGATACACCCAGACGTCGACCCGTTCGCCGGAGGTGGGGTTGCGCAGCGTGAGGACTCCGGGGCGGGTCGCTTCGGGCGGTGACGTCTCGACGAAGACCGTGTGGTCAGCGGATGCTCCGCCTTCGCCGCGCAGCGTAACGCGATACCCGTGCGTGAACCCGTTGCCGGTCGGCTCCACTTGCAACCCGTGGGCATCGACGAGAACGGCATCGAGCGACGCCGCTACGGCTTCGAGCACGTCGCGGTGTCGCAGAGACTCCCCCGGTGCACCCACCCTCCTATTCTGGCCTCTCGCTTGCGCGCGGCGCGCCACAGGGCGGCGCGTCGTGACGTCCCCGGTTCGGGGGACTCCCGTTAGGAACCGAACGGAGTACTCTGGAGTCAGGCCAGAGCGATTCTGACCAGAGCCCGGTGACGACCCAGTCCCGCGGTGAGCTTTACCCGATACCCGACGGGAGCACGTCTCATGATCGCCTTCGTCATCACCGGCGCCACTCTTCTGCTGGTCGGCGCGATTGTCATCTCGCTTGAGCGTCACCGCAAGCTGACGCCGCTGACAGCCCTTGTGACGGGCCTCGGCACGCTCGCCATTGTTCTCGGTGCCGTCACGGTCACGATCGTCACAACTGACCCTGCCAGCGCGGGCGACCTCCTGCGCGGGTTCGTCGATGTCCCGCTCGTCGAGCGCGTCACCGACGTCGACCTTCCGACGCTCTAGTTCTCGCTCGGAGCGTCCTCGCCGGACGCGGGCACAGCGCGTGGCGACTCACCCCAGCACTTGGGGCCGCAGTCGGTGAACGGACCGCTCTCGTCGCTCGCGTCGCGGCGCATTCCGAGAACTCGATAGAGCGAGGCATCGATCTGTGCCTCGTCGAGACGACCATCGCCGACGGCAGCCGCGAGCGCAGCGACGAGTCCGGTCGGGTCGATTCCGACCGAGCTCGGGTTCGACGGAAGCACATACAAGAGCAGATCGTTGCCCGCGGCAAGCGCACCGATGGCGTTCTGCACCGGGTCGGAGTAGGCGGCAACGCCCGACCGCTGGAGCATGAGCATGTCATCCGTGACGATGACCCCGTCGAAGCCAAGCTCTGTGCGCAACAGCTCGATCCAGGTTGACGACAGCGATGCGGGCATCGGACTGATCTTCGAGAACTCCAAGTGGCCCATCATCACCAGCGGAGCACCGGCATCGATGCCCGCCGCGAACGGGACAGCATGCGACGCGCGCCACTGATCGAGTGTGATCGACGACTGCGGGATACTCACATGCGAATCGTCAGGGCTAGCTCCGTGACCCGGAAAGTGCTTAAGCGTCGACAGCGCATTGCCCGACTCGCCTCGCACCGCAGCTGCGACCCGCTCGGCTGACGCCGCCGGAGTCTCACCGAGAGTCCGACTGCGAATGAACGATGACTGATCGGGAGTGACGTCTGCCACGATCCCGAAGTTGATCATCACGCCGGCCGCAGCAACCAGTGCTGACCGTTCCCGGAATGCGGCTTCGGCGGCCGCAGCAGGAGCACCCCGCAAGGTGCGCGCCGACGGGGCCTCATCCTCGACGAGACGGCGCACGACGCCCCCCTCTTGGTCAATCGCCGTGAGCGCCGGTAGTCCCGGGTCACTGCTGAGAGCATCCGTCAACCGCGAGACGGTCGCAGCGGGCCCGCCGATGTTGTCTCCCATGAGGATCACGCCGGCGAACCCATGAGCATCAATGAACGACCGGATGCGCGCCGGGTCAGTGCCCGGAACGTGCACCATGACGAGTGCCGCAACCTTCTGCTCGATCGTCATGGCAGCGATGCGCTGGTCGAGATACACCTCACGCACGTCGAGGGCAACGGGTGCGCCGACCAGACGGGTGGGCTCGGCAGGTTCGGGAATCGGCGCCTGCTGCGCAGCGCAGCCCGTGGCAGCGACGATCATGAGCGTCATGACGGCGGTCATCGCCACCGTCGACTTCGGGCCTCGTCGCATCTGCTGATGCTAACGCGGCTTCGCGCTTACGATGAAGGAATGCTGCAACGCGTGCGCGTCATCGTCGGAGCGGCACACATTGGGCCCTCGCTCGTCGTCGCAGCGGTCAGTGCCCTGCTCGCCGCGATTAGCGGCCTCGACCCGGTGCGGGTAGCGCTCGTCGGCCTCGTCATGCTGCTCAATCAACTCTCCATCGGCTGGTCAAATGACGCCATCGATTCGGCCCGTGATCTCGACGCCCGTCGCACCGACAAGCCCGTTGTACGTGGCGAGATCAGCGCCCGAACGATCATGGTGCTCGGCGCGACCGCGGCAACTGCCGCGGTTCTGCTGTCGTTCGCGCTCGGGCCACTGTTCGCGCTCGCCCACGTCATTGCGCTCAGCTCGGGCTGGGCGTACAACGCAGGGCTCAAGCGCACGGTGTTCGCGACCGCGTGCTACATGATCGGTTTCGGTTCGATTCCGGTCTTGGTTGCGCTGGCCCGGGAGGAGCCGGCGCCCGCCGCGTGGTGGGCCATCGCGATGGGCAGCCTCTTGGGGCTCGCCGCCCATTTCGCCAACGTGTTGCCTGATCTCGACGCCGACCGCCGACACGGCTTGCGCGCGATTCCTCACCTGGTGGGCGCTCGACCGTCTGGCGTTGTCGCTCTTGTCGCGCTCGCCCTCGCCGGGGTTCTCGGGGTCGTCGGCCCCGCTGCTACCTCGCCCGTCGCGCTCGCCGGTGCAGCCGTCACGGCGGTTCTCGTCGTCGCGGGCATCGTGGTGGTCGTGCGGGATCCGAGCTCGCGCGCGTTGTTCCGCATCATCATGGGGGCGGCCTTCGCGGCGCTCGTGACGCTCGCGGGCGCGGCGGAGTCACTCGTCGTCCTCCCCTAGTTGTAGTTCCCCGTGAGGTTGTGAACGCGGGCTGAGGGTGTGAGGCCTCCGATCCCTGTGTGGGGTCGGTGGTGATTGTAGTGATGCAACCACGCAGCGTAGGTGGCCGCTCGAGCCTCGTCGCTGGCATAGAACTCGTCGTAA
>CALRMP020000107.1:0-4503 GCA_943369205.1 Gulosibacter massiliensis | reverse complement strand
CATTCACGAAGCACTACAACTCCGAGTCAGCCCGCCGAGCCGCCTTGCCTGCGTGGTTGCATCACTACAATCACCATCGGCTACACACGGCCATCGGCAAGGTCCCACCGATCAGCAGATTGAACAACCTGCCTGGGCACTACAACTAGCTCTGTCACTGGCAGGGAGTAGACCAGAACGGTGCATGTATCCCTCGAACGTTGCGGCGACCACGTCGCGCTGATCGATGACGGCGGGGGAGTCACGGTCGTGCCTGAGCGTGAACTCGCCGCCGCCGTGGCGGAGCGCGAGGCGGAGCATCCGCGGTGGGTCTGGACCGACACACGGCACTGGTACCCGGGCCTGATCGCAGCGGGTGTCCGCGTCGATCGCTGTCATGACTTGCGACTCGTCGATGCGATCCTCGCGGGAGTCGACGGCCGATCACCACGAGTCGAGTGGGGGTCTGCATCGCGCCCAGAAGACCCGAATGCTTTGTTCGAGGTCGATGCGGGTACGGATGCCCACGCCCCGATCGACGTCACCGCTGTCTTCACCGCGCAGCGTGAGGCAATCGCGGCCCAACGCCATGGGGCGCGCCTCAGCTTGCTCTGCGCGGCAGAGTCGGCCGGAGCCCTCGCCGCCGTCGAGATGCACCAATGCGGTTTGCCCTGGGACGCTGCCGCGCACGACGCGCTCCTGCGTGACGCCCTGGGTCCGCGTCCGCCGGCGGGGCGTCTTCCTGCACGACTCGAGCAGCTGAGTGCTGAGGTTGCTGCTGCTCTGGGCCGCGCGTCCGTGTCGATCGATTCGCCCACCGAGCTCATCAAGGCTCTTCGCGGGGCCGGCATCGAGGTCTCGACGACGCGCGCACGCGAGCTACAGCAGTTCGACCACCCGGTGATTGCGCCGCTTATTCAGTACAAGACCTTGAGCCGGCTCTATACCGCTAACGGCTGGAACTGGCTTGATGAGTGGGTGCGGGACGGCCGCTTTCGTCCGACGTTCGTGCCGGGTGGCGTCGTGACGGGGCGGTGGGCGTCCGACGGCGGTGGCGCCCTGCAACTGCCTAAAGACGTGCGGCCGGCGGTGCGCGCCGACGAGGGCTGGGCTCTCGTGGTTGCCGACGCGGCGCAGCTTGAGCCCCGTATCCTCGCCGCCATGTCGCACGACGCAGCCATGGCGCGGGCGGGAGCGGGCGCTGATCTCTACGACGGCATCGTGTCAACCGGAGCCGTGTCGACGCGCGAGCACGCGAAGGTCGGAATGCTCGGCGCCATGTATGGCGGAACAACGGGCGTGAGCGCTCAGGTCTTGCCGCGTTTAGCACGGTCGTTTCCTGAGGCCATCGGGTTCGTCGAAGCGGCTGCCCGGGCGGGGGAGCGGGGCGAGCGTGTGAGTACCCACCTGGGGCGTACATCGCCCGCGCCCGGAGCGCTGTGGAGCGAGCGACAGCTCGCGGGGGCGGCCGACGGTGCCCGCGAAGTCGAGGCCCGCGCAGCGCGCTCGGAGGCTCGGTCGTGGGGGCGCTTCACGCGCAACTTCGTGGTGCAGGGCACGGCTGCTGAATGGGCATTGGCGTGGATGGCTGGGGTGCGCCGACGGCTCTTTGGCGACGCCACGACGCCTCTCGAGCAGCAACCGCACCTGGTGTTCTTCGTGCACGATGAGCTTGTCGTGCACGCTCCGCTCGATCGCGTCGCCGAGGTTGAGCAGGCGCTTCGCGCCGCAGCCGTCGAGGCCGGAGAACTGCTCTTCGGAACCTGGCCGGTGACCTTTCCCATCTCCGTTGCCGCTGTCGACCGATACAGCGACGCCAAGTGACGTCAGGCTGACGGATGCACAGCCTCCGCCGCGCGACGCCCACGCCGTCGGCGGTCTGTGCGGAGGGGCCACGGCTCAATGTCGGGCAAAGAGTCGAGCCAGGCCAGGGCCGCCGACTGGAGCAATCGTGCAGCGTGGTCCGCTGCCGCTTGAGCAGAGCCCCCGGTCGGGTCGGCGATCTCGTCAGCGAGACCGCGACGGGGCGCCCAGAGTCGGCGGTAGTTGCGCACGAGTGGTGCCAGGTGGTCGCCCGGTAACGATTGGGCGAGCAGCACGCGCTCGATCATTTCGTGCCAGTCGGCGGCATCGGGTTCCGTGACATACATGCGCGCCTCGATCGCTCCGGCGTCCGTGAGGGCGTACAGCGGAAGGTTGTCGGGCGTGCTTCCCGCGTCTTCGATGAGACCATCGCGGCGCAAGCGGTCGAGCGTTGAATAGACCTGCCCGACATTGAGGGTCGCGTCGCGACGCGTGCGTTCGACCACCTCGGCGTGCAACTGGTAACCATACGCGGGGCCCAAGGTCAAGACGGCGAGCAGCGAGTGGCGCAGGGTCATGCGCTCAGAGTATTCGGCGTATGCATTCGTGGTAGGCACCACGCCCGTGTTCACACGATCATCATTTATCGAATGACAGCCTTGTGATTATGCCGCTCGGTGAGGCATAATTCGATCAGCCGATTCGGCGGTACAACTGAAGACGTCACTCACTCTGTGATCCAGGTCGATGGGGAAGTCGCACCTGATCGAAACGGAGTGAATTGTGTTTCCGAACACTGAATTGACGAACACTGAGTTGGTGAACGCTGAGCCGTCACACACCGTGGCGCCAGCGAAAGCCCGCGGAGTGCTTTTCGTGCACTCCTCTCCTCGCGCGCTCTGCCCGCACATTGAGTGGGCTGCGGGCCGCGCTCTCGAGCGTGCGGTCAATTTCGAATGGGTCGACCAGCCCGTGCTCAGCGGTTCACAGCGCGCTGAGTTCGTGTGGGAAGGCGAACGCGGCAGCGGCGCGAAGATCGCGAGCGCCCTGCGTGGGTGGGAGCACTTGCGCTTCGAAGTCACGGAAGACGCCGGCTTGGGCACAGATGGCGGGCGCTGGATGCACACGCCCGATCTGGGCATCTTCTTCGCGCAGACCGACACCGCCGGCAACACGGTGATTCCGGAAGACCGCATTCGGTACGCGATCGAGGTCGCCGGGTCGAATACCGCCGAGCTTCACCGCGAACTGCGACTCGCTCTCGGCCAGGCCTGGGACGACGAGCTCGAGCCGTTCCGTCACGTCGGAGACGGGGCCCGCGTCATCTGGTTGCACCGCGCCGGATAGCCCATCCAATGCTTCCCGCTCGCGCCCGCGCGAGTGCGGAGAACAACACGAGACCCGGGGCCGTTGGGGGGCCCCGGGTCTCGCGGTGTCTGTGCCGGTTAGTCGTCGACCGTGCGGAACGCCACGACGGAGTTGTGGCCGCCAAAGCCGAACGAGTTCGAGATCGCGAGCAGCGGCCCGTCTCCGAGCGCGCGGGGTGAGGTCACCACGTCGAGCGGGATGGCCTCGTCTTGGTTGTCGAGATTGATCGTCGGCGGTGCCGTGCGTTCGTGCAGAGCGAGAATCGTGAACACCGCTTCGAGCGCACCGGTGCCGCCGAGCAAGTGGCCGGTCGACGCCTTGGTGGCCGACACCGGGATGCTCTTCACGCGTTCCCCGAATACGCGGTAGAGCGCGTTGTACTCGGCGATGTCGCCGACCGGGGTCGAGGTCGCGTGGGCATTGATGTGCGACACGTCGTCGGGCGTGGCTCCGGCTTGTGCGAGGGCGGCGAGCACGGCCCGTGCGGCGCCCGAACCTTCGGGGTCGGGGGCGGTGATGTGGTACGAGTCACTCGTCACCGATCCGCCAGCGAGTTCGGCGTAGATGCGGGCCCCGCGGGCGAGAGCGTGCTCTTTGGTCTCGAGCACGATCGCGGCAGCGCCTTCGCCCAACACGAAGCCGTCGCGGTCGATGTCGTAGGGCCGCGAGGCTGCTTCAGGGTTGTCGTTGCGCTTCGACAGGGCCTGCATCGACGCAAACGCCGCGATGGGGAGCGGGTGCACCACAGCCTCGGTACCGCCGGCGACAACGATGTCGGCGAGCCCCAGCTGCAGGTGCTCATAGGCGTTGGCGATGGCTTCGGTGCCGGAGGCGCAGGCCGAGACGACCGTGCGGGCACCTGCCCGAGCGCCGAGCCCCATGCTGATTGCCGCCGCAGCAGCGTTGGGCATGAGCATCGGGATGGTCATGGGCAAGACGCGGCGCGGGCCCTTGTCTTTCAAGACATCCCAGGCGTCAAGCAGAGTCCAGAGGCCGCCGATGCCGGTGGCGTAATCCACGAGGATGCGTTCCGGTACGACATCGGGAGACCCCGCGTCGGCCCATGCCTCACGTGCGGCGATCAGGGCGAACTGAGCCGAAGGGTCGAGACGCTTGATCTCTTGACGTTCGAGAACCTCTTCGGGGCGCACTTTGGCCTCAGCGGCGAAGGTGACGGGCAGGTCGTGCTGAGCGACCCAGTCGTGCTCAAGGCGGTGGGTTCCTGACTCGCCGCGGAGCAGGGCGTCCCAGCTCTCGCGAGCCGTTCCGCCGAGGGGAGATGTTGCACCGATTCCGGTGACGACGATGGTGGTCATAACGTCAACTCTCTGCAGTGTCGTTGTGCCGCGTGGT
>CALRMP020000106.1:0-4654 GCA_943369205.1 Gulosibacter massiliensis | reverse complement strand
CTGCGGCTCGACTCGATTCGCACACAACTCCGCGGCGCCGCGGCGCTCGCCGAGGCTGACGTCGCGCCCGTGAGGGGGCTTCCGTGACCGCGTCGATCGTTGTCGTGGGCCCGGTATCAGTCGCGACCGAGCACCTCGACGAGTTGCGGCACCGACTCAGCCGCGCGAGTGCCGAGTGCGCGGATATCGTCGTGCGGCTGCAGCCACTGCGCACCCACGACAGTGCTGCCCGTGAGGCTGACCTCATCGACAGCGACCGCGTGATTCGACGCGCACGGGATCGATTCGACGAGCTGGCCCGAGCACTCGGTGGCGCCGTCGAGCTGTACACCACGACCGAGCGTGTCGCCGCGACGGCCATGGAAGCTGTCATTTCTCAGGCGGCTGCCTCGGTCGGGCTTGTCGCGAGCAGGCTGGGTATCGTGCTGGCCCCCGCACTCGTGAATGCCGCCGTCGTGACCGCGGCCGTGTGGGGAATCCTTCCGTCAGCGATGCGCGACACCATCACCGAGGCAGCGCGTGGTGCCGTCGAACCCCTGGAGCCAGCGCTCAGCGACCCGCGGGTGGTCGCTCTTCTTCGCGTAGCGCTGTCACTCGTCGACGATGCCGCGCTCGGCGCCATGAGCGTGCCACCGCCGCTCGTCGCCGCGCTGGGGGAAACCGGCTTGGGAGTCTCCGGCATCGACTCGGCGGCGCTCGCCGTACTCGGCCTCGCTGCGCTCTCGGGAACCAGTGGTGTGGCGCCCGTGCGCATCGACAGGGTGGAGTCGGACTACCGTCGTGGCGGCTCGACCCCGGCGAGCATCCCGCCCGCATCCTTGGCCGATCGCGTCGATCGGGTTCCTGACCCGGCGACGCCCATCGTGATCGAGCGCTACCCGCTGCCCGACGGTACGTGGCACTTCGAGGTGTACATCGCGGGCACAGACTCGAAAGCAGAGCTCGGCGGAGATCGCCCGTGGGACATGTCGAGCAATGTCGCCCTTGTCGCCGGGCTCGACGCCAGTTCACTGCAAGCGGTGCAGGCAGCGATGATCGCGGCTGGGGTGACCGCCGAGTCGTCGGTCACGTTCACGGGCTACTCGCAGGGTGGGGCGATCGCGACTGCGCTCGCCGAGTCCGGTCAGTGGAACACGACGGGCCTCGTGACGGTGGGGGCCCCTACGGGCGGCATGCCCGTGCAGGGCGAGTATCCGGCGATCGTGATCGAGCATCGGGAGGATCTCGTGCCGGTGTTGTCGGGCATCCGTCGAGAGACCACCGCGGTCATTGTGCGCGCTGACGCGCTGACGGTCGGTTCACCGAGCGAGGGCACGTTGCCCGCGCATGATCGTGATCGGTATCTCGCCACGGCCACGGCTATTGACACGCACGACCACCGCGTCTTGCAGTCGACGATCGCCGCACTGCCGGCGGTCACCGCGGAGGGTCAGCGGTTCGTCTTCACCGCGACTCGCATCGGCCGCACGACCGAGTGACCGAGCGGTCAGCTGTGCTTGCGCCCCATGAGCGGGCGCAACACGATGCCGATGAGCCAGCTCAGCAGGCCGAGCACGATCGCGCCGAGCACGCCCCACCAGAATCCGTCGACCTCGAGGCCGAAGCCCAGCAGGCTCGAGATCCAGGCAACCAAGAGCAAGAGCAAGCCGTTGACGATGAGAGCGATGAGGCCGAGGGTCAAGATGTAGATCGGAAAAGCGACGATGCGAATGAAGTTGCCAATGAACCCGTTGATGAGGCCAAAGATGAGACCGACCAGCAGGTAGGTGAGCACGAGGGCCACCGTGTCACCCTCGGCACCGTAGGAGACGACCCGGATACCACCAGAGACGATCAAGGTCGTGAGCCAGAGGGCGATGGTGTTGATGATGAGGCGGATCAGGAAACGGGCCATGCATCAACTATGTCGAGAGTGACATCACCCCGCAAACGACCATCCGATGACCAGCGGGTCGACGTAGGCTGACAGCGTGCTAGCTCCCGTTCGATTGCGCCCCGAGATCATCGCGCTTCCCGCCTACACGCAAGGTCGCGCGGCGGCCTCTGATGCCTTCAAGCTCTCGAGCAATGAAAACCCGTTTCCGCCGCATCCAGCGGTGCTTGCCGCGATCAGTGACCTCGACATTAATCGCTACCCGGATGCCTCGGCGCTCGTTGTGCGTGAGCGGCTCGCTGAACGACACGGGGTGACGCCCGACGAGATCATCGTGGGATCGGGTTCAGTCGCGATCCTCGCGCAACTCATCAGCGCCGCCGCCTCCGTCGGTGACGAGGTCGTTCATGCGTGGCGCAGCTTCGAGGCGTATCCGGGCCTCATCACCGTCGCCGGCGCGACGGGCGTCAGGGTGCCCTTGCTCGCCGATGCGCGGCATGACCTTGTGGCCATGGCCGCTGCTGTCACCGACCGCACGCGAGTCGTGATCGTCTGCACGCCCAATAACCCCACCGGCACGATTGTCACCGCGGACGAGTTCGAGGCGTTCATGGAGGCGGTGCCCAGTGACCTCCTCGTCATTCTCGACGAGGCATACGTCGAGTTCGTGCGTGACGACCGCTCGGTGGACGGCACAACGCTCATTGGCCGTTACCCGAACCTGGTGGTGTTGCGAACCTTCTCTAAGGCCTACGGGCTCGCGGGTCTCCGAGTCGGCTTTGCGGTTGCGCACCCCGCGATCGTCCAAGCGGCGCGCAGCACAGCGATCCCGCTGTCGGTCACCGCAGCGGCGCAACGGGGCGTGCTCGCTGCCCTCGATCACGAGGAAGAGCTTCTCGGTCACGTCGCAACACTCGCGACGCGGCGCGACGAGGTGCAGGCAGCACTGCGCGAGCAAGGCTGGAACCTTCCCGTCTCGCAGGGCAACTTCGTGTGGCTGCCCACGGGCGCGGCGACGGCGAGCGCGGCCGAGGCCTTTGCCGCTGCCGGGCTCGTTGTGCGCGCCTTCGCTCCGGAGGGCATCCGCGTGTCCATCGGCGAGGCTGAGTCTGTGGCTACTCTTCTGCGCGTCGCGGGCGAGGTTGTTCGAACCCTCTGACCAGGGGCCCCACCGACGGGCCTAGAGTGGAATCCATGTCGTACACGCCGGAGACCCTCCAGCTATTGGCACCGGACGGAACTCGCGTCGACAGCGAGGCCACCGAGGCTTACTTGCCCTATGTCGACGCGCTCACCGAGCAGCAGCTGCGCGAGTTCTATCGAACGATGTCGCTTGTTCGACGATTCGATATCGAGGCCGGCAATCTGCAACGACAGGGCCAATTGGCGCTGTGGATTCCGAGCGTCGGCCAGGAGGCGGCCCAAGTGGGGTCGGGCTTTGCGGCCCGCGCGCAGGACCACATCTTCCCGGCCTACCGCGAGCACGCCGTCGGGCACATTCGCGGCCTCGACCTCGTGAAGATCATCACGATGCTGCGGGGTCACACGCATGGTGGGTGGGTGCCCGAGGAGACCGGCAATTTTCACCTGTACACCCTTGTCATCGGGTCGCAGGCTTTGCACGCGACGGGCTACGCCATGGGGGTTCAGTTCGACGGGCTCGTGGGAACCGGCGACCCCGACAAAGACACCGCTGTCATGGTCTACTTCGGCGACGGCGCCACGAGTCAGGGCGACGTCAACGAGGCGTTCGTCTTCGCGCAGAGCTACCAGACTCCGCAGGTGTTCTTCCTGCAAAACAATCACTGGGCGATCTCCGTGCCGGTGCGGGTTCAGTCGCGCACGCCGCTCTTTCACCGCCCGCGTGGTTTCGGCATTCCCAGCGTGCAGATCGACGGCAACGATGTGCTCATGAGTTACGCAGCGACCGCGGCGAGCCTCGACGCGGCCCGCGGCGGCGGCGGCCCGCAGTTCATCGAAGCGCTCACGTATCGCATCGGCGCTCACACGACGAGCGATGACCCGACCAAGTACCGCGACGACGACGAACTGCACTACTGGCAAGAGCGCGACCCGATCGCCCGGTTTGAGACCTACCTTCGCGGTCTCGGCGAGGGCGATGCGTTCTTCGCCGAGGTGCATGACGAAGCAGAGCAGTTCGCGTCAGAAGCGCGCGCTCGCACTCTTGCGCTCGAGCCGCCGCCTGCTGATTCGATGTTCACGCACGTCTACAGCCAACAGCATCCGGTCATGGATGCTCAGCGCCAGCAACTCGCCGACTACGAGGCCTCGTTCGAAGGGGGTGCCTAATGCCCGTTGAGACGATGACCATGGCGAAGGCCCTCAATGCGGGCCTTGCCGCCGCCATGACGGCGGACGACAAGGTGTTGCTCATGGGCGAAGACATCGGGCCCCTGGGCGGAGTGTTTCGTGTGACCGAGGGCCTGCAGGCCCAGTTCGGGGCAACGCGGGTGCTCGACACCCCGCTCGCCGAGTCGGGCATCGTCGGCACCGCGATCGGCCTCGCCATGCGGGGGTATCGTCCGGTCTGCGAGATCCAGTTCGACGGGTTCATCTTTCCCGGGTTCGATCAGATCACGTCGCAGTTGGCGAAGCTCACGGCCCGGCACGAGGGCTCGTTGCAGCTGCCCGTCGTCATTCGCGTTCCCTACGGCGGGCACATCGGGGCCGTCGAGCACCACCAAGAGAGCCCCGAGGCGTACTTCGCCCACACGCCGGGGCTGCGCCTCGTCAGCCCGGCAACTCCGCACGATGCCTACT
>CALRMP020000105.1:0-4688 GCA_943369205.1 Gulosibacter massiliensis | reverse complement strand
TCGCACCACCGAACACGAGAACGATGATCGGCGCGGCAACGAGCGTGCACGCGACGGCAACGATGACGTTCAGCAGGAAGAACTTCGGGATCGTGCGGCCGAGGCCCCACGAACGCACGCCGTAACCCCAGATGAGAGCGCCAACAACGTTCACGAGAGCGAACGGGATGCTCACCGGTCCGGTGATGAGAGCCGAGCCCGTGTTGGTCAGGACGCCCACGAGAGCGCCCCACCAGGGTCCGAGCACGATCGCGCTGATCGCGGTACCGATCATGTCGAGGTAGACCGGCAAGCGAAGAGCAGAAGCGATGTAGCCACCAACGATGTTCAGGGCCACAGAGACGGGAATCAATGTGACGATGAGGGTCGTCGGCAAGTTATTGCGATTGAAGCGACTGCTCTTCTTCGGAGCCGCCGCGGGTGCGTTGGTCATGATCCATGCCTTTCGATATGGGGGTGAACTGCTGAGCGGCAACGTTGCCGTTCAGCCCTAGGGATGGATGAGACGTCACCGTCGACGCTCGTCCGGGGTTCGCTCTCGTGGAGCGCTTCGACCGCTTCGCCGTGACGACAGTCGCGCAGAGCGACCTCTCGCCACGACCGCGAGCGGTCGGAGTTCGTGGCCGCTGTGTGTGTCACAGCGGCGGGAAAGTCAGGGATGGCGATCATGCGCGGAACGCCTCGGCAAGCACGGCCGCGAAAATCTCAGCATCGGCGTTCAACGCAACACGCGCATTGTGGGGCGAACTCGACCACGTGCGCTCATCGATGATCAGGGCCCCGACGCTCTCCACGCCGCCCGTCTCGACCGTAACGGCAGCATCGATGACGCGTGTGAGCACGTCAGGACGAACGAGCGCAGCAATGCAGAGTGCGTCGTGAACGGGCGCTGCCGTGAAGGGTGTGTGGTCTGAGCCGGGATAGGTGTCGATGCGCTCACGAATGAGCTCGGCCGTCGCGCGGGCGCCGGGAGTTCCCAGAGCGTCGAAAGCATCGCAGTGGTCGTGCGACAAGGCCGCATCGTGAGTCGCATCAAGCGGAACGATGAGCACATCGGCGATTCCGGCAGACAAGACCGCGGCAGCAGCATCCGGATCGACCCAGAAATTGAACTCCGCCGCCGCCGTGACGTTTCCCCAGCCGCGAGCCCCGCCCATGATGACGAGGCGGGGAATTCGCGATGCCAGCCGGGGCTCGGCCGCAAGCGCGATCGCGATGTTGGTGAGTGGCCCGACAGCGACGAGCACCGTCTCCGGCCCCGACGGCCCGAGGAAGTGCTCGATCAGCGCAGACACCGCGCCCTGCGTCGACACGGTCGAGACCGGATCAGGAAGATCGAGCTGGCGCTTGTGAAATTCTTCGCGACCGGCGTTGAGCACATCGCGCGGAATCGGAAAGTCAGGCCTCACGAGAGGCCGGGGGGCGCCCGCGTGAACCGGCACGGCGCACCCGATCGCGTCGAGAACACGCAGGCTGTTGTCGGTGGTGTTCTCGAGCGGCACATTGCCATTGACCGTCGTGACCGCAACCAGCTCGAGAGCGGGGTGCAGCGCTGCCGCCATGATCGCCACCGCGTCGTCCGACCCCGTGTCGCAGTCGATGATGACCTTCGTCGTCACAGTGCCACCTCGTTGCTCTGCGGCCGCTCGAGCACCATGCTGACCTGAACCTCATCGCTCGCGATCCATACGTCGGAGTGTTCGAGCGGGCGACCATCGGCGAGATACGCCGTTTGCGTCATGTGCAGCACCGGTGCCCCAACCGGAACCGTGAGGTACTCGGCGACCTCCGCGGTAGCGGCATGGGCCGCAAAACCGCGCCGCGCGAAGGCCAAAGCGAGGCCGTAGTGCACCTCGATCAACTCGAAGAGAGTGCGGCTGACGAGGTCAAGCTTCTCGAGACCCGGTGCGAAGTCGGCACGCACGTAGTTCTTGAGCAGCGCGATCGGAGTGCCATCGGCGCTTCTCACCCTCGTGAGGCACACGACGGGTTCGTCAGCGAGAACGTGCAGCATGGCGCCCACGGGCGTCGCCGGCACCGCGAGTTCGGCGGCCACGACTCGCGTCGTCAGCTGGAGACCCTGACGTGCGAAGTCTTCAGCAATGCCGCGCAATTCGCCCTCGGTGCGCGGCACGGAGGGAAGCGCCACGACGA
Source organism: Gulosibacter massiliensis (assembly GCA_943369205.1). Taxonomy (GTDB): domain Bacteria; phylum Actinomycetota; class Actinomycetes; order Actinomycetales; family Microbacteriaceae; genus Microcella; species Microcella massiliensis_A. The sequence goes on along the minus strand of CALRMP020000105.1, from coordinate 2,534 downwards.
ACGTGCCTTTGCCGGGAGTTTGGATCAGCAGCTGCTCATCAACGAGAGTGACCAGGGCCCGGCGAAGCGTGCCCCTGCTCACCTTCAGTTCAGCGGCAAGGTCGGGTTCGGCGGGCAGTCGGTGGCCGACCGGCCAGGTGCCAGCGGCGATTGTCGCCCGAATCGTGTCCGAGATCTGCGTGTGCAAGGCAGTGGGCCCCGTGCGGTCAACCCCGCTCCGGGTGCGCAGTCGCTCAAAGATCGCCATGGTCAGTAGCTCCGTACCGACGCGTCGGCCGAGCCCTGAACAATGGCCACACCGGCACTGGTTCCGACGAGCGCTGCCCCCGCATTCACGAGCGCGACGACCTGCTCCGCCGACGTGATGCCCCCCGAGGCCTTCACGAGCACACCATCGCGGGCCCGGCTCGCGAGCCACTCGATACTCGCTTCATTCGCGATCTCGACCGCACCGCTGCTCGCGTTCTTGAGATACGCCGCGCCCGCTTCCATCGCGAGGTCGGTGGCGATCTCCCGCTCGCGCGGTGTCAAGAGCGGCAGCTCCAGCATGACCTTCACCGGCACTCCACTTGCGCGGACAACGCCAGCGATGTCATCCCGAAAGTCGTCATGGCGACCGCTCTTGAGCCATCCGATCTGGCAACCGATGTCGAGCTGTTGTGCTCCTGCGGCAACGAGCTGGGCGGCTTCCGCGGCTTTCCCCTGCGGCGTCGTGATTCCGACGATCGGAAAGTCGAGAGCAGAGGCAACCAGCACGGACGAGCCGGCGAGCACCGCTGCGACCTCCCGCACCCACGTACCAGCGACCATCGCGGCGTTGAAGCCCCACGTGAGGCACTCTTCCGCGTGGGCGATAACGCGGTCGTGCGTGACATCGGCGGCGATCAACGTGTGTTGAATGACGGGCGCGAGAGACGCGGCCCCGCGTGGCATCTCTTCACCCGCGCTCACGCGGCCTCCCCCAGAAGCTCGGCGCGGTGCGGAATGCCGTCAATAACGCCGTGGCGCGTCACCGAGTGTGAGGCAGCACGACACGCGAGTTGCACGGCACTGTCGATGTCGGCACCAGCTGTCAGCTCAGCAGCCAAGACTCCGACGAAGGTGTCACCGGCTCCCGTCGTGTCGACAACGTTTACCGTCGGAGCCGCCACGCGCCGCACGCCCTCGTCATCCGCGATGATCGCTCCGTCTGCCCCGCACGTCAGAATGACGGTGCCGTTCCCGCGCTCAGCGAGTACCGTCGCGAGACGGAGGTCGTCGTCGAGCGGGCCGTCTGCCCCGTCCGCAGCCAGCAACGACCGAGCTTCCGATTGGTTGGGCACGAGAACGTCGACATTCGCCCATAGCGCGCGCGGGACATCCTCAGCCGGCGCTGGATTCAGAATGATCCGGATGCCCGCACGGCGTGCTGCTTCCGTGCAATGCAGCGCCGCGTCGTGCGGAGTCTCGAGCGAGATCACGAGTGTCTGGGCGTTGCGCAATGCTGTCGCCGCAAGCGGCTCGACCCGTGCACCCCACACGGAGTCGAGCGCGCCCGCTGCGATCGCGATGCGGTTGTCACCCGCAGCGTCGACCAGAATCACCCCGGCCATCGTCGCGTCATCGACCGTCACCACACAGGCGTCATTGACGCCCTCGCGTGCCCACAACTCTCGAGCGGCTGCGCCAGCGTCATCGGCCCCGACAGCCGAGATCAACGTCGGTTCGCCGCCCCACCGAGCGATCGCGATCGCTTGGTTGGAGCCTTTACCGCCGTGTTCGCGGCTCAGAACCCCGCCCGAGACCGTTTCTCCTGCGCGCGGCATGTGAGGAACACGCACGGTGATTCCTACGCCGTACCCGCCGAGAACTGCGATCGTCATCGATCACCTTGTCTGTAGACAACCGTGGACAAACGGTGCCCGTGACTGTACTGAGATTCCGCTGTGAATGGCAAGCAACTGCTCACGTGAGCAGAACGTGCTCATCAATTGCTCCATATGAGCAGCGGTCGGCGTCGATCAGCCTGTGACGCTCTACGCTGGAGTCGTGGATCTCACAGGCGAGGGCGCTCTTCAGATTTCCGGCGTGTTCCTCATCATCGGATCAGTCGGCTTCACCCTGGTGATGTGGCTGAGCGCGATCGGGCGGCTTCCCCCCAATCGGTGGATCGGCTATCGCAGCGACGTGCTGCTGCAGAGCTTCCTTACGTGGACCACTGGCCACCGCGCAGCACTTCCGATCGTCGTTTTGACTTCGGGTGTCGCGCTGGTTCTTGCCGTGACGGCGCTGCTGTTGCCGTGGATCATTGCGAAGGCAGCGCTGATGTTCTTGTCAGCGATCGCGCTCTTCGGGGGCGGCCTTCGCGGTCAGCACGTTGCTGACGAAGCTGCCGACGCGGTGTGAGCTAGCTGTAGTGCCCAGGCAGGTTGTTCAATCTGCTGATCGGTGGGACCTTGCCGATGGCCGTGTGTAGCCGATGGTGATTGTAGTGATGCAACCACGCAGGCAAGGCGGCTCGGCGGGCTGACTCGGAGTTGTAGTGCTTCGTGAAT
>CALRMP020000104.1:0-4734 GCA_943369205.1 Gulosibacter massiliensis | reverse complement strand
CCGACATATGTCGTAACTCTCGCCACAAACGGTCACTTTCGCGGCCAGGGCCCCCAGCTCACCAGGTCGAGTCGCCCCGAATCACGACGTCGCTGCCGCCGTCGATGAAGACGACTTGCCCGCAGAGGTGCGAGTTCGACGCGCTCGCGAGGTAGACGATGAGGTCGGCAACGACCGGCGCCTCGCCAATGCCGTTGAGCGGCATCGGCACCATCTCGAGAATCGCCTTCTCCGCCTCGGGCGTCGAGGTGAACTGCTCGGTCATGGCCGTGCGAATCACACCCGGCGCGACCGCGTTGAGCGGAATGCTCGCCCCTGCCCACTCGGGCGTCGCGGCGTTGCGGCGAATCCACAGCACGAGCGCGCGTTTCGTCGAGCTATAGATGAGCCCGCCCTGGCCGGCCTCGATCAGCTCACCCGCGCGGTGCAGGGCGGCCGGTTCGTCGTGCGCGAGGCACGCCTCAACGAGAACGTCGTCGACGGGAAACAGTGAGGCCATGGATGCCGTTGCCACAGCGCGCGGAGCCGCCGAGCCCAGCAACAGAGGTCGCAGCCCTTCGAGCGTCGCGAGGGCGCCGAAGTAGTTCACCGCAACCGTGGCAGTGGACTCGGTCGCGAGCCCCGCGTTGGCAACGACGGCGTCGATCGTGCCGCCGCTGAGTTCGCTGGCCTTCGCCACGAGAGCTTCGCGGCCTTCGTGGGTGGTCAGGTCGACCGTGATGTCAGCGTCGTGCAGGTCGACGCCGATGACGCGGTGACCTTGTGCAGTAAGCGCGGCAGCAGTGGCGGCTCCGATGCCGCTCGCTGCGCCGGTGATGAGGTAGGTGCGAGTCATGATGATTCCTTTCACTCGGTGGTCTCCACCGTGGCACGACGGCAACAGGTCGCACAGGGTCGGAGGTCCTGGACTCGTAGAATTGCCCTCATGCGCATTCACGTCGCGACCGATCACGCCGGCCTCGAGTTCAGCCACACCGTTCGCGAACATGTGGCGGCGCGTGGCCATGAGGTGCACGATCACGGGCCCGATCACTACGACCCGCTCGACGACTACCCGAGCTTCTGCATCAATGCTGCCCGCGCGGTTGCGCGTGACCAGGCCGCGGGCATCGAGTCGCTCGGCATCGTGTTCGGCGGGTCGGGCAATGGCGAGCAGATCGCGGCCAACAAGGTGCAGGGCATCCGCGCCGCCCTCGTCTGGAGCGACGCGACCGCAACGCTCGCGCGCGAACACAACGACGCCAACGTCATCGCGATCGGTGCGCGTCAGCACACCGTCGACGAGGCCTTGCGCTTCATCGACCTTTTCATCGACACGGCGTTTCCGGGCGACGAGCGCCACGCGCGCCGCATCGCCCAGCTCGGCGAATACGAGAGAACCGGAGCCATCGCCGGGCACGAGATCGTCTAGGCCGCGCCGTGCCCGAGGGCCACTCCGTTCATCGCATTACTCGGCAGTTCGCGCGGCACTTTGTCGGCTCGCGCGTTGCCGTGAGCTCGCCGCAGGGGCGCTTCGCGGGCGGCGCTGCCCTACTCGACGGCCTCACGATGACCGATGCCCGGGCGGTCGGCAAGCAGATGTTTCTCGAGTTCGACGGCGCCATTTGGTTGCGCGTGCACCTCGGCATTTATGGCGCGTGGGATTTCGATGGCGCGGTCGCGCAAGACGCTACCCAACGCGCGGCGGGCGGCCGCATGGGCCAAACCAACCAGCGCGGCACCGACATCGATGACGCGCCGGATGCTCGCTCAACGGTCGTCGGCGAGCACGAAGACTCGCTCGCCTCGATCGGAGCCCCTCGGCGCACGCGCCTGCGCATGGCCGAGGCCGACACCGAAACCGAGGTCGACAGCACGTTTCCGCCCGAGCCGGTCGGCCAAGTGCGCGTGCGGTTGCTGACTGCAACGGCTGTCGCAGACCTGCGGGGGCCGACGGCGTGCGAGGTGCTCGACGCTGCCCAGGTGCAAGCCGTGATCGATGCGCTCGGCCCCGACCCCGAGAACGACGATGCCGAATTCGGCGAGCAGCGCATGCTCGAGCGTGTGCGCCGTCGTCGCGTGCCCATCGCCCTGCTGCTCATGGATCAGTCGGTCGTGAGCGGCATCGGGAATGTCTATCGCGCCGAGATTCTGTTTCGCGCCCGGCTCGACCCCTTCGCTACAGGGGCCTCGCTGCCCGACGACGTCGTGCGCGACCTGTGGCGCGACTGGCGCTACTTGCTCGGCGTCGGCATCGAGACCGGCCAGATGCTCACGATGGACGGCCTCGACGAGGAGGGTCAGCGCGCCGCCCTACGCAACCGCGCCGACCGCCACTGGGTCTACAAGCGGGAGGGTCTGCCGTGCCGCATCTGCGGCACCTCTATCGCGATGCAACTGCTTGCGGCACGCAAGCTCTACTGGTGCCCGAGTTGCCAAGGCCCCTCCGCGTGAGCGGGCGTAATGCGGGTCGACGAATTGCTCGAGAGGAGCATCCATGAGGCACACACCGCACTATCTGCTCGATGACCGCGACGAGATTCGTCGACTCATTCGAGAGAACCCGTGGATGACGATCGTCTCGAGCCCGCCTGGGCGCGGCATTGTCGCCTCGCACTATGCCTTCTTGCTCGATGAGGCCGCGTCGACGGGTGACGACATCGTGCTCATCGGGCACGTGGGGCGTCCCGATGAGCAGGCGCACGAGCTCGGCGAGCACGAGGTGCTCCTGATTGTGCAGGGCCCGCACGGCTACATCTCGCCGAGCTGGTACGAGACTGACGACAACATTCCGACCTGGAATCACGTGACGGCGCACCTCTGGGGCACCCCCGAGTTGCTGAGCGATGACGAGAACATGGTCGCCCTCACGACGCTGACCGATCACTTCGAGCGACGCGTCGCCGAGCCGCGCGGGTTGCACCTCGACCCCGAGTATTCTCGACGTATCGCCCGGGGCACGGTGGGTATTCGAGTGCGCGTGACGAGAGTCGACGCCCGGGCGAAGCTGAGTCAGAACAAGACACCCGAGATCGTTGACCGCATCATCGAAGCCCTCAGTGGCGACGAGGCCTACAGCCATGCGGAACTGGCACGCGAAATGAGGAGACACCACGATGCGCGCGATTCGTAATGCGCGGCCGCTCGGCGGTCACGACCCGATCGACCTGATCGTCGAGCACGGGGTGATCACCGGAATTCTCCCGGCCGGCATCGAAGCGACGTCGGACGACGACCTCGACCTTGAGGGTCGGTTCATCATGCCCGGCCTGTGGGACGAACATGTGCACCTCACGCAGTGGGCGCAGCACCGTCGCCGCATCGACCTCAGCAGCGCCGAGAGTGCTGCGGAAGCCGCGGCGCTCGTGCGTGCGGCGATCAATCACGGTGCGGTTCACGACTCCGTCGTGGTGGGCGTTGGTTTCCGTGACGGCCTCTGGCCCGACACCCCCACGGGGTCGCTGCTCGACGCGATTGCTCCCGACCGCCCGATTGTGCTCATCAGCGCTGATGTGCACTGCGTGTGGCTCAACAGTGCGGCGCTCGTGCGCTTTGGTGTCGAGGCCTCGCTCGCCGATCAGAGTGATGGTGTGTTGCGCGAAGACGCGGCGTTCGCGATCACCGCACAGCTTGACTCCGCCGGCAACGATGAACTCGACCGCTGGGTCGATGACGCCGCGCGCGAGGCGGCCTCCCGCGGTGTCGTCGGCGTCGTCGACCTCGAGATGCGCTGGAACCTCGATGACTGGCGCCGACGCGTGGCGGGCGGTTTCGACGCCCTCCGCGTCGAGTTCGGGGTCTACCCGCAGCACCTCGATCGGGCCATCGAGCTCGGTTTGCGCAGCGGCCACCCGATCGACAGCCTCGTCACGGTCGGCCCGCTCAAGGTCATCACCGACGGCTCCTTGAACACCCGCACGGCCTACTGCTGCGACCCGTATCCGGATGCTCCCGCCGGCTCCTACGGAATGCTCAACGTGCCCCCCTGCGAGCTGCACCCGCTGCTCGTGCGCGGCTGCGACGCTGGCTTCGAGCCGGCCGTGCACGCGATCGGTGACGCGGCGAACCGCTTGGCCCTCGACGTGTTTGCCAAGCTCGGGCGCGGCGGACGCATCGAGCACGCGCAACTCGTCCACGAAAGTGACTTCGCCCGCTTCGCGGCGCTTGGGGTGACGGCGAGCGTGCAACCGGAACACGCCGTCGACGACCGCGATGTGGCTGAGCGCTACTGGCCCGGGCGCACGAATCGGGCTTTCGCATTGCGCTCGTTGCTCGATGCGGGCGCGCACATCGTGCTCGGGTCTGATGCCCCAGTCGCCCCGCTTGACCCGTGGGTGGCGATCGCGGCTGCGACGACGCGCACGCGCGATGGGCGCCCGGCGTTCCACCCCGAGCAGTCGATCACGGTCGTCGAGGCGCTCGCCGCGTCGACGCGCACACTCGTGTCGGTCGGTCAGCCCGCTGACCTGGTGGCGCTCGATGTCGACCCGCTCAGCGTTGACGCCGAGACGCTGCGGTCGATGCCCGTCGCAGCGACGCTGCTCGGCGGCCGTGTGACGCACACCGACGCCGCGCTCACGGCAGCCGCAGCACGCGAGGTCTAGCGCGCTAGCTGTAGTGCCCAGGGACGTTGTTTGATCTGGACGTCCTGACATGGCGAGAACCTCCGAGGCAGAGTGGAGCTGCTTACTGCTTCCGCTCTGAACCAAGGAGGTTCTCGTGTCCCACGGTAACGCTGCCCTCACCCCTCGCCAA
>CALRMP020000103.1:0-4851 GCA_943369205.1 Gulosibacter massiliensis | reverse complement strand
TGACCTGCCCTGGGTTTCTCGGACACCTAACATCGGGATGAGCCCGAGGAATGGAGTCCGTGATGGCCAGGAAGGACGCGTATCCGCGTGAGTTCAAGGAGCGTGCGGTTGCCTTGTATCGCTCCAGTGGAAGGTCGATGGAGAGCATCGCGAAAGAGCTCGGGATCTCTGCCACGTCGCTGACGAACTGGAACCGGCAGGCAGCGATCGACGCTGGCGAGATGCCGGGCATCGCCACCGACGATCGTGCCGAGGTGGTTCGACTGCGTCGAGACATTCGACGGTTGGAGTTGGAGAACGAGATCCTGAAGAAAGCGGCAGCGTATTTCGCGAAGGAGAACGTCCTCCCAAAAGGACTTACCGACTGATCGCGCAATTGCATCAGCAGGATCCCTCCAGGTTCCGGATCCGCGTGCTCTGTCGGGTGTTGAAGGTCTCCCCATCGGGGTTCTATGACTGGGCGAAGCGAGCTCCGTCGCTTCGAGCAGTTTCTGACCGTGAACTGCTGGCCACGATCGAAGACATTCACGTGATGGCTCGAGGAACCTACGGAGCGCGCCGTGTTCACGCTGAGCTCACTCTGGGGCGCAGCATCACGGTCGGCCGGTGCCGGGTTGAGCGATTGATGCGGCAGGCAGGGTTGCAGGGCGTGCATCGGCGTCGTTTCCGCCATGGCGGGCACCGCCAGCCGGCCGTGTTTGACGATCACGTGCAACGCGTCTTCGTTGCCGATCAGCCTGATCGGCTCTGGGTGACTGACATCACCCAACATCGCACGGCCGAAGGATGGGTCTATTGCGCGGCCGTGATCGACGTGTTCTCCCGCCGCTGCGTGGGCTGGTCGATCGCGGACCATCTGCGCACCGAGCTGATCGTCGACGCGTTGGATATGGCCAGGTGGCGACGCAAACCCGTGGGCACGATCGTCCACTCCGATCGCGGTGCGCAGTTCACCTCGTGGCTGTTCGGCTCTCGCCTTCGACAAGCCGGCCTGATGGGGTCGATGGGGAAAGTTGCCTCGGCGTACGACAACGCGTTGATGGAGTCGTTCTTCGGCTCGATGCAGATCGAGCTCCTGGACCGGCGCCATTGGGTCAGCCGTGCCGAGCTGGGGCAGGCGATCTTTGAGTGGATCGAGGGGTTCTACAATCCGACCAGGCGACACTCCGCGTTGGGGTATCGCAGCCCGATCGAGTTCGAAGCTCTTCACAAGCGGCTCGAGATGGCGGCATGATCAAGCACTAGAGAACTGTCCGAGAAACCCAGGGCAGGTCACATGAGGGCAAGCTTCCACCACACTCGCGAACCTCGGTGGCACCGTTAGGGGCTTTGCCGGAACGGCAGTATTCCCCGTCGCGCGCTTGGCACAGTTGGCTTTGCGGCGCAGCCTGCCGACTGCCGGAATCTGCGTCAACGTGGTTAATCGACATGCCACTCTCTCGGAGCCAAGGCTTTGCGACTACGCCGCCATAGAACTCACTGGGATGAGGGCCGGATGTGACCGCATGCTTCCGATCAGCGCGAGACAGCCCCAACGAATGTTCGTCAACGCTTCGACCTCACGCCCCGACCTTGTCCCCCGGGTCACGATCCCAGGCGAAACGGTGGCACTTCCGTCTGTAACTCAACCAGAGCATCGCCCAGTTCGATCCCGTACCGATACTCCCTCAGGTAGGGGACCCAAGCCCGTACCCGAGGGGTTGCGACGCTCACTCCACCTTGAGTATTTCCCGCAATTCCGCAACGTGGCCGTCGGCCGACACATTCCGAAACACATGCTCTAGCCGACCGTCAGCCGCGACCACAAAAGACGAGCGAACAACACCCATTACTGTGACCCCGTCCTTGACCTTCTCGCCGAGCGCCCCCCAGCTGTCGATAACCTCGCGTTCGGGATCCGAAGCCAAAGGGAAGGTAAGCGATTCAAGGGCGACGAACTCCGCAAGCCTTTCGACGGGATCGGGTGAGATTCCGAGCACGTCAACTCCCGCGAGGGCGAAACTATGCAACGAGTCTCGAAAGTCGCAAGCCTCCGTTGTGCAACCAGGACTCATGGCGGAAGGGAAGAAAAACACCACGATCCGTCTGCCCCGGTAGTCAGACAGCGAAACCGTTTGACCGTGTGAAGTTGTCAGGACGAAGTCGGGAGCGGGATCGCCAGGCAACGGCTTGGTCATTAAACGATTCCTTTTCAGTATTAAGCGGCGGACGTTATTGGCTAACGGTTATCCGCCAGTCCAGAAGCTCGGAATCCATGAAAGGCCGAGCAGCTGCACAATGAGTAAATATGACGCCAGAGCCCCACACGCGCCCGCGACTATCGCAACCCAGATGCGCTCGCGAACCAAAAGAAGAATAGTCGGTATAAGGACGGTAGTCATCACGACGAAGCCGAAAAAGATCGTTCCGACATAATAGGCAAGGATAAACCCGGAAATAAGGAGGAAGCGACGCAGCCGAACTCCGCGCAACGCGACCAAATTCTCAAAACTGTCTTCCTCGATCTCGTTGGACCCAGACGACAACTCTCCGATTGCTTGTGCAGGTTGTGTCGCCTGCTCGCCAATTGTGACTTGCTCCTTTACCGAGACCACCGATTTTGTTCGGAAGGTGAGTCCCAGCTGGATTATCAATCCGACTATCGCTACAAGGGATACGATTCCGGGAATCCGTCCCGCGTTACTTGGATACGAAAACATCGTAATGCAGTAATACGTTGACAATACGAGCAATACCGAGCCCAATACGCGTTCGAACGTCTTTTCGGTCACGATCTGTCGCTCTCATCTGACGAGAACGAGTCCCGTCTAGTTATGGGATCCGCGACTGCAGAATCGTTTCCTCGGTCACTTGGCGAGACAGGACCGCCCGATGCGTTGTCTCCCGCCCTCGAAGTCATTCTTGAGATTTTGGACGTTTTTGCACTCTGACGGATGCGGAGACGAAAAACCGAGGATTTCAACGGAGCCCAGGCCATCACAATGATCACAAGAATGAAGAGCGCTGCTGTGATTGGACGGAACACGAACTCCGGACCGTAGATCTGTAACGTAAGGCCTAGGTTCTGGTCGATCACCGGTCCAAGTACGAAACCGAGAATCAACGCCGCGTTTGAATAACCACTAGCGCGGAAAATATATCCGACAAATCCGAAGATGATCGCGATCAGAACACTCGACATGAGCCTGGTCTCGATAAAAGCCCCAACCAAAGCAAGTGCCACGAGCGCCGGGGCAAGTATCTGCGGTCGAACGTACGCAAGCTTCGCCAGTCCGGGCGCCATCGCAATGCCAAGAACGCTCGCCAGCACGTTGCTAAACGCCATAATCCATGCGATCAGAAAGACAATTTCGAGGTCATTCTTGATCATGTCAGGCCCTGGTGTGAGACCAAGAATTAGCAGGATCCCGATTATCAAGGCCATACCAGACGTCCCGGGTATGCCAAACGCAAGAGTCGGAACGAATGACCCTCCCTCCTTGGCATTGTTTGCAGACTCAGGAGCGAGCACACCGAGCGGGTTGCCCTTCCCGAAAGAATCTGGATCCTTCGAGCGAGCACGTGCGAGGCCATACGCTCCGAACATGGCGACGGTACCGCCTAGTCCGGGTATTGCCCCGGCGAGAGCTCCGATAGTCCCGCCTTGGATCACGTGCTTCCAGTTCCGAACAGCGTCCATCACCCCGTCAACGACACGCGACCCCTTCTCTTTACTTCGTTTAACGGAAACCCCTCCAGCAATAGTTGTGCCCCTCGTGAACAGCACAATCATCTCGGACACCGCGAAGAGGCCCATAGTCATCGCTGCTACGCCGAGGCCGCTGCTGAGTTCCAAACTGCCGAAGGTCAAGCGACTTACGCCAGTGATCGGGTCAAGCCCGATAAATGACAGCATCAGTCCTATTGCTCCGGAGACGACTCCCTTGGTACGCGTCCGCGCATTCGAGACACCCATGATGAGAATGCCGACGATTCCGAGGGCGAAGACCTCTGGCGGACGAATCAGCGCGATGAGCTGAAAAGCGATGGGGATCGCGAGCAGCAGGATCGCAACTCCGAAAATCCCGCCGAACGCACTGGCAGCTGCGGACACACCTAAAGCTCGTCCAGCCTGACCGCGCCGCGCCATCGGGTAACCATCGAAAGTAGTTACGACCTGCTCTCCGGTGCCGGGGGTGTTGAACAGGATTGCAGTTATCGAACCGCCAAAGGACACTGCTCCGTATGCGCCGAGGATGAATGCCAATCCCAAGGCAGGTTCCATGCCGATGATGAGAGGGGTGAGCAGCGCCAATGTTGCGAGTCCGCCCAGGCCGGGCAGAAAGCCGATGACCAGACCGATCGTCATTCCTATCGTGAGGAATAGTATTGTTTCCGGTCGCAACATTAGAAGGAGACCCTCAAGTAACGCTTCGCCCAATCGTCCTACTCCTCGTTATTGGTCGGCCTCATCATTGAGGCCGCAGTTCCTCGGTACTGCTGGCACTACCTGTGTGGAAATGAGCCTGATCGCCGGGTGAGACGCGGTGCTCGAGCGTGGGTTTGCACCCACATGCTCGAGATCACCGCGCCCACTGACCTGAAGCTCGGCGAATCAGATGGAGAGACTACTCGTCGCCCTCGCTGTTCGGGAAACGCTCGATCGCGTGCAACCCCAACGCCTTAATCGCGAACGTGTCCTGAACCGCCAAGTAACGGCAGGGCTCGGTCTCGCTGGAGTTGAAGTGCTGGTGCCACATCCACACCGGGAAGCTGAACATGTCACCCTCCTCCCAGTCGATGCGCTCCTCGTTCACGCCATCCCAACTGATCACCGAGTACCCCACACCCGACACGATGTAGATGACCGCC
>CALRMP020000102.1:0-5437 GCA_943369205.1 Gulosibacter massiliensis | reverse complement strand
ACCATGATGAACCTGCCAGCCGGCGTCAGCCGGGCATTACGGTGAGACACGAGAGACCTCCGCTCGAGAGAGAACTTTCAACAGCTCCACTCGACCCGGAGGTCTCTCGCTATGTCAACAACGGTCTAGGTCAGAACAGTTAGCCCCCGCTACGACTCAATGCGCGAGGTGTCGACCGCGTCGCGCGCACCGAGCACGACGCCGCGCAAGAACCCGGCACCCCAACTGAAGTGCATGACGGCGATCACGCGCGCGAACGTCGCCCGGTCGGCGATGCGCTCTCCGCTCGAGCGCACGAACAGTAGCGCCAGGAGCAGCACACCGTAGAGCACCGGGCCGAGATAGATGATCGACAGCAACCAGGCGGCAAGGCCGCTCACGAGCCCCGTGAGTTCGAGCACGAGGAGCACAAGGCTGAGCGCACTCGCGAGCACGAGCGCGGGCGGCACGAAGTAGCGCAGCGAGTTGCGGCCCCCGAGCCGACGCACGAGTTCGCCTCGCCAGATGCCGGTCGCCGTGAACTGGCGAGCGAGCTTGCCCCACGTGTCACGCGGCCAGTACGCAACGCGCAGCGCCGGGTCGAGCCACACGACATGGCCGGCCTCCCGCAGGCGCAGATTAAGTTCCCAGTCTTCGCCGCGCTTGAGCCCCTCGTCATAGAGGCCGACCGCCACGAGCGGTTCGCGCCGCATAATTCCGAGATAGGCGCTTTCGGCGGGGCCTTCGGATGTTCCTCCGTGGTACGCACCGCCCCCGAGCCCGAGGCGACTGTTGTAGGCCCGCGCGATGGCCGACTGCAGCCGCCCACGGCCGGTCGCGACCATGAGCCCACCGACACTCGCGGCGCCGGTGCGCTGCAAGGTCGCCACCCCGACGGCGGTGTAGTCGTCGGGGAGCTCGGTGTGGGCATCCACGCGAATGATGATGTCGTGGCGTGCGGCCCTGATGGCGAGGTTGAGGCTCAGCGGAATCGACAACTGCGGATTCTGAACGATGCGAATGCGATCGTCACCCTCGGCCAGCAGCGTGACCCGTTCGGTCGTGCCGTCGGTCGAGGGGCCAAGCACGACGACGAGTTCGCGCTCGCCCTCGTACTGCTGGGCGAACACGCTGTCGATCGCAGCGCTGATGTAGGCGGCCTCGTTGTAGACGGGCATGACATAGCTGACGCCAGGGTGCGTCGCTGCAGTCGGGCCCATACCTAGCGAGGGTAGTGCCTCGCGCGGCGTGCGGCTGTGAGGGTTATTGCAGTTCGCCGAGCGTCACCGTGACCTCTTGAGCGGCGCCGCCTCGCACGTAGGTCAGTGTCGTCTCGGCGCCGCCGGGAAGCACCCGTACTTGCGCGGTGAGGTCAACGCTGCCGCCGATCGGCACCCCGTTGAAGACCGTGATGACATCGCCGGCACGCAAGCCCGCACGCTCGGCAGCTCCGCTCGGCGATACCTCGTCGATGAGGGCACCCACGACCGTGCTGGTCGGGTCGTTGATCGAGTCAGTGACGAGTGCTCCGAGCAGGCCGTGGCTGGCCGTGCCATCTTCGATGAGTTCGTTGGCGATGCGCTGGGCGTAGTTCGACGGAATCGAGAAGCCCACGCCAATGCTGCCGGCCTGACCTCCGCCCGTGCCGCCCGCGGTCGCGAGCGCCACGACGATGCCGATGAGCTCGCCGCGGTCGTTGAGCAGTGCGCCACCCGAGTTGCCCGGGTTGATCGCGGCGTCGGTCTGAATGACGGGCAGTGAGATGGTCGTCCGAGGGGTGGTCGGCGCGACGGAGTTCTCCTCGCCGGGAACATCGAAGTCCCAGAAGTCGAACGGAGCGTCACCCTCGCTCTCGGGAAGAATCTGCTCGGGCTGCTGCTCGGGCACGGCCGACGACCGCACGGTGATCGAGCGGTTGAGAGCGGACACGATGCCGTTGGTCACGGTGCCCGTGAGGCCGAGCGGCGAGCCGATGACGATCGCGCGGTCGCCGACGTTGAGCGCGTCAGAGTCGGCGAACTCGATGACGGGCAAGTTTTCGGCGCCTTCGAGCTTGACGACCGCGAGGTCGGCATTCGGGTCAGACCCGACGAGTTCGGCGTCGAAGATGCGGCCGTCGGAGAGCGACACGCGGATGCTCGGCGTGAGGGTCGCGCCCTCAAGGGTGGCGACGTGGTTGTTGGTGAGCACGTAGCCGTCTTCGCTCAAGATGACTCCCGAGCCGCCGCCGGCCGTGCCTCCGCCCGCAACCTGCAGGCTCACGACCGAGGGCATCGCCGTGGCGACAACGCCCGTGACGAGGGTGGCGTTGTCGGGGTCGTTGACGGTCACGGCCGTCGGGCCCTGCGAGGTTCGCACCGTACTGGTCGAGTCTTGCGACAGCACGGCGGCAACGACGCCACCACCGGCGACGCCGCCGACGAGCGCGCCGATGGCGAGCATCGCCACGAGCGGGACTGCGGCGAGCGCCGAACGCTGGGCGGGGGCGGCAGGCGCCGGGGCGGGTGCGGATGCGGCCGCCGTGGTCGGGGGTGCGGAGTCGTCAGTGGACTGGCTCACGGCCGGGCCATCGGCCATCGGGTTCTCGGCAGGCTCAACCTCGGTAGCCTGCGCCTCGTTGTGGTTCTCGGGCGTCGTGGTCATGGGAGGGCTCCTTTCGCCGGTGTCAGCGTCCTCCGCAAACCTGTGCATTCTATTTGGCCCGCCTGAGTGCCTCCCCCCGCTTCGCTCAATCGCTACTAAGCGTGCCGGCGGGGTGCGACGAGCGGCGCGCGCTCAGCATCCCGGGCCCGCGGGAGGCTGCGCGCAGTCGCGATCGACCAGCACCGTCACGGCGTCGCCCGCCGTCGCGACCAGCCGGTTGGCAGGCAGCACGATGACACCGCGGAGGGCGATCCACGTGCCGCCAGCGAACCGATACTCGGCGGTGTATTCGACGTCGAGTTCGATGACATAGGTTCCGGATGCTCGATACACGTGACTCGTTGGCGTCGGGTCGAACTCGCTCACGCCGAGGGCCTGCCACGTCGCGCCCTTGGTCGTGAGCCGCGCCGAGGTCGAGTCGCCGTAGCGCCACCGGTAGGCAACCGGGGTGAAGCGAACGTCGGCGGGAGCCCCCAGCAGCGTGCCCGACACGATGTGCCGTTCGACTGGCGCGTAGAAGTTGGTGTCGAGGCCGACGATCATCCACCCGTCGGGTTGCATGCGTTGCGTCGGGGGCTGCGGCCGGAATCGCGCGATGTCGCTCAGGGTGACCGCCGGAGTGCCGGGCGACACCTCACCGCCCTCCCCCGGCTTGCCCTGCCCTTCGCCGTAGCAGTAGCCGGCGAACACCTCTTCGCAGGGCCTGGGCGGTTCGGTGCCGCTGCCGGGGTTGGCCGACGAGCCGGGGCTGCCCCCTGAGTTGCCGCCCGGAGTTCCGGGCTTCGACTGGTTGCCCGACAGGGTTGCGCCGCCGCCGCCGAGTTCGCCGCTGATGGTGGGGCAGCCTGTGAGAAGCTGCGAGTCCGTAGCGCAGCCGGACGCAGTGGCCGGGTTCGCGACAGTGAGAATCGACGCCGCGACCAAGAGCAACACAAGTGCTACTCGTCGCACACGCCACCGCCCGGCCACACGACACGCTCATGCACGCGGCCGCCCTCACCGTCCAGAACGACCAGGACTTCGAAAGCGGTGAGTGTTGGTCGTTGAGCATCCACCTGGCTTACGCCCTCAACATTCAGCACATCGACGCCCTGCACGCTCTCACAGATATAGATCTGCACTTCAACGGCGTCATCTACCTGCGTTGCTTGCTGAAGTGCTGACTTCGTCAGTGTCCTTTGGCCACTCAGGCGGAATCCCTGGTCGATGAACGATGCATAGGTTTGGTCTGCGTCCTCTAGAGCTGGGCCAGCAGCGACGTCTGAGAACAACGGTTCCTCACCCGAATCAGAAGCCAACGCGGCGTCAAGCACGGCCAAGTACTCCTCATAAGCCGCCGTCGCCGCCGCGAGCGCCTCGTCGTCCGAGGCGAAGAGCGGCGCGACCTCCGCGCTCGGGTCGGCGTCGGGTATCCGCGCGCTCTCGGTGCACGCGGCGAGCGTCACGACGAGGGCGATGGCAACCGTCACCAGGGTGGGGCGTCTCAGCATGGGGCCACGGTAGGGCGCGAGCGAGCATCCCGAGCGGGCTTTCCACACCTCCCGCACACCACAACCTGCGACACTGAATTCACGACTCACGTCCCCTCAATGGGGTATACCGCTTCGTCTACGTGCCGCCTATGCTGAGGGGCAGAGCTCGCCCCCTACCCGATCCGAACTCTGAAGGAATACGGATATGTCGCATTCCAGTTTGTCTATCGTCGACGCTGTGCTCGACGCGGCTGCAGACCTCATCGTCAATGACGGCTACGACGCGGTGACGCACGTTTCAATCGCATCGCGCTCGGGTGTGCCCGTCGAGCAGGTGATCGAAGCGTTTCCGACCGCGAACGACGCACTCGTCGCCATGCTCAATCGCGAGTTTCAGGGCATGTACCGCACCATTGTCGAGAGCATCGAGCGCGACCCACGCGGCGGCCTGCTCTCGCGCATGTACACCTACATTCTCGCCTCGGTCTACGAGCGCCCGCTGGCCAGGACGCTCTTTGTGATCAACCGCGATGCCCTCAACTCGATCATGCGCAATGCGCACAGCTTCGTGTACGTGCCGAACGTCGGCATTCGCAGCGAGCTCATCGCGGGCCTTCAGGAAGCCGGCATGGTGCGCGCCGATGTGGATGCTCGCACGATCTCGAGCGTACTCTCGGCCTGCTCGGCCGGGCTCGCCCTGACGGCGCCGCACGACGATCTTGACCTCGTCTTCGACGGCCTCTCGACGCTGCTCGCGCGCGGCGTCGACGCAGACGTCACCGACACGGCGCCCGGCAAGGCCGTGTTCTACGACTGGGCGACGACGCTTACCCTGCCGAAGTCGGAGGGCTAGGCCGTGACAGGAAAGCGCAAGGAACCCGACTCGGAGTCAACCAAGACGGCGAGCGCGCCGATAACAGGGCGAGCGTCGTTGAGAAGATCGCGCAGCGGGTGCAACTCAATCGACCGGGTGGCAGCCTTTGCGCGACCACCGGACCAAGGCCAGATAGCCTGACTGCGCCCGTTCAACACTTGTCGCCATGCCAGCTCGATCTCCGTTGCAGCTATGCCTCCAACCAGGCGCGTGACCGGAGCTCCAACCAGCGGGACAGCATCTTCGGCGCCGCAGTCAATGAGGCGCCCGGAAGCGTCGACGAGGAACCAGGACGCCCCCGCGCCACCCATGTGCTGGTAGAGACCGTTGCGGACAACGGCGAAGCGGAGAACGAGCGCGTCGACTGACGTGGTTGTTCCGGCGTCGGTCCAGTCGATTGGGTTCCCTTCATCATCCAATGTCGTCTCCTCGAAACGGTTGCACAGCGCGCATGGGACCAATGCGTCGG
>CALRMP020000101.1:0-5452 GCA_943369205.1 Gulosibacter massiliensis | reverse complement strand
CGTTGGCGAGGGGTGAGGGCAGCGTTACCGTGGGACACGAGAACCTCCTTGGTTCAGAGCGGAAGCAGTAAGCAGCTCCACTCTGCCTCGGAGGTTCTCGCCATGTCAGGACGTCCAGATCAAACAACGTCCCTGGGCACTACAACTAGTGCCTCAGCACGCCACCCCGCAGCGCGGGCGAGGCTGACTCCTTGGCGTGCGATGCGTTCCGCTTCGGCGCTTCCTTCTTGTTCGACTAGGTCGATAAGCCTCTCGACGGACTGCGCTTGCCCCGCCAATCGTTGCCGCTGTTCGGGCGACGCATCATGCGTACTCCACAGATAGACGACGGTGGCTGATGCGCCGGGAGTCAGAAGCGCGGCCGCGTCAACCGCATCCAGAGAACTGCGTGTGGCGTCAAACCCCAGGAGAACTCTGGTGGAACCTGCGTCCTCGTTCTGTGTCGTCACTGTTCACTCACCTCTCGAAGTCATACGGGATACAAAATTACTGATTTCTATGTCATGAGTCAACAGCAGGCCCGGCACCCCGGTAGAGGTCGGGGTTACCTGCCCACTCAGCGTTCGCGGTGGGCTACTCCTCTTCGTCGGCCGCCCAGGCGCGAGCGCGCTCGCGGGCGATCTCCGGCGCCCGACGCGCGTCAGCCTCGGTCGCGTAGGGGCCGTCGCGGTCACTGCCGAGCGACTGGGGGCCGTATTCGACCTCGCCCGCCTTGTGGTTGTACCACCACTGCTGCGTCTCGTCGTCGGCCATGAGCGGCTCCTCCCCCGAACCGAGGCGCGTGCGCGGCTCGATAGACTAGACCCTATGCCCCGCGACGCTTCAGGACACCTCGTTGCCGGGCGGGTCGGAGCGCCGCGGAGTGTTCCCGTCAGCATCCCGCGCCCGCCGTATGTCGGCAAGCCGGGGCCGCCTCCGCATGTCGGCGGCGATGTCTACGACGCCGAGACGATCGAGCTGATTCGCACGTCGGGGCGTATTGCAGCTCAGGCGGTCGAGGCGGTCGGAGCCGCCATTGCGCCGGGCGTCACGACCGATGAGCTCGACCGCATCGCGCACGAGTACCTGCTCGACCACGGCGCGTACCCGTCGACGCTCGGTTATCGCGGGTTTCCGAAGTCGTGCTGCACGAGCCTCAATGAGGTCATCTGTCACGGGATACCCGACGACACGGTGGTCGCCGAAGGCGACATCGTGAATATCGACATCACGGCCTACAAGAACGGTGTGCACGGCGACCTCAACAAGACCTTCATCGCGGGCAGCGCGAGCGACGACGCTCGCCTGCTCGTTGAGCGCACGCAGGAGGCTCTCAATCGCGGCATCAAGGCCGTCGCGCCCGGGCGAGAGATCAACGTCATCGGCCGCGCGATTGAGGCCTACGCGCAGCGCTTCGGTTACGGCGTCGTGCGCGACTTCACGGGCCACGGCGTCGGCACCTCGTTTCACTCGGGCCTCATCGTGCCCCACTACGACGCTGCGCCCGCCTACTCGACCGTGATGGAGGTCGGGATGGTCTTCACGATTGAGCCCATGTTGACCCTCGGAACGATCGACTGGGACCTCTGGGCTGATGACTGGACAGTCACCACGAAAGACAAACACCTCAGCGCGCAGTTCGAGCACACGCTCGTCGTCACCGAGCGTGGCGCCGAGATTCTCACGCTGCCGTAAGCCCCGCCCGCCTGCACCACACAGCACCACACCGACAGGAGATCCGCATGACGCGCGCCATTGGCATCGACATCGGCGGCACCGGCATCAAGGGCGCTGTCATTGATCTGGATGCGGGCGACATCGTCGGCGACCGCATCAAGCACCCAACTCCCGAGGGTGGCGAGCCCGAGGACATCATCGCGACCGTCGCCCAGCTCGTCGAGGAACTCGGCACTGAGGGTGTCGAGCACATCGGCGTCTGCTTTCCGGCCGTTGTCGTCAACGGACACACCATGTCGGCCGCCAACGTGAGCGAGCGCTGGATCGGTCTGGATGCCGACACGGCGTTCGGCGACGCCCTCGGCCGCGACATCCACTTCGTTAATGACGCGGATGCGGCCGGCCATGCCGAAGCCATGTCGGGCGCCGCACGCGGGCAGCGTGGCCTCGTGATCATGACGACGCTCGGCACGGGCATCGGCAGCGCCCTCATCAACGACGGCGTGCTCATCGCGAACTCTGAACTCGGGCACCTCGTTCTCAACGGCCGCGACGCCGAGTCATGGGCGGCGAACTCCGCGCGCGAGCGCGACGAGCTGAGCTTCGCCGCGTGGGCCGAGCGTTTGACCGAGTACTACCGCTACGTCGAAGACCTACTCTGGCCCGAGCTGTTCGTCATTGGCGGTGGCATCTCGAAGCAGCACGACGAGTTCATTCCGCTCATCGATGTGCGCACACCGATCGTGCCCGCCGAACTTCGCAACAACGCGGGCATCATTGGCGCGGCGGCGCTGGCTCAGCGCTTCTCGCGCTGAGGACCTGCTAGCTGCGCCGGAACTGATTGACGAGCGGGCAGTCGAACGGGTCACGCGCCGACAGCCCAACGCGGTTCAAGTAGTCGATGACGATGCCGTACGACCGCATGACGCCGGTTTCGGTGTACGTGATGCCCATGTTCTGCGCGTAGTCGCGCACGATCTCACGCGCCTTCGACAGCGCCGGGCGCGGCATGTTCGGGAACAAGTGGTGCTCGATCTGGTGGTTGAGCCCGCCGAACATCACGGTCGCCCACCAGCCGCCCTTGAGGTTGCGTGAGGTCAGAATCTGACGGTGCAAGAAGTCGAGTGAGGTGTCGTTCTCAAGAATCGGCATGCCTTTGTGGTTAGGGGCGAAGGATGCCCCCATGTAGACCCCGAAGACCGCGAGTTGCACGCCCAAGAACGCGAACGCCATGCCCACCGGCAGAAGCCAGAAAATGACAGCCACATAGAGCGACAGTCGCAGAGCGATGAGCCCCAACTCGAGGTAGCGGTGCTCAACGCGACCCTTGTCGAAGAGCGACAGGATCGATCGGAAGTGCAGGTTGATGCCCTCGAGCGTGAGCAGCGGGAAGAACAAGTAGCCCTGGCGGCGGGTGATGAGCGCGAGGAATCCCTTGGACTTTGCCGCATCGGCCTCGGTGAAGACGATCGTGTCGGGTTCGATGTCGGGGTCTGCCCCGAGCTGATTGGGTTTGGCGTGGTGGCGGGAGTGCTTGTGCATCCACCAGTGATAGCTAATGCCCACGACGCCGGTCGCGAGAATGCGGCCGACCCAGTCGTTCACTTTTCCGGCGGCGAAGATCTGGCGGTGCGACGCCTCGTGGGTCACGAACGCGATTTGCGTGAGCACGATGCCGAGGGCAGCGGCCATGAGCAGCTGGAACCAGCTGTCGCCGAGCAACACCATGCCCGTGATGACGCCACCGAGAGCGAGAGCGAGACCGGCGAAGACGGCGTAGTAGAAGCCCTCGCGACGACGCAACAGGCCTCCGTCGCGAACCGTGCGCATGAGCGCCGAGTAGGAGGCCGTCAGAGTCACGGCGTTGGGGTCGCGGGGAGTCGTTGTGCGCAGGCTCCCGAGTGATCCGGACGAGGCGAGAGAGGTCATGAGGCCTTCGGGGTCGAATTTCGACTTCCCAGCCGGCGGTGTGCGAGCAAGTGCTCACCAGATGCTCCGACTCTACGCACGTGTGTATGCCGCACGCGGAATGACAGGCCGATGCACAGCAGAGCCTTACCTTGCTTGATGGTGGGGCACGGGAGGAGTTGACTGAGGCCATGAGCTCATCAGAAACCCCCTCGACCGTGTCGAACGGGCAGCACGACGCCGAACCGCACGATCGCGGCACGTTCAACGATGGGCTGAACAAGCTTCGTGCGGGGGTGTTGGGGGCCAATGACGGCATTGTCTCGGTCGCCGCGGTCGTGGTCGGTGTCGCCGGTGCCACCACCAATCTCGCCCCGATCATCACCGCTGGCGTCGCCGCGGTCGTCGGTGGTGCGATCTCGATGGCACTCGGCGAATACGTCTCGGTCGCGAGCGCGCGCGACAGCCAGACGGCCCTCATCGCGAAAGAGAAGCGCGAACTCGAAGAAATGCCCGAGCAAGAGCTCGCTGAACTCGCCAGCATCTACCAGGCCAAGGGCTTGTCGCCCGAGACGGCTCAGAAGGTCGCGGAAGAGTTGACGGCTCACGACGCCCTGGGTGCCCACCTGGAAGCCGAACTGCACATCGATGAGCACGAGGTGCTCAAGCCCTGGCAAGCCGCCTGGGCCTCGTTCCTCGCCTTCCTCCTCGGTGCCGTGCTGCCAATGCTCGCCATCACGTTGCCGCCCGCCGAGCTTCGCATTCCGATCGCCTTCGCCGCGACCCTGATTGCTCTCGGAATCACGGGAGCGCTCGGCGCCTACCTCGGCAAGAGCCCGTGGCTCAAGCCCACCGTGCGGGTGGTGCTCGGAGGGGCGGTCGCGCTCGCCGTGACCTTCGCGATCGGCGCGCTACTCGGCACGACTATCGCCTAGCAACGGCACGGCCGGGTGTCGCCAGACCGGTACTCTGGCGTGTGCCTTCTGATCAGTCTGACGCCGCGGGCATGGATCCCGATGACCTGGCGACCACACTGCGGGTGTTGAGCACGCTCCACGAGCTCGATCACGAGCACCCCGACTTCATCGCGGTTCGCCACGCGACCGCGCATATGTTTCGCGCCGTCAAGGTGCATCGTCGACTGACCAAGAGGGCCGAAGTGCTCGCGGCCGACAAGGCCGTCATCGAGGCGACCGCGACCGGCTCCCCCGACCGCATCGACGACGAAACCCGCGGCGTCGACATCTCATCGTCGACCGACGCACCGTTCGCGGGCGAACTCACGCGCCCGCAGGCCTGCTACATCTGCAAGCAGCCGTACACACTCGTCGACGCGTTCTATCACCAGCTGTGCCCCGACTGCGCGCGCCTGAACCACGCGAAGCGGGATGCCCGCACCGACCTCACCGGACGCCGCGCCCTGCTCACCGGCGGCCGCGCGAAGATCGGCATGTACATCGCGCTACGACTGCTACGTGACGGCGCGCACACGACGATCACGACGCGGTTTCCGCGGGATGCTGTGCGACGCTTTTCCGCCCTCCCCGATGCGGCCGACTGGATCGACCGCTTGCGCGTCGTCGGCATCGACTTGCGCGACCCCGCCCAGGTCATCGGCCTCGCCGAGTCGGTTGCTGCGGCCGGGCCACTCGACATCATCATCAACAATGCAGCGCAGACCGTGCGCCGCTCCCCCGGCGCCTACCAGCCGCTCATTGAGGCCGAGCTCGCTCCGTTGCCTGACGGGCCACTGCCCGAGTTGGTGACGTTCGGCCACACGATGGATCCCCACCCGCTCGCTTTGGCCGAGTCGGTCGCGGCCCACCCGATTCTCTCGGCAGCCGCGGCGAAAGCCGAGCAACTGACGCAGGCCGCCATGACGGCCGGG
>CALRMP020000100.1:0-5529 GCA_943369205.1 Gulosibacter massiliensis | reverse complement strand
CTAGCGCGTGAAGAGAGCGGGCGTGTGCTCGCTCTCCTCACGCGTCGCTTTAGCGACCTCGACGCCGCCGACGATGCGGTTCAGGATGCCCTCATCACCGCCCTGACCGCGTGGCAGTCGGGCGTTCCCACCAATCCCGCCGCGTGGCTCTACACCGTGGCCCGCAACACGTTGATCGACCAGGTGCGGCGAGACCGAGCATCCCGTCGCCGACTGGAGGCAGCCGCGCCCGAACTGACCGCGCACCACACGTCGACCGAGAAGGAAGAGGAGGACGACCTGATTATGGATGCTTCTTCTCTCGGCGACGAACGCCTCAGGCTGCTCTTGCTCTGCTGCCATCCGGCGCTCGACCGTGACACGCAGGTGGCACTGACTCTGCGCCTGGCGGGCGGATTGACCGCCGCCGAGGTCGCGGCCGCCTACCTGCTGCCCGAGGCCACGCTCACGCAGCGCGTCGTGCGAGCCAAGCGCAAGATTCGTGAGGCGGGTATGCCGCTCACGATTCCGGCGAACCTCGACGAGCGCGTGGACGCGTTGCTGCGGGTGCTCTACCTGATCTTCAACGAGGGGTACCTGTCGCGCGGCGCCGCGCACGTGACGCGGGTCGACCTCATTGCCGAGGCCATTCGGCTGACGCGCCAGGTGGTCGACGAGTTGCCCGCGAGCGCCGAAGCCGAGGGGCTGCTCGCCCTCGAGCTCTACCATCACGCGCGCTCGGGCACTCGGGTCGATGGGCTCGGCGAGCTCGTGCTGCTCGAACACCAAGACCGCACCGGCTGGAACCTCGACGTCATCACCGAAGCCAACGCCCGACTGCACAGCGCCATGACGCGCATGGCGCCGGGCCCCTACCAAGTGCAAGCGATCATCGCGGGCCATCACGCCAACGCGCGCACGGCCGCCGACACCGACTGGGCGGCGATCGCTGAGCTGTATGCGCAACTGGGGCGCATGGCCCCCAACCCCGTCGTTGACCTCAACCGTGCCGTGGCGATCGCGATGGCCGACGGCCCGCTCGCTGGCCTCGCCGTGCTCGACCGCCTCACCGGGCTCGACGACTACCACTTGTTTCACGCGACGCGCGGCGAATTGCTCGCGCGTGCGGGCCGCCCCGCGGCAGCAAGCTTCGAGCGCGCCCGCGAACTGACGAGCAACGAGGCCGAGCGTCGGCACCTCGCGCGGCGCGCCGCCGAGACCTCGGATTCAGAAACCCCCTAGCGCGAGCTCTGAACGCGCGCAGCGATGCGACGAGTCAGGTCGTCGAGCTCAGCGGCGATGTCGCTGACGATCCACGCCCGATCGCGTTTGCGACCGGTGATCTCGTGGATAAGCCCCGCTGACTCGAGTTGGGTGATTGCTCGGTATGCCTGGCTGCTCGCCCCCGTGATCTCATCGACCAGGTCAGCGGTAATGATCGGGAGCGTGAGCAAAGCGTCGATGAGCGCGGCGGCACCGCTACCGGGGCGGGGTCGCACGAACGCTTTCCACTCAGCAGGCAGCTCGCGAAACCGACGGGCGCTTTCGCGAGACTCTTCGGCGGCCACGATCGTCGATCGAGCCAGGTCGTCGATGAACGCACCGACGTGACCCGCGCGGTAGGTGTTGATGAGCGAAAAGTATCGCTCTCGATCGGCCACGAGAGCGGACGCCACCGGCACGACCGTGCGGGCCGTGAGCCCCCGGCGGCGGAACACGGAATTGATGAGAGCCCGCCCGATGCGGCCGTTGCCGTCGGTGAAGGGGTGGATCGACTCGAACTGCGCGTGCACGATCGCCGCCTGCACGAGCGCGGGCATGTCGTCACGATTCGCGAACGCACAGAGGTCATCAAGATACGACCTCACCGTGTCGGCGGGAGGGGGCACGTGAATGGCGTCGCGGGGGCTGTAGTCGCTTCCGCCGATCCAGTTCTGCATGGTGCGCAGGGTGCCGGCATACCTGCCGTCGAGCGGGTCGTCGTGCATGAGCGTGTCGTGCGCGCGCAGGGTGTCGTCGATCGAGATCGTGCCCGTCGAGCCGGCTCGATCGATCAGTTCGGTGATGGCGTTCGTTGCCGCAACCATCGAGGTCGCCGAAGGGTTGGCCTTGCTGCCCGCGACCGCCCGGGCGAAGTCTTCGGTTGATGCATCGACGTACTCGATCTTCGATGACGACACTGCTTCGGTCTGCAGCAGAAAGCGCGAGAGCGCCGCGAGGTCTTTGCCGTCTTCTGAGTCGAGAAGCGCCACGGCGATCGCGGCGCGCTCGAGGGTCGCGTGCTGGTGCGGGGCCACCCCATAGTCGAGCTCGGCGATGAACGGCGGCAGAGAGACGGTTACGGCGGTCAGTCGTCGATCAGCCGCTGTTCCGGCGCGCTGTGTTTGCCGCCACGGTACGACCCGTGAGTCGTGCGCGGGCCAGTCGTTCGGCGGGGAATCTCCGGTCATCGTTCACCTCCTGAGTGGGAACAACGATAGCGTTATTCCTGCATAACCGACATATGTGGGAATAACCGGTGTACTACTCCCACTTGTACCGGCGGTGCCAGACGTTGCTAGAGACTCGCCGCCCCGGTAGCGAGAACGGTTCGAGGGGCGGCAAGGCGCTGGCGCAGCATCCGTCCGCTCTCACGAATCGCGAGGAAGACGACCGCCGCAGCCATGACGCACGCCCAGTCGATGAGGCCGAGGGCCCCCGTGCCGAAGAAGCCGGCGACGAACGGCACATAGACGATGACGAGCATCACCGCCACCGCGACGAGCATCGCGAGCCAGAAGGTGCGGTTCGAGAACTGGTAGCGCGTGAAGAAGCCGTGCACGCTGCGCCGCTGAATGATGCTGACCAATTGGCACACCATGATCGTCACGTAGGTGATGGTCATGGCCTGCGCGAGCAACTCGGCGGGCACGTCGCCGCCGACCGGGTCGACGCCGTTGCGCGTGTAGAAGAACAGGTAGTTCGCGATGGCGAAGCTGCCGATGAGCGCGCCCGCGATGGCGATGTCGATCATCGATCGTCGATTCAGGATGCGCGC
This sequence comes from Gulosibacter massiliensis, assembly GCA_943369205.1. Taxonomy (GTDB): domain Bacteria; phylum Actinomycetota; class Actinomycetes; order Actinomycetales; family Microbacteriaceae; genus Microcella; species Microcella massiliensis_A. Next base: position 2,513 of record CALRMP020000100.1, on the reverse strand, counting down.
CGCGGGGTCGCGCGGCTTCTGCTTCATCGACTCGCCCTCTTCAGGGTCGCGCCCGAGAGCCGCGATCGGAAAGATCTCGCCCAGCAGGTCGATCGCCAAGATCTGCAGCACGTTGAGCGCGAGCGGCACGCCGAGCAGTGAGAACAGGGCGAGGCTGATCGAGTTGACCACCAACTCGGCGATGTTCGAGGTCAGACAGCTGAGCACGCCCTTGCGGATGTTCTGGTAAATCGTGCGTCCTTGCCGCACCGCCGTGCCGAGGCTGGCGAAGCTGTCGTCGAGCAGCACGACTTCGGCGGCCTGCTTCGCGACGTCGGTGCCCGTGGCGCCCATGGCGACGCCGATATTGGCGTGCCGCAGGGCTGGCGCGTCATTGATGCCGTCTCCCGTGACGGCGACGAGATTGCCGGATGCTTTCACAAGGTCGACGATGCGCACCTTGTCTTCCGGCGCGACTCGGCTGAACACCGTTCCGCCCCGCAGCGCGTGCGCGAGCACCTCGGCGTCGGTGAGGGAGGCGAGCTCAGCGCCTGTCACGATCGTGAGACCGTGGTCGGGAATCTCTACGGCCGCCGAGGTGTCGGTGGCGGCCAACACGGTCTCGTCGGCCCGCAGCCCCGCCTGCCGCGCGATGGCGATGGCGGTGAGCGAGAAGTCGCCCGTGATGATGTTGACCTTGACCCCCGCGCCGAGCACGGCGGCCATCGCCTCGGGCACCGCCGAGCGGATGGGGTCGATCATCGACACCATTCCCAGCACGGTGAGGCCCTTCTCAACCACGGTGTTGTCGGTGCTCGAGGCCTCGTTCTCGGTGAGGGTGCGCTGCGCATAGAGCAGGTTGCGGAGGGCACGGCCAGCTTTCTCCGTGTGCACGGCCAGCACGGCGTCACGATCGGCGGCCGTGATGGCTCGCCGCCCGGTGGCGGTGCTGATGTGGGTGGCACGGTCGAGGATGCTCTCAGGTGAGCCTTTCGAGTACGCCATGAACACCCCGTCGCCGTGACGGCGAATCGAGGTCATGACCTTACGGGTCGAGTCGAATGGCAACTCGTTGACCTCGCGGCTCGCGGCCTCAAGTGCGTCGAGGTCGACGCCAATCTTCACCGCTGCGACCAGGAGCGCGCCCTCGGTGGGGTCGCCGAAGATGCGCCAGGTCGTGATGTCGCCCGACGGCGGCACGAGCTTCGCGTTGCTCGCGAGCACACCGGCCGACACGAACTCGCGCAGTCGCGCCTCGTCACCGGCTGTCGCCGGCGCCGGGGTTACCGTGCCCACCGGCTCGTAGCCGATTCCGGTCACCGCGTAGGCCGTGCCCGCCACGACGATCTCGGTCACGGTCATCTCGTTCTTGGTGAGCGTGCCCGTCTTGTCGGTGCAGATGACGTGGGTCGCCCCGAGCGTTTCGACGGCGCTGAGCTTCTTCACGAGCACGTTCTTGCGGGCGAGCAGCGACGCGGCCGACGCGAGCGCCGTATTGACCTCCGCGGGCAGGCCCTGCGGAATCAGCGCGCAGGCGAAGCCAACGGCGAACAGCAAGGCGACCGTGAGCGGCAGGGCTGACTGCAGGGCGATGATGAGCACGATGATCGTGAGCACCGAGACGCCATAGGTGACGTACTTCGCGATTCGCGCCATCTCGAGTTGCAAGGGGCTGGGAGTGGGTGCGGCCGATTGGCTGAGCTCGGCGATGCGACCCAGTTCGGTCGACATGCCGGTCGCGATGACGACTCCGAGTGCCTCGCCCGTGGCGACCGTCGTCGCGGCGTAGGCGATGTTGTGCCGATCGGCCACAGGCACCGCGTCACTAATGGCGCGCGAGTGTTTGCGCGTCGGGTCACTCTCGCCCGTCAGCGCAAACTCGTTCGTCGCGAATGCGATCGCTTCGATGATGCGCACGTCGGCCGGCACCGCGACGCCCTCCGTCAAGCGAACGACATCGCCGACGACGAGCGTGCGCGAGTCGAGCTCAACGAGCACGCCGTCGCGATACGCCTGGCAGGTGGGCGCCACGAGCTTTTCGAGCGCTTCCATCGTCTTCTCGGCGCGGTACTCCTGAATGAAGCCGATCAAGGTGTTGATGGCCACGAGCACGACGAGCACCGCGGCGGTTCCCAGGTCACCCAAGAACGCCGTGACCGCGGCGCTCGCGAGCAAGAGGATGATCATCCAGTCTTTGAACTGGCGCAGGTAGCGACGCAGAGACGACTCGCGCTTGAGCGTGACGATCTCGTTGCTGCCGAACTGCAGCCGGTTCGCGGCAACCTGGGCCTCGGTCAGCCCGGTGCGCGCTGTGCCGAACTCGGCGAGAACGCGCTCTGTAGGCAACCGATACGCCTCAGCGCTGGTCGTGATTCTCCCGGCCACCATCGCGGCCGTGTTCTCGGCCGGGGTGTGCCCGGCCGGCTGTGAGGCCATGGCGTCAGTGTAGGGGGATGCGCGCACGTGAGCGCAGTGGGTGCAGGAGCCCTTTGCGAGGCAGGAGGGCTAGCGCCCGCCGCCGCCTCCGCCTCCGC
>CALRMP020000099.1:0-5569 GCA_943369205.1 Gulosibacter massiliensis | reverse complement strand
CCCCCCCACGACCGCGACTAACTCTTCGCCGCGGGAGCCTTTGCGCGGGCCTTCGCCGGGGCCTCGGCGGGAGCCTCCGCGGGGGCCTCAGCCTCGGCGGCCGGGGCCGGCAGGCCTCGACGAATTGCTCGCCGCACGATCATGACGATCGCGAACGCGATGAGCCCGAGCACGATGAGCCACGGCAGCAGTACTCCGAAGAGCACGAGCAGCCCCGAGCCGAAGGTGACGAGCGCCTCCCAGCCGGTCACGAGGCCACTGAGGAAGGTGTCGGGTTCATCGACCGGGGCGACCGCGATCGAGCCCAGAACGAGCGTGATCGTCGAAAGCTCGACCTGGTCGGCGAGGTAGCGTTGCTGCGCTTCGAGGCTTTCGAGTTCGGCCTGGCGGTCGCTGATCGCTGTCTCCAAGGCGATGAGGTCTTCGACGGTCGCCGCCTGGTCTTGCAGCGAGAGCAACCGCGTGATCGACGAGCGCAAGGCGGTGACGCGCGCATCGATGTCTTGCACTTCGCGCGTGACGTCGCTCGAGCTCAGCTGCAGCTCCTCCACTTCGCCCAACTCCCTGAGCCTCTCGAGCGTGGTCGTGAGGCGGTCGGCGGGGATTCGCAGCAGCAACTCGGCGCCGCCCGCGTCGGTCGCCATGAGTGACGACAACGATTGCGGACCGTACTCGGTGCGGCCGTCGACCCGCCCGCCCGCCGCTTCAACGATCGACGTTGCTTCGGCCGCTGCCTCGAGTGGCGCTTCCACCGTGAGGTAGAGGTAGCCGGTCGTGATGACCGACCGGTTGTCAGTGTTATCGCCGCCCGACCCGTCGGCGCTCGGTGCCTCGAGCCCGCCGTCGAACTCGGGCATTCCGCCCGAGTCGGTGACCGATTCGTCGCTCACAGAATCCGACGATTGTAGAGCGGCGCAGCCGCTCAGGAGAAGTGCGGCGAGGGCCAGCGCGGGAAGGGCGAGAAGACTGCGTCGTGCGTTCATGGCGCTCACGCTAGACCTCCGCGAGTACGCGCCACCACCCAACGTTCTCGCGTGAGATGCGATTGTGACCTGATATATCGCCGTGAGAAGCCCGAGGGATGGTCGAGAAACCCGTTACGGCCGCGATCGCGTGGTTATGGTCAAGTAATTCCTGCGCGACTAGGGGTGGACGCGAAGGACTGGGGGGTCGGCTGAGCCGGCCCCCCTCTCTTGTGCCCTGACGGAGGTCCGGCGCGGCTCGTGAGGCGTGCGCCATAATCGCCCCATGGGGCTCTTCGACTGGTGGCGGCGGGATGCTCCGCTCTTGAACGTCGCCGGTGACACCGGCAGCGGGCCCGTGGTCGTCATGATTCACGGCATCGCGTCATCGTCGGTCACGTTTCACCATCTCGTGCCCTTGCTCGAGTCGTCCAGACGCTGCATCACGATCGACATTCTCGGCTTCGGTGACTCGCCCGCCCCCGAGGGGGCCACCTACACACTCGAAGAGCACGTGGCCGCACTCGATCGCACGATCCGCTCGTTGGGGCTGCGTGAACCATTCACCCTCGTCGGGCATTCGCTCGGCAGTCTTATCGCCGCGCGCTACGCGGCAACGCACCGACACCAATTGCACCGGCTCGTGCTCGTGAGCTCACCGATCTACTTGCCCCCTGCTTTGCTGGGTGACCCCGTCGATCGCGCGAGCATGGGCGCCTACTTCACGGTCTACGAGTTCTTGCGTAACAACGCCCAGTTCACGCAGCGAACCGCCGCCGCTCTCGCTTCCGTGGCGCCCATCAAGAACGTGCTCGAGTTGACCGAAAAGAACTGGGAGCCGTTCATGCTGTCGCTCAAGAACGCGATCGAATCGCAGACGACTCTCGCCGATGTGTCGCGTGTGCGGGTTCCGATTGAGCTGGTTTATGGCGCGCTCGACCCGTTCTTGGCACCCGGCGGCATCGCCATCATCGAACAGTTAAGGCACGTGCGCTCGCACCGCATTTCGGGTGTGGCCCACATCATTCGGCCGAAGCTCGCCGCGGCGGTCGCGGCTGTCGTTACCACTGAGCCCGCGCGCGACCGAGGCGCACCCGGCGCTTAGGCTGGGCCCATGAAGACTGCACAGCTCGGCCGTACCGGCGCAACGGTTTCGTCGATCGGCCTCGGCACGTGGCAGCTGGGCGCCGACTGGGGCGACGTCACCGAGGCGGATGCTCACGCCGTGCTCGACGCCGCCGTCGAGTCGGGCGTCACGATGTTCGACACTGCGGACGCTTATGGTGATGGCCGCAGCGAGAAGCTCATCGCCGCCTACCTGCGCGAGCGCCCCGACGCGAACATCTTCGTCGCGACCAAGATGGGCCGCCGCGTGCCGCAGACGGTCGATAACTACTCGACCGAGAACTTCCGAGCCTGGAGCGACCGCAGCCGTCGCAACCTCGGGGTCGACACGCTCGATCTCGTGCAGTTGCACTGCCCGCCGACGCCCGTGTACGCGATCGACCGCGTGTACGACGACCTCGATGCCTTGGTCGGCGAGGGCGTCATGAAGAACTACGGCGTGAGCGTCGAGACTTCAGCCGAGGCGCTCACGGCGATCGCGCGGCCCAACGTGGCAAGCGTGCAGATCGTGCTCAACGCCTTCCGCCTCAAGCCGCTCGACGAGGTGCTGCCGGCCGCCATTGCCGCGGGCGTCGGCATCATCGCGCGCGTGCCGCTCGCGTCGGGGTTGCTGAGCGGGCGCTACACGGCCGACACCGTCTTTGCCGAGAACGACCACCGCACCTACAACCGCGATGGTTCGCACTTCGACCAGGGCGAGACCTTCGCGGGTGTTGACTACGCCACGGGCGTCGAGGCCGCGGTCGAGTTCTCGGCGCTCGCCGCCGAGCACGGGTTGGCGCCCGCCACTGCCGCACTCGCCTGGCTCGCACAGCTGCCCGGCGTGAGCTGCGTCATTCCCGGCGCCCGTTCGCCCGAGCAAGCACGGTCGAACGCCGCCGCTGGCTCGGCGCCTGAGCTGGGCCCTGAGTTTCACGCTCGTGTCGTTGAGCTCTACGACCGCCGGTTCCGCGCTGCGGTGCACGACCGCTGGTAGGAAGCGCATCGTGACGACGAGTTCGCGAGCAGCCGGAGGCAATGGCCTCGGGCGTACGTTCGGCACCGTCTTCACGGCCAACCTCGCCTCGAGCCTCGGCGACGGCATCGCGCGCACAGCGTCGCCACTGCTCGCCGCGCGACTCACCGACGACCCCCTGCTCATTGCGGGCATCGGTGCTGTCGCGATGCTTCCGTGGCTGTTTTTCGCGGTGCCCGCTGGTGTGCTCGTCGACCGCATGGATCGCCGGCAGGCCCTCGCACTCGCCGCCGGAGTCCGCACGCTGCTCGCCGTGGTGTTGGTCGTTCTGGTCGCGATGAACGCGCTCACGATCTGGTGGCTGTACCTCGTCATTTTCGTCTACGGAGTGTGCGAGACCCTCTACGACGGAGCGATTCGCGCGGTCGTGCCGAGCGTCGTCGCGAAGAAGAACCTGCCGCGCGCCAACGCGCGCATCGAAGGCGCCGAGCTCGTCGTGCAAAACTTCGCCGCTGCTCCGATCACGTCGGCGCTGTTCGCCGTCGCCGTGCTGATCCCGATCGGTGGCCTCGTCGCCGCGTTCGGTCTTGCCGCGCTGCTCGCCGCCCTGCTTCCCGCGGTCGCGTCGGGGCGCCAGTTCCGCGAAGCGTCGACCGACGAGGTCGTTCCCTTCCGTCGGCAACTTGTCGATGGGTGGCACTTCATCATGGGCAACCGCATGTTGCGCACACTGTGGTTTTTCAGCATCCCCGTCGCCATCTTGTTCTCGGCATCGGGTGCCACTCTCGTGCTCTTCGTGCTCGACACGCTCGCGGTTCCCGAAGCGGCGTTCGGGCTCTTCTTGCTCTCGGGAGCCATCGGCGGCCTGCTCGGCTCGCTCATCGCGTCGCGACTGGCGCGCCGCTTTGGCCTCGGGCCCGTCATGGCGGCTGCGAATCTGCTCGCCGGAATCCTCGTCTTGCTCACAGGGCTGCTGCCCGTGCCGCTCGCGGCGATCGTGTTGTTCGGCCTTGGTGCCGTCGCCACCACCGTGTGGAACGTGCTCATCATGTCGTTCCGGCAAGCGATCATTCCGGGCCGACTCCTGGGCCGTGTGCACGGCACGTGGCGCACGCTGTTGTGGGGCACGATGCCCATCGGGTCGATGATCGGTGGGGCGCTCGCGCTCATCGACCTCACGGTGCCGTGGATCATCGGCGGCGCCGGCATCACCGTGCTCGGCATCATCTTTTGCCGCTTCCTGATGACCCTGCCCAACCCCGAAGACATTGACAACGGGGATGCCCCGCCTCCCGCCACCGGAACCATTCCGGTCTTGCCCGCCGCCTGAATCGAGCCGCCGTGCCCTACTCGCTCGCCCGCCTGCCGTTCCCGCCCGCCACCCGGCACCTCGTGCTCGCGTCGCGCACGGTGCTCGCAACCGCCGGCGATGACAGTTTCGTGCGCGTGCGACTCGCCGAGGCTCGGCCCGGCGAACTCGCGGGTTTCGTGGCACCCGGTGGGGGAGACCACGTGCGCGTCGTCGTGGCGCCCGACGGGGGCGCGGTGCCGCTCGGCCCCACGGGCGAGCCGCTCGGCGAGAGCCGCACCGAGACGGTGGTCGAGCACTCCGTCGACGAGGGGTGGATCGACCTCGACGTGCTCGTGCACTCTTCCGCCGACGCGTCAGCGGGCTTGATCGGCCCGTGGGCTGCGCGGGCGCCGCTCGGCTCACCCGCCGTCATGATGGGGCCGAAGGGTTCGGTCGTGTTGTCCGGCGCACCGGGGGAGGTCGTGCTCGCGGGCGACGACAGCGCCCTGCCCGCGATACGCCGCTACCTCCGGATGCTCGGCCCCACCATCACGGGATACCTCCTGCTCGAAACCCGCCTCGACCTTCCGGCGCTCAGCATCGAGCCGCCGGCGGGCGTGCGCGTGAGCATCCTGCAGCCAGCTGCTTCTCCAACAGCTGCCGAATCGTCTGCCGGAGCCGCGTCCGGCGCCGCCCTGGTTGCCGCCCCCAGTGCCGCCCTGGTTGCCGCCCCCAGTGTTGCCCTCGCCGTTGCCCTGCGAGCGTTGCCCGCCCCAACCGACCCGCTCGAGCGCTTTGTCTTCGCGTGCGGCGAGCAGTCGCTCGTCGCTCCCGCGCGCGCCCTGCTCGCCACCTGGGGCATCGACGTCGAGCGCGCCGTCGTGAAGGGATACTGGAAGCGCTAGCCCCCCGCGCGCCCCTTCCCGAACGTCGGAAGCGGGCCAGCCGCACCCCCGCGTGCCCCTTCCCAAACTTCGGAAGCGGGCCAGCGATCCTCATCCTCCTTCCGAAGTTCGGGAAGGATGCCAGAGTGACGCCGTCGTTCCGCGAGTCGCGGCCGCACAGCACGCACCAGCTGCCCCGCCCTGCTAGATGTAGTGCCCAGGGACGTTGTTTGATCTGGACGTCCTGACATGGCGAGAACCTCCGAGGCAGAGTGGAGCTGCTTACTGCTTCCGCTCTGAACCAAGGAGGTTCTCGTGTCCCACGGTAACGCTGCCCTCACCCCTCGCCAAC
>CALRMP020000098.1:0-5837 GCA_943369205.1 Gulosibacter massiliensis | reverse complement strand
ACGACGCGTTCTATGCCAGCGACGAAGCTCGAGCAGCCACTTACGCGGCGTGGTTGCATCACTACAATCACCACCGACCCCACACCGGGATCGGAGGCCTCACACCCTCAGCCCGCGTTCACAACCTCACGGGGAACTACAGCTAGTCGCCCTGCTTGAGACGCAGCCGATGAGCTGATTGCGACACGCCGCGCGGCAGTTTTTCTCGAACATGTGTTCGCCTATCGCATAGACTCCTCCCCAGCGGCAATCGAACACGAGTAACTGCACGCACTGCGCGTCAGACCCGACAATGTCGGGCCAGGAGCGTACCGTCGGTCTCGTCGGCGAACGCCGTCACGCCTTGTCGTGAACCGTCCGGCCTTGCTCCATCGGCCGGACGATGAGTGACAGCAGATAGGCACACCGCACACGAGATGAAACAGGAGACCGCAATGCCTTCAGCAGCAGATCGCGAAAAAGCACTCGAGACCGCTCTCGCGCAAATCGATCGTCAGTTCGGCAAGGGCAGCGTCATGCGCCTCGGGTCCGATGAGCGTGCTCCTGTGGCGGTGATTCCGACGGGGTCGATCGCGCTTGATGTCGCTCTCGGCATTGGCGGCCTCCCGCGGGGTCGCATCATCGAGATCTATGGCCCCGAGTCCTCCGGCAAGACCACGCTCACGCTCCACGCGATTGCCAATGTGCAGAAGGCCGGCGGTATCGCCGCCTTCATCGACGCTGAGCACGCGCTTGACCCTGACTACGCCCAGAAGCTCGGGGTCGACATTGACCAGTTGCTCGTGTCGCAACCCGACACGGGTGAGCAGGCTCTCGAGATCGCCGACATGCTCGTGCGCTCGGGGTCGATTGACCTCGTCGTCATCGACTCGGTCGCGGCGCTCGTGCCGCGCGCAGAGATCGAGGGCGAGATGGGCGACAGCCACGTCGGCCTCCAGGCCCGCCTCATGTCGCAAGCCCTCCGCAAGCTCACGGGCGGGCTCAACTCGACGGGCACCTCGATGATCTTCATCAACCAGCTGCGCGAGAAGATCGGCGTGTTCTTCGGTAGCCCCGAGACGACCTCGGGTGGTAAGGCTTTGAAGTTCTACGCCTCGGTGCGTCTCGACATTCGTCGCATCGAAACGCTCAAAGACGGCACCGACGCAGTGGGCAACCGCACGCGCGTCAAGGTCGTCAAGAACAAGATGGCTCCGCCTTTCAAGCAGGCCGAGTTCGACATTCTCTACGGCGTCGGCATCTCGCGCGAGGGAAGCCTCATCGACTTCGGTGTCGAGCACGAGATCGTGCGCAAGTCGGGCGCCTGGTACACCTACGAGGGCGACCAGCTCGGCCAGGGCAAAGAGAACGCTCGCAACTTCTTGCTCGAGAACCCCACAATGGCGGCAGAGATCGAGAGCAAGATCCTGACAAAGCTCGGCATCGGTGCGAAGCTCGCAGCGGTCGAGCCGCTCGCCCCCGAGGCTCCCGCCGAGAAGGCACCGGGCAAGGCCAAGGCCGCCGCTGCCGCGGCCTCGGCTGCGCCTGCTCCGGTCGCCGCGGTCACTGCTGATGGCGACGCTCGTGCTGAGGCCGCCGGCGGCAACGATGACGCCGGTGCCGATGCTGACGAGCAGCCGATTCTCCGCGCGGCAGCGGGAGCCTAGTGACACTCTCACGCACTCCCGGGCAGGCCGGCACGGTAGACGATGAGGTCATCGCACCCGTCACCTACCTGCCCGGGGTGCGAGAGGCGGAAGCCGAGAACGCGCGGCGCGAACTCGAAGAAGCCGAGTCGAATCGTGCGGCTGATGCGAAGCGCGCCGAGAACGTGAGCATGCACGCTCTCACCCGACGAGGACAACCACGGGCAGAGATCGCCGAGCTTCTGCGTCGACGCGAGATCACTACAATCGCGATCGAGACCGAGCTCAAGCGCCTCGAGTCAGTCGGCCTCATCGACGATCGCGCGCTCGCGATCGAGCTCGTCGATCAGTTGCGCAGCCGCAAGAAGCTCGGGCCCTCCGCTGTTCGCAATGAGCTCATGCGCCGCAAGGTCGACCGTGGCGCGATCGACGAGGCCCTCGCCGAGGGCGACGACTCCGCCGAAGGTGACCGTGTGCTCGACCTCGCGAAAGACCGCGCGCGGCGCCTCGGCGGGCTCGACCGAACCACAGCCGAGCGACGACTCGTCGACTATCTCGCGCGCAAAGGCCACACGGGCGCCGCCGCCCGCGATGCCGCGCGGCGCGCACTCGATGGCGAGAACGACCTCTTCGACGATTCCGACGATTCCGACGATGCGGCATCGGGCCAGGGTGCCACGGTGCATCGCGTGCAGTTCCGCTAAGCCGCACAGTCGTAAACTGGGGAGATGTCCACGAGTGTTCTGACGCCGCCGCGCACGTACGAAGTGCGCACCTACGGGTGTCAGATGAACGTGCACGACTCCGAACGCTTGAGCGGCTCGCTGGAGGCTGCCGGTTACGTGAAATCCGACAACGGCGCCCCCGACGTCGTGGTGATCAATACGTGCGCGGTTCGCGAAAATGCCGACAACAAGCTCTACGGCAACCTGGGTTACCTCGCGAGTGTGAAGCGTGAGCGGGAAGGAATGCAGATCGCCGTCGGCGGATGCCTCGCTCAGAAAGACCGCTCGGTCATCCTCGAGAAGGCGCCGTGGGTCGACGTCGTTTTCGGAACCCACAACATGGGCTCGCTCCCGGCTCTCCTCGATCGCGCCCGCCACAATGGCGAAGCGCAACTCGAGATTCTCGAGTCGCTTGATGTCTTCCCGTCGACGTTGCCGTCTCGCCGAGAATCAACCTCGAGTGGCTGGGTCAGCATCTCGGTGGGCTGCAATAACACGTGCACTTTCTGCATCGTTCCTGCCTTGCGCGGCAAAGAGAAAGACCGCCGCCCCGGCGACATCCTCGCCGAGGTGCAAGCTCTCGTTGACGACGGAGCGATCGAGGTCACGCTCTTGGGCCAGAACGTCAATTCCTACGGGGTTGAGTTCGGCGACCGACTCGCTTTTGGCAAGCTCCTTCGCGCGGCCGGTCAGATCGACGGGCTCGAGCGCATTCGCTTCACAAGCCCACACCCCGCCGCCTTCACTGACGACGTCATCGACGCGATGGCCGAGACCCCGTCGGTGATGCCGCAACTGCACATGCCGCTCCAGTCGGGCTCAGACCGCGTTCTCAAGGCGATGCGGCGCTCCTACCGCAGCGACAAGTTCCTCGGAATTCTCGACCGTGTGCGTGAGCGCATCCCGCACGCGGCGATCACGACCGACATCATCGTCGGATTCCCGGGGGAGACCGACGACGACTTCGACGACACCGTGCGCGTCGTTGAGCAGGCGCGGTTCGCAAGTGCCTTCACGTTCCAGTACTCGATCCGCCCAGGCACCCCTGCCGCAACGATGCCCGACCAGGTGCCGAAGGCCGTGGTGCAAGAGCGCTACGAGCGTCTCACCGCGGTGCAGGACCGCATCAGTGCCGAAGAGAACCACGAGCAGATCGGCCGCGACGTCGTCGTGCTCATTTCGAACCACGATGGCAAGAAAGACGCCGCGACCGAACGCATCACGGGTCGCGCTGAAGACAATCGCTTGGTCCACCTCGCCGTGCCCCCGGGCAGCGAGCGGCCCCGCCCCGGCGACCTCGTCACCACGAGCATCACGAGCGCGGCAGCCTTCCACCTCATTGCCGATCACGATGCACCCCTCGTGATCCGCCGCACGCGCGCCGGCGACGCGTGGGATCGCGCCGAAGCCGCGAGCTGCGGAACCCCCGTGACCGGAGGCAGCGCAACGATCACGAGTGCGGGCGCTCGCGTCGGCCTCGGCCTGCCCACGGTGCGCGCGCAGGGTGGCGCTCAGGGGTGAGCGCCCGGAGCGCATCCTCATGATCGTTGCGATCACCGGCGCCACCGGAACCGGAAAGAGCGAACTCGCCCTTCGCCTCGCCGAACGGTGGCGCGAGCGCGGCCTGAGTGCGGAAGTCGTGAATGCCGACGCCATGCAGCTCTATCGCGGAATGGACATCGGCACCGCGAAGCTGACGCTCGCCGAGCGTCGAGGGGTCGCCCATCACCTGATTGACGTGCTCGATGTCACCACCGAGGCGAGCGTCGCCCACTACCAAGAGCAGGCGCGTGCCGCGATCGAGGAGATCGCGACGCGGGGGGCCGTGCCCGTGCTTGTCGGAGGGTCGGGACTCTATCTCGCAGCGGTGCTCACCGACTTTCGGTTTCCGGGCACCGACCCCGAGCGGCGTGCCCACTGGGAAGGCGAGCTTGAGCGGCTCGGGCCGGAGGGGCTTCACGAGGTGCTCGCCACTCGCGACCCGGCTGCCGCGGTAGCCATCGGGCCGCACAACGGTCGACGGATCGTGCGCGCGCTTGAGGTCGGCGAGCTCACGGGCGAGCCGTTCCTCGTTGGCCTCGACGCGCGGGCAACTCCGTGGCGCCCGTACCGGCAGATCGCACTCGCTCTCGATCGGGCCGAGCTCGTTGAGCGCCTCGATGTTCGTGTTCGCCGCATGTGGAACGAGGGTCTTCTCGAGGAGGTTCGTGCGCTCCTGCCGCTCGGGCTTGAACGTGGCGTGACCGCAAGTCGCGCGATCGGGTACGCACAAGCCATCGCTCAGCTCGCAGGCACTCTCGACGAAGCGCACGCGATCGAGTCGACGCAGTCACTGACGAAGCGGTACGCGCGGCGTCAAGTCAGTTGGTTGCGTCGCGACCCCGCGGTCGAGTGGGTGGATGCTGCTGCCGACGATCTCGCCGAGCAGGTTGACCGCCGCGTCGCCCCTGACCTCGCCGATAGCATGGGCCGGTGACGACGTTGCGATTCACCAAGGGCCACGGAACGGGGAATGACTTCGTCATCATCGCGGACCCGGAGGGCGAACTCGAACTCGATTCCGCACGCCTCGCCGCAATCGCCGACCGGCATCGCGGAGTGGGGGGCGACGGCGTGATTCGCGCTGTTCGATCAGCGAACCTGGCCGACGGTCGTGCCGTGCTCAACGAACATCCCGACGCCGAGTGGTTCATGGACTACGCGAACAGCGACGGCAGTGTCGCCGAGATGTGCGGAAACGGTATCCGCGTATTCGTGCACTACCTACTCGATCGAGGGCTCGCCGAGCTGCCACCCGGTCAGTCGATCGCGATCGGCACGCGAGCCGGAGTGCGCGATGTGCATCGTCTTGCCGATGGCTTCGCAGTCGACCTGGGGCGCTGGGTTCTTGACGGCACCGAACCCCTGGTGAGGGCCCGCGAGTTACCGGTGGCACGGCCCGGGCTCGGAATCCGTGTCGGCAACCCGCATGTCGTGGTCGCGCTCGCGAGCGATGACGAGCTCGATGGTGTCGACTTGAGCGTGCCGCCCCTGCTCGACCCCGCTCCGGCGTCGGGCGCCAACGTCGAGTTCGTCGTTCCCGCCGATCCACTCGTCGTCGATGGCATCGGGCGCATCCGCATGCGGGTTCACGAGCGCGGAAGTGGCGAGACCCTATCGTGCGGCACCGGCGCCGCCGCGGCCGCACTCGCCGTGCGTCACTGGGCCGGAACCGCGGCTCCGAACGAGTGGCGCGTGACGGTTCCCGGCGGAGTTCTCGGTGTCCGCATGTTCGCGGCGGAAGATGGCGAACACGTCGCTCTCTCCGGCCCAGCGGCCCTCGTCTACGACGGCGAACTGCTCGCCTAGCTGTAGTGCCCAGGGACGTTGTTTGATCTGGACGTCCTGACATGGCGAGAACCTCCGAGGCAGAGTGGAGCTGCTTACTGCTTCCGCTCTGAACCAAGGAGGTTCTCGTGTCCCACGGTAACGCTGCCCTCACCCCTCG
>CALRMP020000097.1:0-6066 GCA_943369205.1 Gulosibacter massiliensis | reverse complement strand
CCCCCCCCCCCCCCACGCCCGTCAGACTGATCAGATCGCTAGCCTGCCGCACTCACGCCATAGCTCTCCGGAAGGAACGTCGCGTCGATGACCGCCACTGAAGCCCCCGCGCAGCAGACGCCGATCAAGGCAAAGCAGCGGCTCGGCGATCTCGTCTTCTCGCGCACGGCACTCATCTCCGGCGCCACCATCCTGGTGATCCTTGCTTTGGTCGCGAGCTTCCTCATCGCCCAAAGCCTTCCAGCGCTCGTGGTTGATCCCGAAGAGTTCATCGGCTCTCCCCCCTCGCTGTGGGACTACGTGTGGCCCCTCATCTTCGGCACCCTGTGGTCAGCAACCCTTGCCCTCGTCATGACGTTGCCGCTCGCGGTCGGCATTGCGCTCTTCATCTCGCACTACGCACCCCGCAGACTCGCCCAGTTCTTGGGCTACATCATCGACCTTCTCGCGGCCGTTCCCTCGGTCGTTTTCGGGCTGTGGGGCATCGGCGTGCTCGCCCCTGCCGTACAGCCGCTCTACGTGTGGTTGACGGAGAACCTGGGCTGGATCCCGTTCTTCGCTCCGCCCGTCTCCGGCACGGGCCGGACCATCTTGACGGCCGCCATTGTGCTGGGCGTCATGATCCTGCCGATCATGACGGCCATCTGCCGTGAGATCTTCCTGCAAACACCGGTGCTCCACGAAGAAGCGGCTCTCGCTTTGGGTGCAACACGGTGGGAAATGATCACGATGGCCGTATTGCCCTTTGGGCGCCCCGGCATCATCTCGGGCGCGATGCTTGGTCTGGGCCGAGCTCTCGGCGAGACCATGGCCGTCGCGATGGTGCTTTCGCCGCAAGCGGTTGTGACGTTCGCCGTGCTTCAATCGGCGAACCCGTCGACGATCGCCGCCAACATCGCGCTGAGCTTCCCGGAGTCGTACGGCGTCAACGTGAACCTGCTGATCTTTACCGGTCTGGTTCTCTTCATCATCACGCTCATCGTGAACTCGATCGCTCGATACATCGTCAACCGCCGCAAAGACTTCTCAGGAGCGAACTGACGTGGCCACTACTGCCGTAATGACCAACAGCCTGACTCAGGGGCGGCTCCACCCCCGCACACCGTGGGTCATCTTGGGGCTCTCGCTCACGGGCGCCGCGGGAGTGCTCTCTCTGCTCGCCTCGGCGACCGACACTGCGTTTTCCCTCGTCGGCACGATCGTGCTGGGGGTGATCGCCTATCTGATCCTCCTTGTCGTGATCAGCCGACAAGTGGAGGGTTCGCGGAAGGCGACGGATCGTTTCGTCACGTCCCTCGTGACGGGTGCGTTCCTCATCGCGATGACCCCGCTCGTCTCGCTTGTTGTCACGGTGGTGATCAACGGTTCGGCCCGGTTCGACATTGAGTTCTTCTCCAGCTCCATGCGCAATGTCGTCGGAGAGGGAGGTGGGGCTTCCCACGCGATCGTGGGAACCCTGCTGATGACGGGAACCGCCGCGATCATCTCGATTCCGATCGGCCTCTTCACCGCGATTTACCTCGTCGAGTACGGCCGCGGGCCTCTCGCGCGAGCGATCACGTTCTTCGTCGACGTCATGACCGGCATCCCGTCGATCGTCGCCGGACTCTTTGCCTTCGCCCTCTTCGCCCTCTTCTTCGGGCCGGGAGTGCGCATGGGTTTCGCTGGCGCGATCGCTTTGTCGGTGCTCATGATCCCCGTCGTCGTGCGATCGTGCGAGGAGATGCTGCGAGTGGTGCCGAACGAGCTGCGCGAGGCCTCGCTCGCTCTCGGGGTTCCCAAGTGGCTGACGATTCTCAACGTCGTGTTGCCAACCGCGGCTGCGGGAATTGCGACCGGCATCATGATCTCGATTGCGCGCGTCATCGGCGAAACGGCGCCGCTCTTGATCGTCGCGGGCTTCACCGCAAGCATGAACTGGAACCTCTTCTCCGACCGCATGCAGTCGCTGCCGGTGTTTGTGTTCACCTCGTATGCGAATCAGGGCGTCGAAACGCAGGCCTACCTCGACCGGGCCTGGGCTGGCGCGCTCACCCTGATCCTCATCGTGATGGTGCTCAATCTTCTCGCCCGCATCATCGCCCGCGCATTCGCCCCCAAGCTCGGCCGCTGAGCCCCGATCACCCTGAAGGAAGACCGACACCGTGTCTAAGCGCATTGAAGTCAACGACCTGAACGTCTACTACGGCAAGTTCAAGGCGGTGGAAGACGTCACCATGGTCATCGAGCCGCGCAGCGTCACCGCCTTTATCGGTCCGTCGGGATGCGGGAAGTCGACCTTTATCCGCACGCTCAACCGCATGCACGAGGTGATCCCCGGTGCCTACGTCGAGGGCGAGGTGCTCATCGATGGCGACGACCTCTACGGCCCGGGTGTTGACCCCGTGCTCGTTCGGCGGCAAGTGGGCATGGTGTTCCAGCGCCCCAACCCTTTCCCGACGATGTCGATCCGCGACAACGTTCTCGCGGGTGTCAAGCTCAACAACCGCCGAATCAGCAAGTCTGACGCCGACGAACTCGTCGAGAAGTCGCTGCAGGGCGCGAACCTCTGGAACGAAGTGAAAGACCGCCTCGAGCGCCCCGGCTCGAGCATTTCGGGCGGTCAGCAGCAGCGGCTCTGCATCGCGCGCGCCATCGCGGTCGAGCCCGAGGTGATCCTCATGGACGAACCGTGCTCCGCTCTCGACCCCATCTCGACGCTCGCGATCGAAGACCTCATCGAGGAGCTCAAGAAGGACTACACGATCGTCATCGTCACGCACAACATGCAACAGGCGAGCCGCGTGAGCGACAGGACGGCCTTCTTCAACATTGCCGGCACGGGCAAGCCCGGCAAGCTGATCGAGTACGACGACACCTCGGTGATCTTCTCGAACCCAACCGTCAAGGACACCGAAGACTACGTTTCGGGCAAGTTCGGGTAACGCCGCACCGGTCGGGCGTCACCCCGCAAGCTCTCCAGCGTCAGACGCGCGAGCGGGCTTGGGTCTGCTCGGGGTCGTCCTCGTGAATCGTGAACCGGTAGCCCACGTTGCGCACGGTGCCGATGAGTGACTCCATGTCGCCGAGCTTGGCGCGCAACCGTCGCACGTGCACGTCGACCGTGCGGGTGCCGCCGAAGTAGTCGTAGCCCCACACCTCACTGAGCAGTTGCTCACGCGTGAAGACGCGGCTCGGGTGGGTGGCGAGAAAGCGCAAGAGCTCGAACTCTTTGAACGTGAGGTCCAGCGTGCGTCCGTGCACCTTGGCTGAGTAGCTGGCCTCATCGATCGTGACGCCCGAGGCGCGGATCATGTTGGGCCCCTCATCGCGCGACTGGCGACCGACGGCGAGCCGGATTCGAGCATCCACTTCAGCCGGCCCCGCGTTGTCGAGCAGCACGTCGTCGATGCCCCACTCGGCGTTGATGGCGGTGAGCCCGCCCTCGGTGAGCACGACGATGATCGGGGAGCCAGCGCCGGTCGTCGTCAAGATTCTGCAGAGGCTCTTCGCACTCGCGAGGTCTGAGCGGGCATCCACGATGATGACGTCAGCCGGGGGCGCGCCGACGAGAGCCGCCGGTTCGGCCGGAATGCGGCGAACTCGGTGGCTTAGCAGGCCCAGCGCGGGAAGAACGTCGGTGTTCACCTGCGAGGTCAGGATCAACAGCTGCGCCATGAGTCCTCCACACGGTGTCTGAATCAGTGTACAAGCGCCCTAGCATGGAGGCATGACTCGCACCGTCGCGACCGCCCTGCCGGTCTGGCTCGCCGTCGTTGTGGCGCTCGTCGTTATTGCCCTCATCGTTCCGCTTGACGGTTGGTGGCCGCTCTTCGCCGCGGTCGCCGCGGGGGCCGTGTTGCTGACGTTCGTCATTCAGGTCAGCCTCCAGTCGAAAGAGGGGCTCGTCATGCGCATGCTCGTCACCGTGACGGGAGTCGTGCTCGTGCTCATGGTGGCGTCAGCGGCGACGCTTATCGTGCAGGCGACGCTCGGCTCCGCGTCGTAGACTGACGCCATGCTTCTCGCCCTTGAGATCTTCTTCCTCGGCCTTCTCGGGCTGGCGACCCTCTCGATCGGTTTCGTCTCGGTCGTCGTGCTCGTCAACCTGTACCGCGGCCAGCGCTGAGCGCGCCGCGCACGATGTTCTCGCTCGATTCGAGCCTGCCCGCCGAGCTTGCGCCGCTCGCGTGGCTCATTGGCCTGTGGGATGGCACGGGCGTCGTGCACTACAAAGACGGTGACCGCGTTCGCGAACACGAGTTCGGCCAGCGCGTCAGCTTCAGCCATGATGGGCTCAACTATCTGAACTATTCGTCGCACACCTGGCTACTCGATGACGCCAACACGCCTCTGAGCGCCGAAGCCGGCTATTGGCGGTTGCACCGGCCGTCACAACCCGGCGACGCGGGGCCCGGCATGTTGCCCGGTGACGGCCCCCGCCCCTTCACGACCGCCGACGAGGTCGAAACCCTGCGTTCGCCGCAGGGCGGCTTCGAGGTCGAGGTCGCCCTCATTCACCCGGGCGGCGTGAGCGAGCTCTACCTCGGCCGGGTCGCCGACGCGCGCATCGACCTACAGACCGACGCCGTCATGCGCTCTGCGAGTGCGAAAGAGTACGCCGCGGCCACCCGCATCTACGGGCTCGTCGACAGCAAGCTGCTGTGGGCGTGGGACATCGCCGCGCTCGGCAACGATCTGCGCACGCACGCCTCAGGAACCCTGCATCGTGGCGAGTAACCCGCTTCTCGCGCTGCCGGGTGCCGTTGCCTCTGAGGGCGGGGTCGCCGACCACTATGGAGACCCGGTCGCGGAGCAACGGATGCTCGCCGCCGGCCGCGCCCTCGTCGACCTGAGCGATCGCGGAGTCGTCACGGTCACCGGCGACGACCGTCTGACCTGGCTCGACTCGCTCACCTCGCAGTCGCTCACCGGGCTCACGCCGGGCGCGTCTGCCGAGACTCTGCTGCTCGACCCAAACGGACGCCTCGAACACGCGATGCACGTCATCGACGACGGAACCACGACCTGGTTGCTCGTCGAGGGCGCGGCTGCCCCGGCGCTCGCCGCGTGGCTTGATCGCATGCGGTTCATGATGCGCGTCGAGGTCGCCGATGTGTCGGCAGAGTGGGCGACGCTCGCGCAGCTGGGCGCACAACCGCTTCTCGACGCTGCCGCGCCGAACGGCCACCCGCTCGTGTGGCACGACCCGTGGGCCTCGGTGCAGACCGGCGGCTGGCAGTATGCCGCCGAGGCCGACCACCCGGCGGCGTCGTACGCCGTCGCCGAGCTCCTCATCGAACGTTCGCGGCTCGCCGAGGTCGCCGACGCCGTTCGTGCCGGCACGCTTGCCATGGCAGGCACCCTCGCGCTCGACGCATTGCGCATCGCCGCCTGGCGACCGCGCTTCGGCACCGAGGTCGATGACCGCACGATTCCGCACGAGCTCGACTGGCTGCGGTCGGCGGTGCACCTCGCGAAGGGCTGCTACCGCGGGCAAGAGACGGTCGCGAAAGTGCACAACCTCGGGCACCCTCCGCGTCGGCTTGTCATGCTCCACCTCGATGGCTCTGACGCCCTGCTGCCCGGCGCCGGAACCCCCGTGCTGCTCGACGGCGCCGCCGTCGGCACGGTCACCTCGAGCGCTCGGCACCACGAACTGGGGCCCATCGCCCTCGCCATCGTCAAGCGCTCGCTCGACCCTGCGGCTGCGCTCGTCGTCGAGACCGAGGGTGTCTCGGTCGCGGCAGCGCAACAGGTCATCGTTCCGCCTGACGCGGGTGCGACGGCCGGGGTGCCGCGGTTGCCACGCCTCGGCGCTGTGCAGCGTCCACTCTGAGCTCGGCAGGCGCTGACGTGAGCGGTGGGGCGGAGTCGATGCGGCGGCTGGAGCGGAGCATCCGTCGCCGGTTGGATGCTCGCGCCGCGCTCGACCGCGTCGTCCGCTCGCTGCCGGCGATCGTGCAGATCGTCGTGGGCGCGACGCTGGCCTACCTGATCGCCCGGGTCGTGCTCGGGCACGAGTTGCCGCTCGTCGCGGTGACGGTGACGATCGTCGCGCTCGGCCTCGCGCGCGATACGACCCCG
>CALRMP020000096.1:0-6252 GCA_943369205.1 Gulosibacter massiliensis | reverse complement strand
ATCGCTCGGGGTCTGACGGAGCGCTTCGCCTCGACCAAGCGCGATGACAAGGCGCAAACGGCCCTCGTGCTCGACAAGGTTGTCGCCGAAATGAAGAGCCGCATCTCGGCGCGCGCACACAAAGAGACGCAGCGCCGGAAGAACGCGCTCGAAAGCTCGGCCTTGCCCGCCAAACTCGTCGACTGCCGGTCGAACGACGTTGCGAGCAGCGAGCTCTTCATCGTCGAGGGCGACAGCGCGCTCGGCACCGCCAAGCTCGCGCGGGACAGCGAGTTTCAGGCGCTGTTGCCCATCCGCGGCAAGATCCTGAACGTGCAGAAGGCCTCGGTGAGCGACATGCTCAGCAACGCTGAGTGCGCCTCGATCATCCAGGTGATTGGCGCCGGCTCCGGTCGCAGCTTCGATCTCGAGCAGGCGCGCTACGGCAAGGTCATCATCATGAGCGATGCCGACGTCGATGGCGCGCACATTCGCACCCTCCTGTTGACTCTGTTCTTCCGCTACATGCGGCCCATGATCGACGAGGGCCGCGTGTTTGCCGCGGTTCCGCCGCTGCACCGCGTCGTCGTCATGAACCCCGGCTCGAAGCCCAACGAAACGATCTACACCTACAGCGAGAAAGAACTGCAAGGAGTGTTGTCGGCGCTCAAGAAGGCTGGCAAGCGCTACCAAGACCCCATTCAGCGCTACAAGGGCTTGGGCGAGATGGATGCCGATCAGCTCGCCGACACGACCATGAGCCGGGCC
Source organism: Gulosibacter massiliensis (assembly GCA_943369205.1). Taxonomy (GTDB): domain Bacteria; phylum Actinomycetota; class Actinomycetes; order Actinomycetales; family Microbacteriaceae; genus Microcella; species Microcella massiliensis_A. The sequence continues at coordinate 5,505 of CALRMP020000096.1, read as the reverse complement.
CACCGCACCCTGCGGCGCGTGCGCGTGAGCGACGCCGAGGCGTCATCGCGCATGTTTGAGCTACTCATGGGCAACGAGGTCGCGCCGCGCAAAGACTTCATCATTGCCGGGCAAGGGCTCGACCGCGACCGCATCGACATCTAGGGCCGCTGACCTCTCGGCTCGGTGACATCTCGGGCCGCTGTGGCCTCAGCCGATGGGCGTTCCGACGGAGCCGATGGGGGAGTCAAGCAGCGCGCCCGATGCATCGCGCTTGGCTCCGGACTGCGGCAGCGTTCGTGCCGAGCCGTCGGCCCCGACCGCGAGAGGGTTCTCGCCCACCCACGCGAGTTGGAGCACGTCTTCGCCCTTGAGGAACGCGTGGCAGCGAACCCCACCGGTCGCGCGACCCTTGCCGGGAAACTGCTCGAACAGCGAGAGCTTTGCCCGGCCCGGATCGGCGCCGGCGATGGTCTGCGTCGAACTCGAGATCGTCAGCACCTGCGCGGTCGCGGGGTCGACGGCTCCGAAGAACAGCGCACGTGCGCCGGCGCCGAGCTTGATGCCCGCCATTCCGCCGGCCGCAAGACCCTGGGGGCGCACCTGGTCGGCTCCGAAGTGCAGCAGTTGGGCATCCGTCGTCACAAAAACAAGCTCGGCGGAATCGTCGGCGGGAGCAGCTCCGATGACCTCGTCGCCCGTCTTGAGCGCGATGACCTCGCCGTCGGGGCGGGCCGGCCAGCCGCCGGGCGACACGCGCTTGACGATGCCCTCACGTGTGCCGAGTGCGAGCGGCACCGGGCTGGCGGGGTCGACGATGGCGAGCACGCGCTCTTTCGCGTCGGTGAGGCCGAGGTAGTCGCGCACCTTTGCGCCCGCGGCGAGTTGCACCGAGTTCGCGGGAACGCTCGGGAGATCGACGGGGGTGAAGCGCACGAAACGACCGCGCGAGGTGAGGGCGACAAGCTCTCCGCGGGTTGTGGAGTCGACGGCACCGAGCAGAGCGTCGTGCTTGCTGCGGCGCGTGGGGGCAACAATGGTCGCGCCCTCCGGCAGGTCGACGCGCACGGCACGGCCCGTCGTCGACACGAGTACACGGCACGGAGCATCGGCGATCTCGAGTGACACGGGGGCGGCGCCTCGACTGCGTGGCGCGGCAATCGACGCACTCGCCTCCGTCAGCAGCGTGCGTCGCGGTGTGCCGAATCGATCGGCGGTCGCCTCGAGCTCGTCGCCGACAACCGTGCGCACGCGCGCAGGGTCGGCAAGCAGTGTCTCGAGCTCGGCGATCTCAGCCCGCAGCTGATCGCGTTCGGTCTCGAGCTCGATGCGGCTGAACTTAGTGAGGCGACGCAGCCGCAGCTCGAGGATGTATTCGCTTTGCAACTGGCTGAGGTCGAAGACCTCCATGAGCCGCGTGCGGGCCGCGTCGGCGTCGTCGCTGGTGCGGATGACCTGGATGACCTCGTCGATGTCGAGAATCGCGACGAGCAGCCCCTCTACGAGGTGCAGCCGCTCGCGGCGCCGGTCGAGGCGGTAGCGGCTCCGCCGGGTAACGACCTGGATCCGGTGATCGAGGTAGACCTGCAGCAGTTCTTTCAGCCCGAGGGTTTGCGGGGTGCCGTCAACGAGAGCAACGGCGTTGATCGAGAAGCCGTCTTCGAGCGGTGTGAAGCGATACAGCTGCTCGAGCACGGCCTCGGGGCTGAAGCCGGTCTTGATGCCGATCACGAGGCGCAGGCCATTGCGGCGGTCGGTCAAGTCGGTGACGTCACTGATGCCCGCGAGCTTCTTCGACTGCACGCCATCATTGATCTTCTCGATGACCTTCTCGGGGCCGACGAGGTAGGGCAACTCGGTCACGACGATGCCGGTCTTGCGGGCCGTCACTTGCTCGATCGCCACTTTGGCGCGCGTCTTGAAGCTGCCGCGGCCCGTTGCGTAGGCCTCGCGCACGCCATCGAGACCGATGATGGTGCCGCCGGTGGGTAGGTCGGGGCCCGGAACGTACGCCATGAGGTCGTCGAGGGTGGCCCCCGGGTTGTCGAGCAAGTACCGCGCGGCACCGGCCACCTCGATGAGGTTGTGCGGCGCCATGTTGGTCGCCATGCCCACCGCGATGCCACTCGCGCCGTTGACGAGCAGATTCGGAAACGCGGCGGGAAGCACCGACGGCTGTGTCAACTGGTTGTCGTAGTTCGGCACGAAGTCGACGACGTCTTCGTCGAGGTCGTTGACCATGGCCATCGCTTCGGCACGCAAGCGCGCTTCGGTGTAGCGGGCTGCCGCGGGCCCATCGTCAAGCGAGCCGAAGTTGCCGTGCCCGTCGATGAGCGGAACACGCAGGGTGAAGTCTTGCGACAGTCGAACGAGGGCGTCGTAGATGGCCGAGTCACCATGCGGGTGGAGCTTGCCCATGACTTCGCCGACGACGCGTGCCGACTTCACGTGACCGCGATCGGGCCGAAGGCCCATGTCGCTCATCATGTAGAGGATGCGCCGCTGAACGGGCTTGAGACCGTCGCGCGCGTCGGGCAGCGCTCGGGAGTAGATGACCGAGTAGGCGTACTCGAGGAACGAGCCCTGCATCTCATCGGCGAGATCGACGTCGTCGATACGTTCGCCCACAGGCGCATCAGCGGGGTTGGATCCGCGGGAGCGGGAAGCGGGAGGGGGAGTCATAGGATGGCCCCCATGTTACCGGCGCCACGCAGCGAGGGCCCGTCACTCGCCGACGTGTTGACCGATACGTTCGCCGCGGTTCGGGGCGAGTCAACTCGACTCGGGCTTGCCCCCGCGCGCAGCGCCGGCGTGATCCTCGTCGATGGCCTCGGGATCTCCGCTGTGCGCGCGCGTGAGGGCCACGCGCGCCGCTTGATGGCGGGTCTTCCCGCGAAAGGCTCGTCGATCACCGCGCCGTTTCCCACGACCACGGCGGCCGCACTCGCGACCCTCACGACCGGCCGGCTATCGGGTCAACACGGTCTCACCGGCTATTCAGCGATCGATCCCCGCGGCGATCGAGTCGTTCGCCTCCTGACGGGCTGGGACGCCGGAATGACGCCCCGCGAGTGGCAACCGCACGAGACCGTGTTCGAGGCGGCGACGGCCGCGTCGATCGACGCGGTCGTGGTCGCAGCCGAGCGCTACCGCGGCACCGGCTTCACCGACGCCGTCTTGCGCGGGGCTCGGTTCGTCGCCTCGGCGACGATTGCCGAGCGCATTGCGACTCTCGTGCGATTGCTCCGCGAGCCAGGGCAGCGCCTCGTCTACGTCTACATTCCCGAGCTCGACATGGCCGGCCACTCCGACGGAGTGAGCTCAGACGCCTGGCTGCGTCGGCTCGACGAGCTTGATGCCGCACTCGCGCCTCTCGAACAGCACTTGCCCGATGACGCGGGGGTGCTGCTGACGGCCGATCACGGGATGCTCGACATCCCCGCGCATCGCCGCATCGTCGTGGCTGCCGACAGTCCGTTGTGGGAGGGCGTTCGCCATGTCGCCGGCGAACCGCGATGTCTCCAACTCGGGCTCGATGACCCCGACGACGCCGAGCGCGTGCGCGACCGATGGCGCGAGGAAGAGGGCTCCCGGTCGTGGGTCGTCACGCGAGACGAGGCGGTCGCGGCTGGGTGGTTTGGGCCGGTCGACGACACCGTGCTGCCGCGCATTGGGTCGGTGCTGGTGGCTGCTCGAGCATCCGTCGCCTACTACGACGAACGCACCGCGACACCTCGTGCGCGGGCGATGGTCGGCCAGCACGGCTCGTTTTCACCGGAAGAAACTCAGGTGCCGTTGGCGCGCTGGGGCACTTTTCGCCGCGCAGCCTCTCGCTAGGCCGGGTCGTCGTCGGGGCGCGCGCCGAAGACGATCTCGTCCCAGCTCGGCATCGCCGCACGGCCGCGTCGGTTCGTCGACTTCGGGGCCGGGGGAGCACTGGCGGGGTCGTCGTCGATCACGTCGTCTTCGTGCTGCTCATCGTCGGAGTCGATAATCGCGTCGTCGACGAGCTCAATGGGAACCTCGACAATGCGAATGCTTCCTGTCGAGGGATGCGCGGCTCGCGATGCTTCCCATTCATCGATCGCGGCGGATTCTCGTTCACCTCGTCGTCGCCGCAGCGCATCGAGCAAGTCTGCCGTCTGGCTCACATCGCCCACGTCATCAGCGCCGCCGTCGACAACGGGAGTGAGAGCGCGGTCGACAGTGTCGGCGGGTCGTGCGACCGGCGGAGTCGGCGCAAAGGCACCGCTGTCGAACCGACCCGTCGCTGGTTCGTCTGCGGGCACCGCGCGGAGGCGAGGAATCAGGGGCTCGGGTGCCGCGCCCTGTCGAGACAAAGCCTGCGCTTCGTGGTCGGCGGGAGACAGCACAGCTCGCTTCGGCTCGTATCTCCACGTCGCCGTGCGCTCGATGTCACCATCGGTGAAGTCGACGGAGATGATCCAGTACGCGTCCTTCTTGCGGCTTGACCATCGAATGCTTCTCGCGTCGAGCTCGTCGAGCCGTGAGTCGATGACAGCACCGAACAGGGCCGAACCGTCGGTCTCATCCGCTGTTGAGACCGGAAGCGACCGCACAGCCGTGATGACGTACTCGCGCTCGGCCAAGACGGGGCCTTCGAAACGCTGAATGTACTCGAGGGGTTCGCCCGTGCGCGTCGCAACCTCGGCCGCGGTCAGGCCGGAGCGGATGAGCGCTTGCACCTCGCGGGGGCCGACGCGGTGCGATACCGCGGCCGCGGGCCGATTCTGCCGGAGGGCCGTGTGGAGCGCTTCGGTGATCGGCACGCGGAACCTCTCGCCGTCGGCGGAGACGACGACGAGCGCGCCGTTCTCGACGCCGATCACTGCGAGTTCATCCATAGCGAGCCTCCCGTGCCGAAGCTGGTGCGCCCAGCATCCCACGCCAGACTCGCCAGGTTGGGGAATAGCGCGGGCGTGCCGAAAGTTGGCCGGAAAGAGACAACCCGACGACTCGCGATCGTGCGCGTTTGCGTTTGACCCGGGGTTCCTGCAAACTATGGCCGCCGAACGTGGCTGATGAGTGATGACGAGAAGTGGACTGGCATGGCTACGGACTACGACGCCCCCCGCAAGACTGATGAGGATACCGACTCAATCCAGGCCCTGCAAGAGCGCGTTCCCGACAAGATGTCTGGAGTTGTCGACGCCGACGACTCTGACAACCCTGGGTTCGAACTTGCTGGTCAAGATCTTGCCGATCTCGACCTCGATGTCGTCGTGCTGCCTCCGCAAGCCGATGAGTTCACGTGCATCAGCTGCTTCCTGGTGAAGCACCGTTCGCAGCTCGATCACGATGAGAAGCTCGGCTCCGTGTGCCGGGAGTGCGCCTCCTAAAGCCGCTTGTGGCGGCCGCTCGCCTAGCTGTAGTGCCCAGGGACGTTGTTTGATCTGGACGTCCTGACATGGCGAGAACCTCCGAGGCAGAGTGGAGCTGCTTACTGCTTCCGCTCTGAACCAAGGAGGTTCTCGTGTCCCACGGTAACGCTGCCCTCACCCCTCG
>CALRMP020000095.1:0-6320 GCA_943369205.1 Gulosibacter massiliensis | reverse complement strand
ACGACGCGTTCTATGCCAGCGACGAAGCTCGAGCAGCCACTTACGCGGCGTGGTTGCATCACTACAATCACCACCGACCCCACACCGGGATCGGAGGCCTCACACCCTCAGCCCGCGTTCACAACCTCACGGGGAACTACAGCTAGTCGGCACCGCTGACCTGACTGGCCGCCCTGTCGGCGTTGTGGAGAGACACCGCGGCGTCGACAACGCGGACTGGTACCCTTGCGCTACTCCCCCGGGCGCTTCGGCCACCGGGTACGGGGCCCCTTCGGGGGCCCCTGTTTTCGTTTACGCACCGAGAAGCATCGGGCTCACTGCCACTCGGCAGGACGGCGCACGGTGTTGCCGTCGGGCGTCACGACGACCGCGGGGAGCTGCGACGCTAGTAGCGCTGCCCTGCGTATTGGCTTGATGAACAGCGGGCGCCGCTGCAAGAGGCGTGCGGCAGGCGACTCGACCGGTGAGAAGAGCCCGAACCGAGCACCAAGCTCTTTGCTGAGCAAGCCGAGCACGTCGGCAAAGTCGGAGTCGTTCGACACGAGCACATACACGTCGGCTCGATCTCGACTGGCATCGACGACCATGCGCGCGGCTAGGTTGACGTCAGAGCCCTTCTCTTCGGTCTTTCGCACCTTCACTCGTCGCGGTACTCCTCCTTCGTCGAGCTCGATCGGTACCACTGGAAGCCGACGCGAATCGTGACGAAACTGCCCGAAATGCTGGCGAACGGTCGGAAGTGTTGCGAGTGCGCGAAGGTGGGTCTGTTGACGAATGGGTGCCTGTGGGTCAGTGCCGAGCGCCGGCTTGACGAGGGCCGTGAAGTACTCAATGCCGACGATGTCGTGCGTCGGGAGCAGTAGCTCAGACAATCGAACCAGGTCGAGCCACTTGGTATCAGGGTGGTGCTGAAGCTTCTGCCGGTAGAGGTTGAAGCCATCGACGTAGATGACTGCTCGCAGTTTGCTCGACACGAGCGGAGCATCTCAGGGTGGCAGCATTGTCGGTCGCCACTTTCCCCAGACGTGCTTCCTCGATGGGTCAGCAACGCCAGGCGGCGACGTCGCCTACACGACCGTGCCCGCCGCCTGCTCGCGCGCAATGTGCGATCGCGCGTGCTCGACGGCGGTCTCGAGGGAGGCGACGAGGTGGTTGGGGTGGCGCAGGGCGCCGACGACGCCGACCCGGGTCGCGAGCCGGAGATGCCGCTCTTGAATGCCCTTGATGATCACCGTGATGCCACGCCGCTCGAGACCTTCGATGAGCTCAACGATGACGCGGGCGCCCGTCGCATCGAGGTCGCGAATCTGCGAGAGCCGCACGATCACGACGCTCGCCCCGGCGGTCTCGCTGATGGCGTCGGTGAGTCGCTCGGCCGCGCCGAAGAAGAGAGCGCCGTCGAGGCGGAACAGTGCGATGCGCTCATCACCCGGTTGTGGCTCGCCCGGCAGTGGCTCGCGATGCACGCCACTCGAGGCCGCAAGGGTGCGCAGCGCGATCAGACCTGCGGCGAGAATGCCGATGCCCACCGCGATGATGAGGTCGAAGGCGATTGTGACGGTCGCCGTGGCGACGAAGATGAGCGCGTCAGACCGGGTCGCCGTGACGATGCGCCGCACGGTCGGCACAGAGACCATGCGCACGGCCGTCACCATGAGCACGCCCGAGAGCGCCGCAAGCGGAATGGTCGCCACGATCGTGCTCGCCAGGTAAACGACACCGATCAGCACGACCGAGTGGATGATCGCCGCGAGCCGCGACCGCCCCCCAGCCCGCACGTTCACGGCAGTGCGCGCGATGGCCCCCGTCGCTGGCATGCCCCCGAACAATCCCGAGGCGACGGAGGCGAGCCCTTGCCCCACGAGCTCACGGTCGGGGTCGAGGCGACCCGTGTCGGCGAGCGATGCACCGACGCGCGCCGAGAGCAGCGACTCGATGGCGGCGAGCGCCGCGATCGTGGCAGCCGGAATCAGCAGAGCCGCGACATCCACCCCCGACAGGCTCGGCAAGCCGGGAGCCGGCAACGAGGCGGGTAGGGTGCCGATGGTCTCGACCGGTAGCGCCAGCAGAGTCGACGCAACCGTGACGACGACGATCGCGATGATCGAACCCGGCACCCACGGCCGCACGAGCGGCGCGACCACCATGATGACGGCGACCACGGCGACAATCGCGAGCGGCACGAGCGCTGCAACCCAGTCGGTCGCAGCGATCGTCTGCACGGCGGCGACGAGCGAGTTGGTGCTCGGCCCCACGGGCGCACCGAGGGCGGCCGGCACCTGCTGCAAGAAGATGATGACGGCGATGCCGAGCGTGAAGCCCTCGATCACCGGCCACGGAATCACCGCGACCGCGCGCCCCAGCCGCAACACCGCGGCGATGAGCACCATGATTCCCGCCATGATCGTGACAAGCGCGACGACCCCCGCGCCCTGCGCCGCGACGATGGGGCCGAGCACGACGACCATCGCCCCAGTCGGGCCAGAAACTTGGATGTTCGAGCCACCGAACACGGCCGCGACGAGCCCGGCAACAATGGCCGTGATGAGCCCTGCGTCGGCTCCTGCGCCTGAGCTCACTCCGAACGCCAGCGCGAGCGGAAGCGCGACGATGCCGACCGTCAGGCCGGCGATGAGGTCGCCCTTCCACGTGCGCCGCAGCATTGCGTAGTCGGAGCGTCGGGGCAACAGGCCGAGCACGTAGTCCCGAGCCCGCGGCATCATGGTGCTTTCTTGGCGAGAGTCGGCAGCCGATCGGTGCCGAGCGCTGCCTCTCGGCGCCCTGCCGTGACGGCAGTCAGCAAGCTCCGTGCGACCATCAACAGCTCCGTCACCTCGTCATGGGCGATGCGATACCAGACGACACTGCCCCTCCGTTCGGACTGAACGAGCGAGTATCGACGCAACACCAACAAGTGCTGCGAAACGTGCGAGGGTTCGAGTCCGGTCTCGTCAATCAGGTCGCCCACAGGCACTTCGTCGGCCGCACAAAGAAGCTCAAGGAGCCGGATTCGCACGGGGTGGGCTAGGCCCTTGAAGAGGTCGGCCTTCACTTCATACAGAGGCCTGAGTCCATCGGCGAAGGCGCTATCCATTGGCATGATGAATCCATCATTCCACTATGTCTAGAGATGGTGTGAATCAGTCGGCTTCGAGCGCCTGTCGAGTCACCTATTCGATGTCGGCAAAGCCCGCCGAACGAGCACCTTCGTCGTAGCGATACCCGATGGCGAACGGGGCGAAGATCACTCCGCCGGGGAAGCGGTCTGTGACCTGCTCGGCGAACTGCTGCGCTTCTACTGCCGTTGCGAGCACCGCAAGAATCGTGTTGTGCGGCGACTCATCGTGCTGAACGATCCAGACCGTAGCCTCCATGTCCCGCAGAATACTCGCCGGGCCGAGCCCGCCCTCGATGCTCAGATATGAATCGCGGGGTCGACGACGAAGCCATCGGCCCCCGTGGTGCCCGCGCCGCGATCGAGCGGACGCGCGGTCGCTGGAACTCCGGTGGCGACAGAGTCGGCGGGAACATCCCGTGTCACGAGCGCCATCGCACCAATCTGGGAACGTGCGCCGATCGTGATCGGGCCGAGAATGGTTGCTCCCGCGCCAATCAGGACGCCGTCGTGCACGGTCGGGTGACGCTTGACCTTTTCGAGCGTTCGGCCGCCGAGCGTTACCCCGTGATAGAGCATGACGTCGTCGCCGATCTCGGCCGTCTCACCGATCACGACGCCCATGCCGTGGTCGATGAACAGTCGCTTGCCGATCGTCGCGCCGGGGTGAATCTCAATGCCTGTCCACCAGCGGGCGCCCTGCGAGATCATGCGCGCGAGCAGTCGCAGTCGCCAGCGCCACAAGCGATTCGCGATGCGGTGCCACCAGACGGCGTGCAAGCCGACCGAGGTGAGAAACACCTCGAGGCCCGATCGCGCGGCCGGGTCGCGCAATCGGGCATTGCGGATGTCCTCTCGCATGCCCATGCTTAGGCGCGCAAGTCGTCGTACAGCACGCTCGAGAGGTACCGCTCGCCGTAGCTGGCAACGATGACCACGATGAGCTTGCCCGCGTTCTCGGGGCGCTTGGCGAGCTCAACGGCCGCGTGCACCGTGGCGCCCGACGAGATGCCGGCGAGGATTCCCTCTTCGCTCGAGAGTCGACGGGCCATGCTCACGGCCTGGTCGATGTTCACGTCGATGACCTCGTCGTAGACCTCGCGGTCGAGCACGGGGGCGATGAAGTTGGGGCCAATGCCGGCGATCTTGTGCCCACCAGGGGCGCCGCCGTTGAGGAGGGGGCTCTCGGCGGGCTCGACCGCAACGACCGTGAGGCCCGGCTTCTGCTGCTTGAGGTATTGACCGGTGCCCGTGATGGTGCCTCCGGTGCCCACGCCCGAGACGAAGATGTCGATCGCGCCGTCGGTGTCGTTCCAAACCTCGGGGCCCGTCGTGCGGCGGTGGATCTCGGCGTTGGCTTCGTTCTCAAACTGGTTGGCAAGAATCGTGCCCGGCCGATCGGCGACGATCTTCTGGGCGGTGGCGACGGCGCCCGTCATGCCTTCGCTACCGGGGGTCAAGATGAGCTCGGCACCGTATGCCTTCAACAGCATCTTGCGTTCGTTGCTCATCGACTCGGGCATGACGAGCACCGTCTTGTAGCCGCGGGCCGCGCCGATCATGGCGAGGGCGATGCCCGTGTTGCCGCTTGTGGCCTCGACGATCGTGCCGCCGGGCTTGAGCGCACCGCTCTTCTCGGCCGCTTCGACAATCGCGAACCCGAGACGGTCTTTCACGCTCGCCGAGGGGTTGTAGAACTCGAGCTTCGCAAGCACGGTGGCGCCGGCGCCGTCCGTGACGTTGTTGAGCGTCACGAGCGGGGTATTGCCGAACACCTGCGTGATGTCCGAGTAGATGCGGGCCATGAAGCTCTCCTTGGAGTAAGTCGTGTGCGTCTAGCGTACGGGCGCTGCCCGGGGCCACCCGAATGTGACACCGCGTGAGCGCCCTCGACGACAACCCCGCGGTTCGCCCGGCCATTCCCCGCCTGACAGAATCGTCGATGGAGGTGCGCCACGATGCTCACGGTGGTTCTCGGGCTCGCGGGTGCCCTGTTGTATGGCGCTGCTGACTTTCTCGGCGGACTCGCCGCGCGGCGCATCAGCGCCTTGCGCGTCACCGCGATCGGCGCTCTCTCGGGTGCGGTGCTGCTCGCCGTCGGCGCCCTGGTCGTTCCTGGTGTGTGGTCGGCCGAAGCGCTCTTCTGGGGCGCTCTGTCAGGAGTCACGGGGGCCGCTGCCATTGCGCTGCTCTACGCGTGCCTCGCGATCGGGCCGATGAGCATCCTCTCGCCCGTGACGGCGGTGACCTCGGCGATCGTTCCGCTCACGTGGGGGCTCGCCACCGGCTCAGAACTCGGTGTCATCGCCTACCCCGCCTTCGCGCTCGCGCTTGTCGCCGTGGTTCTCGTCGGGCTCGTGCCCGACCAGCGCGCGGTGCGGCCGTCGATGCGCGGGCTGCTGATGGCGACGGCCTCGGGCATGCTCATCGGGGCGTTCTACATTCTCATCGATCAGACTCCCGACGACTCGGGGCTCATTCCACTCGTGGCCAACCGCACGGTCAACGCGACGATCATGATCACGCTCATCGTGGTGCTCGCGGTCATCGCAGGCCGTCGTCACGTTCGGGCGACGGATGCTCTCACCCCGGTGCTCGACGGCAGCCACGGGGCCCCGCACCTGTCGGCGAGCTCTTCGGCCTCCCGGCCGACCGTACTGTCAGCGGCGGCCGCGGCACTCCGCGGTGGGTGGCGCGCCGGCCTCATGCTGGCGATCGCCTGCGGAGTGCTCGACGCGATCGCCAACATTTTCGTTCTCGTCGGCTTGCGCATCGGCGACCTCACGGTCGTTTCCGTGCTCACCGCTCTCTACCCGGCCGGCACGATCTTGCTCGCGGCGGTCGTGCTGCGCGAGCGCATCGCGCCGCTCCAGTGGCTCGGACTCGTGCTCGCCCTGGCCGCGAGCGCGATGCTCGCCGTGGCCTGAGCGGGCATCCGTCGCCCCACTGCGGTCGCGAGCGCCGAGAGTGGCGGTTTGTGGCGAGAGTGGCGAAAAATGTCACAACTCTCGCCACAAACGGCAACTTTCGGCGGCGGGCGGGGCTGGGCCCGAGGGGCTAGCTGTAGTGCCCAGGCAGGTTGTTCAATCTGCTGATCGGTGGGACCTTGCCGATGGCCGTGTGTAGCCGATGGTGATTGTAGTGATGCAACCACGCAGGCAAGGCGGCTCGGCGGGCTGACTCGGAGTTGTAGTGCTTCGTGAAT
>CALRMP020000094.1:0-6331 GCA_943369205.1 Gulosibacter massiliensis | reverse complement strand
CCCCCCCCCACGACCGTCGGCACAGGTCGTCTTCTTCAGGAGACAGGGACGTTAGTCTCCCCTGACCTTCCGTCGTTCGTCTTCAAGTTCGACCAGTTGCTGCTGCAGCGATCGATACCGTTCGGGCTCGGCTGACGCGTCGATTCGCTGCAGAGCGCCGAGCAGCTCGGTCTTGCGCCGAAGCAGGTCGCGGTCAATGAGCGAGGTCGTGACGCCCGCGCAGTATTCCGCCGCGCGACCGTCGCGCATCGGCAGCGGAGCAATCGCGAGTTGCGTGACGAGCTGGCTGAAGGCCGGCGGAGCCTCTTCAGCCACACGCCGCACCCAGTCGGCTGAGCCGTAATCGTCGATCGCCGCGAGCACGGCATCGCGAACCGTCGCGAGAGCGGGTTGCCAGAAGGTTGTTGCGAGGGCCCGACGTGCGGTATCGATCGCGATCTCAGACGGATGCTGCAGCAGGGCCATCAAGAGCTCGCGTTCCAGCCGCGACACCGGGTCGGTCGGAAGCTGCGCGATGCCAATCATCGGGCCGTCTGCCTCGGGGATCGACTCGATCGGGTCGCCCGCGCCAGGGCTCGTCATGCCCGAACCAGTCTGCGGTGCAGCGGTGGCAGGACGGGTGGTGGATGCTGCGCCCGTGCCGCGGGCGGGTGCGCGCCGCGCCGACCGAACTGCCTGGGTCACCTCGGCCGGATCGATGCCGATGAGCCCAGCGAGCGTGCGGGTGTAGCCGATGGCGAGTGCTTCATCACGAATTCCGGCGACCATGGGCGCCGTAGCGCGTACAGCGGCAACCCGACCTTCGACCGTTTCGAGATCAAACGCGTCAAGGGCTCTGCGCATCATGAACTCATACATGGGCTTGCGGCTCTGAATGAGCAGGCGAACCGCATCGTCGCCACGCTTGAGTCGCAGATCGCAGGGGTCGAGGCCGTCGGGCGCGACGGCGACATAGGTCTGTGCCGCGAACCGTTGCTCGTCGGCAAACGCGCGACTCGCTGCCTTTTGGCCAGCTTCGTCAGGGTCGAAGGTGAAGACGACCTCACCCAGGCCGTGCGAGTCACGGTTGTCGATGTCACCCATGACGCGTCGGATGATCGTGATGTGATCGGCGCCGAAGGCGGTGCCGCAGGTGGCGACAGCCGTTGTGACTCCAGCCAGGTGGCACGCCATGACGTCGGTATACCCCTCGACGACCACCACTTGCTTGCCGCGCGCGATGTCGCGCTTCGCGAGGTCGAGCCCGTAGAGCACTTTCGACTTGCTATAGACGGGAGTCTCGGGTGTGTTCAGGTACTTCGGGCCGTTGTCACTCTCGAGCAGCTTGCGTGCCCCGAAGCCCAGGGTCTGACCAGTGACGTCTTTGATGGGCCAGATCAGCCGGCCGCGGAATCGGTCGTAGGGCTTCCGATCACCCTGCCCCTGCAGGCCGGAAGCGAGCAACTCTTCCGGCGTGAAGCCGAGACCCCGCAAGTGCTCGCCGAGAGCGTCGTACGAGTTGGGAGCGAACCCGATCGAGAACCGTTCAGCGGCCTGCGAGTCGAAACCGCGCTCGCCGAGGAACTGGCGGGCCGGTTCTGCTGCCGGTGTGCCGAGCTGCTCGCGGAAGTAGGCTTCGGCGGCCGCGTTCGCCGCCAGCAGTCGGCTGCGGTTGCCCTGATCGGCTGCCGGGCCACCGTCTTCGTAGTGCAGCTCGTACCCCAGCCGGCCCGCGAGCCGTTCAACCGCTTCGGTAAACGTGACGTGGTCCATCTTCTGCAAGAACGTGAAGACGTCACCCCCCTCGCCGCACCCGAAGCAGTGGTAGAAGCCCACTTGCGGCCGTACGTGAAAACTGGGGCTGCGTTCATCGTGAAAGGGGCACAGGCCCTTCATCGAGCCGACTCCCGCGCTCTTGAGCGTCACGTAGTCGCCGACGATGTCCGCCAGATTCGTGCGCGACCTGACTTCGTCGATGTCGCTTCGTCGAATCAGGCCTGCCACAGGCCGATTCTAGGCCCGGGGCGCGGTGCGCAGATCTCCCGCGATGACGCGTTCGTGCCACGCCATCGCGCTCTGGTCGGTGAGGGAGGCGACTTGGTCGACGATCACCCGACGGCGGGTGGCGTCGTCGGTGGCCACATCGAAGTCGTCGGCGAAGGCGCGATCGAGCACATCGGGGCCCGCCTGCCATAGCCCGTCGGCGAGTTCGGCCAGCAGCGAGCGCTGGCGGGCGTAAATCGGCTGGCGGGAGTTCGTCGACATCACATTCGCCGCAACAATGCCCTTGAGCACAGCGATCTCGGCCTGTGTTGTTGCCGGCACCACGACGTCGGCTCCGAAACGTGCCAGTGCGGTCTGTGGATGCGCCTCGCGAGTCGCATGCACGGCCTCGTGCGCGAAGCGCCCGATCAGCTGGCTCGTGAGGTTCTTGAGCCGAGCTAAGTCGCGCCGCGAGCCGTCCCACGACTCGATCCACGCGTCGAGGTGATCGAGCCGGTCGAAGGCGGCGATGAGGTCGTCGTGGCTGATCTCGCCACCGATCCACTCGAACATCGCGTCGACGAGAGCGTCGTGGTCGACGCGGGCACTCAACGCGGGAACGTCGAGGTAGCCACTCACGATCGCGTCTTCAAAGTCGTGCACGCTGTACGCGATGTCGTCGCTCAAGTCCATGACCTGCGCCTCAATGCAGCGCACGCGGTCGGGAGAGCCGGAGCGCATCCACTCGAATGCGGCCGCGTCGTCGTCGTAGAAGCCGAACTTGCTGCGCCCACTGGGGTCGGGGATGCCCTGCGACTGCGGCCACGGATACTTCGTGCTCGCGTCAAGGCTCGCGCGCGTGAGATTGAGGCCGTAGCTACGACCGTCGGGGCCGAACACCTTGGGCTCAATGCGCGTCAGCAGGCGCAGGGTTTGCGCGTTGCCCTCGAACCCGCCGATGTCGCGCGCCCAATCGTTGAGGGCGCGCTCGCCGTTGTGGCCGAAGGGCGGGTGACCCAGGTCGTGCGCGAGGCACGCCGTGTCAACCACGTCGGGGTCGAGCCCGAGGCTCGTGGCGAGCTCGCGCCCGACCTGCGCCACTTCAAGCGAGTGGGTCAGGCGATTGCGCGCAAAGTCGAGCCCTGCCGTGGGGCTGAGCACCTGCGTCTTCGCAGCGAGACGACGCAGCGCGCTCGAGTGCAACAGGCGCCCGCGATCGCGCGCGAAGTCACTGCGGCGACTGCTGTGCTCTTCAGGCAGCCAACGCTCGATATCGGCCGGCCCGTAGCCCGGCGTGAGCTCGTCGTGCACGAGCTACCCGCCCGAGTGGTGCAGTTCGGCGGCCGTGACTTCGGCGCGGCTCGCGCCGGTGAGCTCACGGCTCTCGAGCCAACGGTCGGGCAGCGAAGGCTTCTTCGGTGTGCCGGCGCGACCGCGCTGGCCTTCCGCGGCTTCGCCCGGGTAGGGCGCGTCGCGGTCAAGCTCGCCGAGCAAGTCGTCCATGTGCTGCAGGCTCTCCACGGCCGCAAGGCGAGCGCGAAGCTCGCCCCCGACCGCGTAGCCCTTGAAGTACCAGGCGACGTGCTTGCGGATGTCGCGGCAGGCCTTGGCCTCGTCGTCGAAGAACTCGACGAGCAGTTCAGCGTGGCGACGGAAGGCATCAGCGACTTCGCCGAGGCCGGGCTGAATGCGCAGATGCTGGTGGGTAAACGCCGCCGAGAGGTCGCCGAAGAGCCACGGGCGGCCCAGGCATCCGCGCCCGACGACGATGCCGTCGCAGCCCGACTGCTCGACCATGCGCAGGGCATCCTCGGCCGACCAAATGTCGCCGTTACCCAGCACGGGAATGCTCGAGATTGACTCCTTGAGCTTTCCGATTGCGTCCCAGTCGGCGTTGCCGCTGTAGAAGTCGGCGGCCGTGCGGGCGTGCAGGGCGACCGCCGCGACTCCGGCACCCTCTGCGGCTTTGCCGGCCTCCAGGTAGGTCAAGTGATCAGCGTCGATGCCCTTGCGCATCTTGACCGTCACAGGGATGTCGCCCGCAGCCTTCACGGTCGCTTCGACGACGCGGCGGAAGTGCTCGAGCTTCCACGGCAGGGCGGCTCCCCCGCCCTTCTTCGTGACCTTGGGAACAGGGCATCCGAAGTTCATGTCGATGTGATCAGCAAGACCCTCGCCCGCGAGAAACGCGGCCGCCTCGCCCGCCGTCGTCGGGTCGACGCTGTAGAGCTGGATGCTGCGCACCGTCTCGCTCTCGTGGTGCGTGATGAGACGAAGGCTTTCGGGCGTGCGCTCGACGAGCGCCCGGCTCGTGATCATCTCGCTCACGTAGAGCCCCGCGCCATACTCGCGGCACAGCCGCCGAAACGCCGTGTTCGTGATGCCCGCCATCGGCGCGAGCACGACGGGCACACTGAGCGGAATCGGCCCAATGCTGAGCGGCGCGGGCTGTGGCGCTGCGGGAAGGGTGGCGGTCGACATGGTGCCTCTAGTCTCCCAGGTTGCGCTGGTTGCTGAGTCAGCGAGCGCTGAGGGCGTGAGCCTGCTCGATGATGCGCACGGTCTCGAGCGCGTGGCGGGCATCCACCGGAACCGGAGCGCCGTCGCGGATGCTCGCAGCCACCTGCTCGTAGAAGTCGGGGTAGCCGCCCTCCTCGGTGGGCACGGGCACGAGCGGCTGCTCGCCGTTGTCGACGCCAAGCAGACCCCACTCGGCCTTCGGCGTCTGGCCGTATCCCTCGCTGCCGGGCCAGCGACCCACCTTGAGGTCGGGCTCCTGCCCGTCGAGACCGTAGACGCTGTAGCCGCTCACGGTGCCGAGCACGCGGAACCGCGGCCCGCTCTGTGCCGCAACACGGCTCACCGTCAGATGACTGCGCACGCCGCTGTCGTGGCGGAGCGAAACGAAGGCGTCGTCTTCACTGCCGAGGCCCTCGCGCACGGCGCGCAGCTCGGCGACCTCGAGGGTCGCGGGGCCGAAGAGGGTAAGCGCCTGGTCGATGAGGTGGCTGCCGAGGTCGAAGAGAATGCCGCCACCCTGTGCTGGGGTGATCTGGCCTTGCCATTGGTCGTGCTTGGGAGCGCCGAAGCGCTCGAACGTCGACTCGAAGCGGTGCACGCTTCCGAGCGCTCCGCTCTGGACGAGCCGCGACACGGTGCGGAAGTCACCGTCCCATCGGCGGTTCTGAAACACCGTGAGCGGGCGACCGGCTGACTCGGCAGCCGCGATGATCGCCTCCGCGTCGGCCACGGTCGGCACGAAGGGCTTGTCGATGACGACGGCAGCCCCGGCCTCGAGCGCGGCGACTGCTTGCTCGCGATGAACGTGCGGCGGCGACGCGAGCACGACGAGGTCGAGGTCGGCGGCCTGCGCGAGAAGAGCATCCGTCGACATGATCTGAGCCTCGGGATGCGCGGCGGCAGCCTGCGCGGCACGGTCGGAGTCGCCCGTCGCGATCGCGGCGATCGTGAACGCCGGATTCGTGGCGAGGAAGGGGGCGTGAAAGACTCGACCCGCGAGTCCGAAGCCGATGATTCCCGCTCTGATGGGTGCGCCATTGCTCATGGGCTCAGCCTAGATTGCGAAGGGGTTGACCATGACGCAGGGTGGACGCGAGCGCGTCGCGGCCGATGCGGCGGCGCGCGGTCTGACGGTCGAATTCATCGAACGGATGCGCGCGTCATCACTCGAGGAAGCCGCCGAGATTCTCGGCATCACCCCGGCTGACATCGTGAAATCGCTCGTCGTCAAGCGCAGTGATGGCAGTTTCCTCTTCGCGCTCATTCCCGGCGATCGGCAGATCTCGTGGCCGAAGCTGCGGGCTCTCGTCGGCGTCAACAAGCTGCAGCTGCCCTCGCCCGAGCTCGCCCTCGAAGCGACCGGGTATGAACGCGGCACGATCACGCCACTCGGCTCAACGACCTCGTGGCCCGTCTTTGCCGATGCGGGCATGGTGGGCCGGCGCGTCTCGATGGGCGCGGGCGAGCACGGGTACTCGCTCTTTGTCGATGCCGACGAGTTGCTGGCATCTCTTGCCGCGACCGTCGCCGACATCAGCGAGCCGCTCGCCCCGCGCTGACCAACGCTCGTCTCCACAATTCAGGAGACGTGCGCGCGGCGACGGTCGTGAGAGCGCTCACTCGGCGAGTCGGGCGGCCGTCGCCCCCGCGACTCCTGAATTGTGGAGGCGAACCGGGGGTGGGCGGCAGGTGCGGCAGCAGCTAGGTGTTCTGACCTAGACCGTTGTTGACATAGCGAGAGACCTCCGGGTCGAGTGGAGCTGTTGAAAGTTCTCTCTCGAGCGGAGGTCTCTCGTGTCTCACCGTAATGCCCGGCTGACGCCGGCTGGCAGGTTCATCATGGTTCAGC
>CALRMP020000093.1:0-6930 GCA_943369205.1 Gulosibacter massiliensis | reverse complement strand
TCGCCGATCGACCAGTGCGCGATCGTCGACATCGCGAGCGTCTGGCCCATGACGTCGGCCGTGAACCAGTCGTCGCCCTGATCGGCAACCGTCAAGCACACGCCGTTGACACTGATCGAATCTCCGTGCTCGGCATCGCTCACGACGAGGGGCCCGTGCACGATGAGGCGCCCGGCGTCGCCGTTCGCCTCCCAGCGCTCGACGCGACCGAGCTCCTCGATTAGTCCGGTGAACATGGTCAGGCTCCTTCGTCGGCCGGGGTGGCGGCAGGCTTCGTCGGCCGGGCGACGACCAGCAGGTCGTCACCGAGCGTTTCGATGTGGTGGATGCGCAACCGATGCGCCTCGATCATCGTGGTGACCCCGAGCTCATCGAGGGCGACGCGCGGCCCGCCGATGAGCATGGGGGCGAGGTAGACCAGCACTTCGTCGACGAGGCCCGCGCTGATGAAGGCGCTCGCGAGCGTCGGGCCGCCCTCCACGTACAACCGGCGGATTCCCCGTGCGTCGAGGTCGCGCAGCGCCACCTCGAGGTCGCGGTGCCCGAGCTCGATGAGCCCGGCGGGGGGCTGCCGCAGTTGGGCGTCGGCCGGCACCGGGGTGGCGCCGAACACGACCGGAATCGGCTGATGCGCGAGCAGTTCGCCGCCGTCGCCCCGCGCGGTCAAGCTCGGGTCATCGGCCAGCACGGTTCCCGTGCCGACGGCAATCGCATCGTGGGCGGCGCGTTGCTCGTGCACGCGCTGTCGTGAGGCCGGGCCGGTGATCCACTGGCTCGTGCCATCGGCGGCGGCCGCGCGGCCGTCAAGACTTGTCGCCCACTTCACGGTGACCCACGGGCGCCCGGTGCGCACACTCGTGAGCCACGGCAGCAACAGCTCGGTCGCCTCATCGGCGAGCACGCCGCCAATAACCTCGACCCCCGCAGCCCGCAAGCGCTCGGCACCCCCGCCGGCCTCCGGGTTCGGGTCGTCGAGCGCGTAGACCACCCGCGTCACGCCGGCATCGATGAGAGCCTGCGCGCAGGGGCCGGTGCGGCCCGTGTGATTGCAGGGCTCGAGCGTGACGACAGCCGTGAGGCCGGCGGCCGAGGGGATGTGCGAGAGAGCATCCACTTCCGCATGCGCGGTGCCCGCACCGCGGTGCCAGCCCTGCGCGACCATGGCACCCGACTCGTCGAGCAGCACGCAGCCGACCTGCGGGTTTCCGCCGACGACAGGGCCATTCGTGGCAAGACTCAGGGCTCGGCGCATCGCCGACTCGAACGGCGCGCCACCCGCGGGCGCATCGGCAGCACCAGGCGCGCCGACGCTGAGTGCGTCGTGCGGGGTGCTCGTGCTGGTCATCCGGGGTCCTGATTCGTGTCGGGACGCTACCGGGGTCGCTTCGCTCGCGGCATGCTACCGCCAGCGTGTTCCTCCCATCCGGACTTTAACCGTCGGTACCGGAATTCCACCGGTTCAACCGTGGCCGGCTTGCGCCAACCGCGGGTCGCGGACTCTCACCGCCGGCTCGGACTTTCACCGACCCCGGAACACGTACTGCTGTCAGAGTAGTCAACAGGCTCCCTTCTGGAGTATTCCCGAACGTTTGCTGGGAATGGCTCGGGATGCGCCGCGGCGGCAGAATGCGTAGCGTCGTCACAGAAACTCATCGCGAGGAGGAACACGCCGTGACCACCCACATCATCGCCATCGACCAGGGCACAACGAGCACGCGCGCCGTCGTCGTCAACCACGCCGGCGAGATCGTCTCGGTGGGGCAGCACCCGCACGAGCAGATCTTCCCGAAGGCGGGGTGGGTTGAGCACGACCCCCGCGAGATTCTCGTCAACACGCAAGAGGTGATTGGGCAGGCGCTCGGCAAGGCGGGCATCACGCGGCACGACATCGCGGCGATCGGCATCACCAACCAACGCGAGACCGCGGTCGTGTGGGAGAGAGCCACCGGCAACCCCGTCTACAACGCGATCGTCTGGCAAGACACGCGCACCCAAGCGCTCGTCGATGCGCTCGCCGCCGACGGGGGAGTGCGCCGCTTCGCGTCGATCACCGGCCTGCCGCTCGCGACCTACTTCAGCGCCACGAAGATCGCGTGGATCCTCGAGAACGTCGACGGCGCCCGCGCCCGCGCCGAAGCCGGAGAGCTCGCGTTCGGCACGATCGACACCTGGCTGCTCTGGAACCTCACGGGAGGCGTCGACGGCGGCGTGCACGCCACCGACGTCACCAACGCCTCGCGCACGCTCCTGCTGTCGCTCGAAACCCTCGACTGGGACCAGTCGCTACTCGACGCCTTCGGCGTGCCGCGGTCGATGATGCCCGAGGTGCGATCGTCGTCAGAGGTGTACGGCATCGCGCGACCGAGCTCGCTGCTGCGCGAGGTGCCCGTGGCGGGCATCCTGGGCGATCAGCAAGCGGCCACGTTCGGCCAGACGGCGTTCGATGCCGGCGAGTCGAAGAACACCTACGGAACCGGCAACTTCTTGATCGTCAACACGGGCGAGGAGCGCGTGGCCTCCGAGCACGGGCTGCTCACGACGGTTGCCTACCAACTGGGCAGCGAGCCGGCCCGCTTCGCGCTCGAAGGGTCGGTCGCGGTCACCGGGTCACTCGTGCAGTGGCTGCGCGACAACCTCGGCATGCTCTCGTCGTCGGCCGAGGTCGAGACCCTCGCGGCCTCGGTTCCCGACAGCGGCGGCGCCGTCATCGTGCCCGCCTTCAGCGGACTGTTCGCCCCCTACTGGCGGCCGGACGCTCGCGGCGCGATCGTCGGACTCACCCGGTTCATCACCCGAGCCCACCTGTCGCGCGCGGCCCTCGAGTCGACGGCGTTTCAGTCGCGCGAGGTGTTCGACGTGGCGCAGGCCGCGATTCCGGTGCCGATCAGTGAGCTGCGCGTCGACGGCGGCATGACGGCCAACGAGTTGCTCATGCAGTTCCAGGCCGACATTCTCGGCATTCCGGTCGTGCGGCCTCGCATCATCGAAACGACCGCGCTCGGTGCCGCCTACGCCGCGGGGCTCGCGGTGGGCTTCTGGTCGTCGCGCGACGAGCTGCGCACGCTGTGGGGCGAAGACCGCCGCTGGCTGCCCACGATGAACGACGACGAGCGCGCGCGCCGCCTGCGCGTGTGGCACAAGGCCGTCACCCGCACCTTCGACTGGGTCGACGACGACACGTCGGTCTAGCCGCGCCCGCAACAGCAGTCACCAGCCGGGCATGCTCGTGGGTGGGTGTGTTCGCAACTCAGGCTCAGCTGCAAGATGTGCCCGAGTAACCCCGCACATTGGCCCGTTTAGCCTGAGTTGCGAACGCCACCCCGCCACACGTCGATCGAAAGCAACCGTTTCGGGCAGTTTCCGATTAAGTCCCGATGGTCTCGTGCCACTTCGGGCACAGTGCGGCAATGGATGCCCTGACTGTGTTCGCAGCCCACTCGACAATGTGCCTCACTCGACGTGAGCTGCTCTCCGCTGGGGTCTCGCCGAGAGCTATCGCGGCTGCGGTTCACGTCGGTGTCGTTATCCGCGCACGCCGTGGCGTGTACTGCCCGGCGAGTACCCCGCGACACGTTGTCCGTGCCCTCCGTGTGGGCGGGCGCGCCGCCTGCACAACGGCCGCGGAAAGCTATGGACTGTGGGTGCCCGAGCAGCGGATCACCGAGGTCTGGCTGCCGCGCCAGGCTTCTCGGCTGCGGTCGCCTGAGAATCGTCGGGTTCCACTCGCTCACGCCGACCGTTCTCGGCTCCGCACTCACTGGCGACCCTTGCATGACCCAGGCTCAGCCGACTCGTGGCGTATCGGCGGGTTTGACGCCGTCGCGCAATGCTTGGTGTGCCTACCCCGCGAGTGGGCCATCGCCGTGCTCGACAGTGCTCTGGGGAATGGTGTTGTTGGCTCCCATGAACTCGCTGCTCTCGAAGCAGCCGTGCCTGCCGACCGGCGGCGGTGGGTGCGCCTCGCCGATGGGCGGGCGGGCTCCGGCACCGAGACGCTCGTTCGGCTCGCGTTGCAGGACGCCGGTCTACGCGTGACCCCCCAGGCCCAGATTTCAGGTGTGGGACGCGTCGACCTGCTGGTCGGGAATCGTGTGGTGGTCGAGGTCAACAGCGAGCGGTGGCACTCGACACCCCAGCAGCGTGCCGAGGATTATCGCCGCGACCTCGAGTTGAGCAGACTCGGGTACGTGGTGGTCCGTGTGAGCTACGACCAAACCATGAGTCAGCGAGACGAGGTGGTCGCCGCGGTCATGCGTGCGGTGCGAACGAGCCGCTCAGTCACGGCAGCCCTGCGCCATCGGCGTTCGTAACTCAGGCTGAGAGGTCGATTGTGTGCCACTAGTCGCGCACATCGTCGTACACAGCCTGAGTTGCGAACAGAGGCGTGGCTATCGGGCCAGCAGGGCGGGAAGGGCGAGCAGGCTCGGGATGCTCGGCACGCCGGCGGGAGGTTCACCCTCCGCGTGGTCGGTCAGCGGGTTGCGCCCGGCTCCACGATCGAGCCAGACGCCGAGCATGCCGGCATCGTGCGCCCCGACGGCGTCGGTGCGCACCCGGTCGCCCGTGTACGCGCACTGCGCAGGCTCAACCCCGAACGCGCGGGCGGCGGCGTGGAAGATGCGAGAGTCGGGCTTGGTCACGCCCAGCTCGCCCGAGGCGATGACGCGGCCCTGCCGTGCTGGCTCGTCGATCGACCCGTCGGCGCGCACGGCCGTGAGGTCGAGGCGGTCCCACAGGTCGATGCGCCGCAGTTTGTCGGTCTGGAAGGCGAGGTCACCGTTGGTGATGATGCCCACGCGAAGGCCGTGCATTGCCTCGAGCGCGGGCAGCACGTCGTCGAACAGGCGCCAGGCGTCGCGGTAGCCGACGAGGTAGCGCTCGAACCACGCGAGCGCCTCGTCGTCGGTGACCGCGATGTCGTAGGGCGCGAGGAGGTCGCGCGCCCGCCAGATACGCTGGCCCAAGTAGGTGAGCTCGCCCGTGAGGTAGCGCGTGTAGTGGTGTTCTTCGAGCTCGGCCCACCGTCGCTGCACGGCGATCGTGTCATCGGCCGCGAAGGCACCACCCGCTGTCGCTTGCGCGAGCGCGATCGCCTCTTCGACCGCACGCGTGTGCGCCATGAGCGTGTCGTCGAGGTCGAAGAGTACGACCTCGATCGGGCCCGGGGTTGGCTCGGCGCCCGACTGACCGCGGCTCTGTCGACCGCGGGCGTTCACGCCAGCACCGGCCACGGTTCGCTTGCACGGCCTGACGCGTAATCAGACCGGGTGAGCACCGCTTGCCAGCCGCCATCCTGCTGGCCGGGGCGCACGTGCTCGATGCGCCCGAGGCCGCCCCACTGAAACCCGCATCGCTGGGCGACGATCGCCGAGCCGACGTTGCCCGCCACGGCCTCCCAGCGCACCTCGTCGATCTCGTCATGCGAGAAGACCCAATCGAGTACCGCGCGGACTGCTTCTGTCATGACCCCGGTTCCCCGGTGCGTGGCGGCCAGCCAATAGCCGACGAACCCCCGCCTGCGCTGCCACGAGACGACGCCCATCAGCGGAGCGTCGTCGCTCTCACGGATGCCGAACACGTACTCAATGTCATCGCGCCACCACTGCGGCACGAGGTCAAGCACGAACCCGTGGGCGTGTGAGCGCTCGTACGGCACCGGCACTGTCGTGAAGCGCTGCAACTCCGCATCTTGGCATGCCGCAAACACCGCATCGACGTCCGCCGCGCGCGGCATCGACAGTACGAGCCGAGCGGTGTGCAGCGTGACCGGCTCCATTACGCGCGCGGCAAGAACCCGAGAGCGTCGTACACGCGCGTCAGCGTGGCATTGGCGATCTGTTCGGCACGCGAAGCGTTGATCGCGAGCAAGCGGTCGAGCTCGGCGGGGTCGTCGAGCAACTCCAAGGTGCGGGTGCGGATCGGCTCGAAAGCAGACACGACGGCCTCGGCAACCGCCGTCTTGAGCGCGCCGTACTGGAGACCGTCGAATGAGGCGACGAGGGCATCCGTCGACTCACCCGTCAGTAGGGCGAGAATCGACAGCAGGTTCGAGACTCCGGGCTTCTCGGCCGGGTCGAACGACACGACGCCCGACGAGTCGGTCACGGCCGACTTGACCTTTTTGGTGAGCACCGACGGCTCGTCCATAAGCCACAGGATGCCCGCCGGGCTCTCGCCTGACTTCGACATCTTCGACCCCGGGTTTTGAAGGTCGTACACCTTGGCTGTCTCTTTCAAGATGCGCACCTCGGGCACAACGAGGGTGTCGCCGAAGCGCGCGTTGAAGCGCGTCGCGAGGTCGCGCGTGAGTTCGATGTGCTGCCGCTGGTCTTCGCCCACGGGCACGACGACGGCGTCGTAGAGCAAGATGTCGGCCGCCTGCAAGATCGGGTAGGTGAAGAGCCCGACCGAGGCGACATCGAGGCCGCCCTTCGCCGACTTGTCTTTGAACTGGGTCATGCGGCTCGCTTCGCCGAAGCCCGTGATGGTGTTGAGCACCCAGGCGAGCTGCGCGTGCGCGCTCACGTGCGACTGCACGAACAGCGTCGAGTGCTCGGGGTCGATGCCCGCGGCGATGTACTGCGCGGCCGTGCGGCGGGTCTGCTCGCGCAGCGCGGCCGGGTCTTGCGGCACCGTGATGGCGTGCAGGTCGACGACGCAGAACACGGCATCGTGGGTCGCCTGCATGTCACGCCACTGCAGCAGGGCTCCGGCGTAGTTGCCGAGGTGCAGGCTGGCGGCGGAGGGCTGCATGCCCGAGAACAGGCGCGGAAGACTCATAGGTTGATTGTTCCAGGTGGATGCTCGTGCAGAGTTCAGGGCAGGCGGTAGTCAACCACCACGGGCGCGTGGTCGCTCCACCGGGTGTCCCACGAGGGTGCGCGGTCGACCGTGTAGCTCTGCACGGTCGCGGCAAGGGCCGGCGTCGCC
>CALRMP020000092.1:0-7060 GCA_943369205.1 Gulosibacter massiliensis | reverse complement strand
GAGCGAGCACACGCCCGCTCTCCTCACGCGCTAGCCGGGTGACGGCGTCGGCGATCTGTGACGCCGTCACGCTGTCGTCAGTCAGCGTCGGTCACTCCGCGTCGGGGCGGAACGCGACCGGGCGAATCTCGAGCGAGCCCGAGGGCATTGGCAGCTTGCTCGCGAGCGCGATGGCCTCATCGAGGTTCTCGGCCGAGATCAAGTAGTAGCCGCCGAACTGCTCTTTCGTTTCGGCGAAGGGGCCGTCGACGATCTCGGGCGCTTGGCCGGGGCTGCACCGCAGGGTCGTGGCCGTGATCGTCGGGGCGAGGCTCGCTGCGCTGACCCAGTGGCCGCCCTCGATGAGCGACTGGTTGTAGGCCATCCATTCGCCCATGAATTCTTCGAAGCCGGGCTCACCGGGAGCGGGGGGCGGGTTGGACTCGTCGCTGTGGATGAGGATCATGAATTCCATGTGCGTTTCTTTCCTTTCAAGGTGGGTGGGGGTCAGTTGCCGACGAGACCGATGACGAGTGCCATGGTGACGAACACAAGAAGATCGTGTCCGGTGTTGATGAGCAAAAGTTTGACAGAACGCGACTCAAATACGGTCGTGATGAGCGCCCGACCCGCCGAGAACGCGAGCCAGCCGAACACGGCCGAGTAGAGCGCGGCTTCGAGCAGCGAGTTCTGGTTGGCGACCTGCGACGCCGAGGCGAAGTAGGCGAGCACGAACGCGCCGACGAGGTTCACCACCAAGGCAATCGGATACTGCACAGCGTCTTTCGCGGCGGGCCGCTCGTCGAGCTGCGCGAGGCGCGTCCACAGCTTGCGGAAGATGAGGCCGAACCACAGCCAGCCGACCACCATGGCGGCAACGGCGGCTCCGAGAACGGCGAACAGGTTGATGTCAAAGGGCATGTTCGTCTCTTTCTGAGGCGAGCTACTTGCTTGCTCTCACTCAGATGACGAATGGCTCAGGGTGAATCGACAACCTGAGGGAAATGTTTTTTCTTGTCTTCCGGGTCGCGCCGCGAACGCCACCACCGCACCGACAGCAAAGACGCCAGCGCGGCGCCGAGCGCGTTGACGATAACGTCATCGACCGACGAGACGCGGCCGAGCGGCAAGACGAACTGCAGTGCTTCCACAACGACGGAAAGCCCCGCGCCGACGAGCCCGACGACCGCGGGCACCCATCGCGCGGGCGCGAGCCGCAGGCGAATCGGCAGGAAGAACCCGACGGCGGCGAAGGCCAGCAGGTTGCCGGCGAGCTGCACGAGTGTGTCACCGCCGCGCACGACGTCGAGCAGGTCGCGCAGGGGTACGAGTTGCAGGCCGCCGGCTCCGCCCGTGGGGGTGAGGATCATCCACAGCCACGGGGCCGTGCCCACGAGCATCCCGACCTCACTGATGCTCGCGCGCCACGCCCACGATCGCGACCAGCCCGCGCGGCGCCGCGCCCGCACGAGCAGCCCGACGGCGAGCGCGCCGAGCGGCACGCCGACCAGCAGCGTGATCAGGATCACGAGGCCGTAGCGGTCGGCGATGGTCGACATCGGAGCGAGGTTCGGGTTGGGCCGTTAGGTGGCCGGCGCCCGGTGATCGATCGCCAGCCAGCTCATCAATACGCGCCGCAGCTCTGCCTCTTTCACGCGAACGTCTGCCAGGTCGGCGAACGTCACGAACCCCCGAATGTCGGATGCCCACTCGACGATGCCTTCATCCTTGAGCAGCACCGGCGTGCCCTTTCTGGCTTCCGGCCGCGTTGCCCCCATGTGCAGCACGAGCTTCACGAGCCCCTGCTTGTTGCGCAGGTTCATGGTGATGCGGTCTTCGCCGTCGCACACGTAGCTCGGGGCGTTCCACTTGATGTGCTCGGTGAGGTCGGCGTCGAGCGAGCCAATGATGTCGCGCAGCAGCTGCACCTGCTCGCGCGTCTGGTCGTCGAGGGCGCTGACGAGGTCGGCGACAGACGGCTGCGTGCTCGGGGTCATGGGTTCAGCGTAGAGTGACGTGCCGACGGGCAAGTGTGCCCGCTCCGCCTAAAGTCGGGGGTCAGGAGGTAGTGATGGCGACGCGCATTGCACTCGACGACGACCTTCTCGAGCGCGCCTTCGTGCTCAGCGGTGAATCGACCAAGAAAGCGGCAGTCACCCTCGCGCTGCAAGAGTTCATCGCCCGGCGTGAACAACTCGGCCTGCTCGAGCTGTTCGGCACCCTGGAATGGGACGACTCGTTCGACTACAAGGTGGCACGCACGCGCTCATGACAGGACCGCGCCGGTCGAATCGAGGCGCTCGAGCTTGCGGATCAGCCGGTGCACGATGAGGAGCGGGATGATGCCGAAGACTCCGAACGACATGTCGATGAGCATCCACCCCAGAGGAATACCGCGCACGCTGCCCGCGATGAGGGCCAACGGAATGACGGCGACGCAGCAGATCATGCCCCACTGGATGATCCAGATGTTGCGCACGGGGTCGCGCAGCGGCCCGATGAACGCGATCGCGATCACGAGGTGCGCAAACGCGAGCCAGTCGGTGCCGTAGGCGAGAAACGGGTAGTCGTCGTTGGTGGCGATGAGAGCGTCGCGGATGCGGTCGATCCACGCCATGAATTCGGGGGCGAGCTGCGGGATGGGCGTTGCCCGCAGCAGATCGGAGCCCCAGCGCAAATCGGTCTCGAGCGGAAAAGCCGTGATGCCGCTGACCACAAGCGCCACGATGAAGAAGATCAGCCAGGCGCGGATCCACCGCAGGGTCGTGGTGCGCTCGTCGCGAGGGGCCATGGTTGTCATTCTCTCGCTTTCGCGGTGGTGCGCCGCCGCGCCCCCACCCACACCACAACTAACAACACCGTCCCCAGCGGAACGGTGATCGCATAGAAGAGCCAGCCCGTGGGGATCGGGTCCGGTGCCGACGTGAGCAGGGCGAACACGGGCGTCGCCACAACCGGAATCACCGCCAGGCGACCCAGGGCACGCCACGGGGTCGGGCCGGCGAGGGGCTCGGGCGCAGCATCCGTCGGCACAGATGCAGCCCGCGGGGTTGTCGTGATGAGCGCCACCACCGCCAGCCCCACGAGCGCCGGCCCGACCAGCGTCAGCGGGTTCTCGATGGCGTTGAGCACGGCGAGCGCCGCGAGCAAAAGGAGGGCGGTGAGGGTTCCGGGCAGGCCGGGAGCGGCGCGGTGGCGCAGCGCCCACCAGCCGGCGAGCCCCGCGGCGAAGGCGACGGTCGTGACGCCGACGTAGGCCGCGAACTCGCCGATCGAGCTGGTCGCGCCCTCTTCGAAGCGCCAGAAGGCGGCCCATGCGCCGACGGATGCTCCCACCGCCGCGAGCCGCCACACCGAGCCGCGCGCCGGGCGGTCGAGGGTTCGCGGAATCCACCACCACCCCACCAACACCGTGAAGAGCGCGTGCCAGGCGAGGCCCGTCCAGCTGATGGTGAGCGGCAAGTCGTCGATGACGGTCGTGACGATGACGCCTTCGACGAGCCAGCCAAAGAGCGCTCCGAGCAACAGGATGCGCTGCCACGCCCCCGGCCCCGTCGCACTCACGCGCCAGCGTTGCGCCACAAAGCGCACTACCTGCACGACGAGCCCGTAGGCCACGACCGTGCTCGCGAACCCCAGCACCGAGTCGCCCGGCCGCAGCTTCGCCCAGAACCACGATTCGCTCACCACCACCGCGGCCACCGCCAGACACGCGGTCGCCGCGAACGAGAGCGCGAGGCGCGCGAGCGGACTACGGGCGTGGACCATGGATGCGCGCTCAGCGCCGCCCGCGCGCGCCCACTACCGCGCACCGTTGGGTCATGGGTTCAGGGTAGTTCTGCGGTGCACGCTGCGTCACGAGATGGTGTGGTTCTGACGCCCAGCGCCGAGCTGAGCGGTCGACGCCGCTCGTAGGCAATCACTACTTATATCGCGCGAACGACCGTCTCGGGCACGGTGGTATCGCGGTCGCCCGACCGCGCCACTGCGAAAGGGATCCCCACCATGCGACTCACCCGACCTGCCGCCGTTCTCGCCGCTGCCGCGCTCACCCTGAGCCTGACGGGATGCTTCGCCAACCCGCTCGAGAGTGTCGTCGAGGGCGTCATCGAAGATCAGACCGGCGTCGACGTGGATGTGGACGGGTCGGGCGGGGGAAGCTCCGTCAGCCTGCCGGAGGGCTGGCCCGGCCTGCCGGTGCCCGCCGGCACGATCACCTCGGCGATCGCCTCCGACGGCACCTTTGTGCTCACGATCCTGTCGGAGTCGCCCGACTCAGTAGAAGCCGTCGCGGAGGAACTGCTCGCGAGCGGCTACACCGAGGTGTCTCGCGGCGACTTCGGCGGGCTCGTCACGCTGGTGGCGTCGTCGCCCGAGTGGACGGTGAGCCTCGGCTGGGGCATCGACCCCGGTACGCAGGAGACCTCGATCACCTATGGGGTGTCGCCCGCCAACGGCTGATC
This sequence comes from Gulosibacter massiliensis, assembly GCA_943369205.1. Taxonomy (GTDB): domain Bacteria; phylum Actinomycetota; class Actinomycetes; order Actinomycetales; family Microbacteriaceae; genus Microcella; species Microcella massiliensis_A. The sequence goes on along the minus strand of CALRMP020000092.1, from coordinate 2,618 downwards.
CTCCTCGGGCAGCATTCCGAGATCGTGCAGCGCGGTGCGCAGCTCGTCTCGTGAGGTGACGCCGAGCTTGCGGTAGACGGTCTGCAGTTGGTTCTCGACGGTGCGTGCAGAGATTCCGAGCTGTTCGGCGATCTCACGGGAGCGCAGGCGGGAGGCCGCGGCCTGAGCCACGGAGAGCTCACGCGGGGTCAGTGCCGGGCCCTCCCGTCGCTGGAGCGATGGGGCATCCACCCCGCCGGCGAGGCTGACGGCAACCGAGCGAAGGCGACGGCGCACCGGCCCGCTCGCGGGCAGGGCAGACGCGAGCGCGAGCCCCTCGATCGCGGCGGGCACAAGGCCGGCGCGCGCCAGACGTTGGGCTGCGGGGGCGACCCGGTCGGCACGGCCGTCACGCAAGGCCCCGGCGAGCTCGCTCAATGCGAGACACGGTTCGACGTGCTCCGCGAGCCCTTCGCACAGCGTCTGCGCGAGCTCAGCGGTGCGCGCGACCTCGCCGAAGCGCAGCGCGTTGGCGAGCGTGAGCGCTCCGAGAAAGCGGTAGCCCGAGCCGATGGCGTTGCCGACCACCTCGATGATGGTGTCGGCAGCGGCGCTCAGGTCGCCCTCCGCGGCGAGCAGGAAGGCGCGGCACTCGGCGCGCTGCAGCACGGCGGCTCCGCTGACCGTGGCGTTGTCGAGCTCAGCGAGCTGCTTGCGCGCGAGCTCGACTGCCCCGCGCTGGGCGTTCACGGTGGCCCGCAGCGCGAGGGCGAGCGACAGGAGCTCGCCTCTGTCAGAGGGCCGCAGCTGATCGACCGCCAGCTCGCTCAGCCGCAGCCCGTCGGCGAGGCGGCCCTCCTGCGTGCGCTGCGCCGCGAGCATGACTGTGACGAAGCCGACCTCGTCGCCGGCGGTGGCCCGAGCAGACTCGAGAAACGAGGCAGCGGGCTCGGCGGCCCCGGCCGAGCGCAGTTCGACGAAACGCTGCAGGCCGACCGCGATCGCGGCGTCGGAGGCGAGCGGTCCGGTGCCGTCGACCGTCATGAGCGGATGCGCGGCAGCTCGGGCAGCGGCCGGTTCGCCCCGCATCGACGCAGCCACAACCGCGGCGATGGATGCGCGGATGCCCGCCTCCCCCCGCTCGTCGCCGCCCACGCCGCGCTCGGCGAGCACCCGCCAGCGCCACAGGTCAGCATCGAGGGCGACAGACACCTGGTCGCTCAGGGTGGCGCGCACCCGCTCTCCCTGCTCGAGCGCGGCGGTCGGATCGTGGCGCCGGAAGACCAAGTGCTCACCCCATCCGCTGGCGAGCGCCGCGCGCTCCCCCGGCTGGGTCGCGAGGGTCTCGGCGAGCGCAAACAGGCGGTCGGCCTCGTCGAGGTCGTGGGCGAGCGAGTGGTAGTTGGCCGCGGCGAGGTGCGCCGCGAAGGCGGTGGTGCGCCGGGCGGGCTCCCGAATCGAGGCATCCGCCAGCTCGGCGGCGAGGCGATGCTCCCCCGTGTTCGCGGCGAACGAGGCGGCCCAGACCAGTTCGTCGGCGGGCGTGCGACGACCGCTTCGGTGCTCCAGTTCGACGGCCGCGAAGCGCCGGGTCGGGTCGCCGCTGGCCCGCAGCAGACGCAGCGCCTCGGCGACGGTGTCGTCGGTCCGTGTCGCCGGGTCGAGCGCCTCGGCGACGAGTGGGTGCGCGATGGTCACCCGATCTGTTTCGGGCGCTGTCACAACAAGTCCCGCACGCAGAAGCTCGGCGACAAGCACATCGCGACCCGGCGCGTCGGTCAGGCTCGACCGAGGCACCGGCTGCGTGAGCGCAACCACCCACAACAGTTGGTGCGCAGGCTCAGAGAGGGTCGCGAGCCGGGCGGCGAGGATCGCGGTGAGGCCACCCGCATCGGTCGCGCTCGTGATCTGAACGAAGTCGCCACGATGCACGACATCCCCAGCGGCGATCGCGGCGTCGACGATCACGCGCAGGTGCAGCGGGTTGCCCTCGGTCTGCCACGCGAGCAGCTGCACGTCTTCCTCACGCGCCGGCACCCGGAACCGCTCTTCGAGGATGCGCCCGACCTCGTCCGTGCTCAACCCGTCGAGGTGCTGGCGACGCACCGAGCCCTCGCCGTCGAGCACCTGCAGAGCGGAGGGGAGTGCCTCCCCCGTTCGCGCGGTCGCGATCACGGGCACGCCGAATCCGCGCACCAAGCGGCGGATCACCTCGGCCGATGCCGGGTCAAGCCTCGGGGCGTCATCCACAATCAGCACGCGGCCCTCGGTCGCGCGTCCAAGCGCCGCGATGAGCTCGCTCAGAGCGGAGTCGTCACCGATGCCGAGACCGCTGAGCAGATCTTCGAAGGCTCCGAGCGGCGTCGTCGCACGCTCAAGGTCACCGGTGACCGTGACAGTGCGCCCCAGCCGCGCCGCGATCGCCGACGCCAGCGCCGACTTGCCGACTCCCGCGCCGCCCTCGATCAGCAGCAGGCACGCGGGGCGCTCGCGCATGGCGGCGAACCCCGCGGCCACGTGCTCCTCGCGTGGCGCCATCGGCCAAGCGCGCCGGGCGTCTGCGCGCTGGGCGTCTGTGCGCACCTCCACCCCCACCTGATCCCTGCCTGTCGCCGCGAGTTTCTGGCATCAGCGTAACC
>CALRMP020000091.1:0-7123 GCA_943369205.1 Gulosibacter massiliensis | reverse complement strand
CGACGTGCCTCGCCCTTCTTGTCTCCGACGACGACATCGCCCGCATCGATGCCACCCAACCCGCTGCCGATCGGTACCGTGCGTTCCTCCGCACCCTCGAAGAACGACCCGTCATCGTCGTCGGAAATCGATCAGCACTGCTCGCTCCCGCCCCGGCACTCGGGCTCATCGCCGTGTGGGACGACGGTGACTCGCTCCACGTTGAGCCACATGCGCCGGGCATCCACGGTCGTGATCTCGCGCTATTGCGACAGGAAGACAGTGGATGCTCGCTCGTGCTCGCCGCCCACGCGCGCAGCACCGACGTGCAGCGGCTCATCGAGGTCGGCTGGCTGACCGCCGTCGAGCCGACGGGCAAGTGGAGGCGGCGCATCGTGCCCACGGCGCACCAGGCGGGCGGCGAGGGTGCGGCGGCTCGAGCGCGCATTCCCTCAACGGCGTGGCGCACGGTGTCGGAGGCCTTGCACCAGGGTCCCGTTCTCGTGCAGGTTGCACGGCCCGGCTACGCCCCGCGCATCGCGTGCGCTGAGTGCGGGGAGACCGCTCGGTGTGGCACGTGTCAGGGCCCGCTCGGGGTCGCCCGGGCAGGAGCAACCGCTTCCTGTCGCTGGTGTGGGGCGATCGCTGCGGGGTGGCGCTGTTCGACGTGTGAGAGCGACCGCTGGCGCACCGTCGGCCGTGGCGCGACCCGCACGGCCGACGAACTCGGGCGCGCATTCCCCGGAGCCCGAGTCGTCGTCTCGGATGGCGCAACGCCTCTGCAGTCGGCGCCCGGCGGCCGCACTCTCGTGGTGGCCACGCGCGGCGCCGAGCCGCTTGTCGCCGGTGGTTATCGTGCCGTTCTGCTCCTCGACGGGGAGAGCATGCTCGCGCGCGAGAGCCTGCGCGTGGTCGAAGACTGCGTGCGATGGTGGTGCAACGCCGCCGCGTTCGCCGCCGCCGACGCGCCCGTGTTGCTCGTCGGTGTCGGTGGTGCCGTCGCGACCGCGCTGGCCACCGGGCACCCTGAGCGCATCGCCGCGAGCGAGCTCGCCGACCGCAAGGTGCTGCGCTTCCCACCCGCCATCCGCGTGGCCGCTCTTGCCGGCACTCCCGAGGCAGTGGCGAGCGCAACAGCGGCCATCGACGAGCTCGACGGCGTGGATGTTCTGGGGCCGATCGAGCTCGACGACGGCCGCGTGAGGGCGATCGTGCGGTTTGACTACGCGCGCGGCGCCGAGGTCGCCGCGCGCCTCAAGGCTGAGCTCGTGCGCGGCGCCACAGCGCGCGCCCCGCGGCCGGCCGGCTCACCTCCGCGCCGACGGGTGCCTGCCCTGCGGGTCCGGTTCGATGACTCCGAGCCGTTCGACGACCCCGTTTCGCGGCCCCGCGGTGCGTGAGGCGCACGCCGATAGTGGCGGGGCGGCGAGACAGGGGGAGAGCATCCGGTTGAATGGGGAACCCACCCGTTAGTGCCTGCTACTGCCCAGTGATTTCATGAAATGGTGCCAAAGTGCCTGGTCACATTGTGGGGCATTGGGGCACGAATTGGGGCACAGACTCCGACCGAGTGTCGGGTGAGCGCCAGATTCCGCTGAGTGTGCCAATGGTAGGTACATGAGCAGGCGGGGGAGACCACAAGTCTGGGCGGGTCAACTGCATGTTCGTAGCCGGCGGACCGCATCGCGTCGTAGTGAGCCGACTACCCGATGGCGCGGAGAAAAGGGGTGAACATGGCAAACATTCCCCAGCAGAGGATCAGCGTCGCCATGGCGTTGGATGCCCTTCGCGAGCAGACGGAGGAAACCAAGGCCGCGGAGCAGCACTACCGAGAAGTCATGCGCGTTCGCAACGTGATGATTCGCGAGGCGCGGCGCGCTGGTGTGTGGTCCAAGGTGATCGAGCGCATCACTGGGCTGAGTCGAGATCGGATAGCCCGCATCGCCGCCCAGCCTGCGCAAGTGGCATACGGGAGTGACCGTAACTAGCGGCTCCTAGGTTCGTCCCAGGTGTGTTTCGCCTTTCTCCTGGATGGCTTTGAGACGAGTGGCCCAGGGTCCTGCTGACGATCAGACACCTGAGCGGGTGTCGCATCACGCCGGTAAACTTAGAGCGGAGGCGGAGATGACAGTTCGGTATTTCGAAAGAAGCAGAAGGTTGTTCCGCAAGGACGGTTACGTCGAGGAACGCTTCGATAGCGAAATCGCCACCTGGTCAAACGTCTACCCCGCGATCAGCGACTGGCTCTTCCACCTGGACACCATGGTCGACGAGATCAGCGAGGCAACCGCCAAGTCAAAGTTTCCCGCTGCATTAGTCGGAGCACATTGAGTCGATTGACTCCACTCGTGGGCCTCGCAAAGCGCGCAACGTGCTAGAACGAGAAGTGGGACTAGGCGGCGATCAAACCGCACGGATCCATGCCTGGCCTTCAAGGGCTGTCACTTAATCGACTCGGGATTGATCCGAGCCATCCGCGGCCGCCCTCGAAATTCGAAAGGATTGGTGAACGCTTGCAACCTCCCCCCGAGCCAGGCAAGCCGTTTGTCATCAGCGCCAGCGCCCTCAACTACCACCTCAGGATGGCCGCCGAAGAGGGCATGATTCAGACCGACCTGGCGATCAATGACGCTTTGTACGATCTGATCGATCGGGTCGCTGCTGCCCGCCTTCTGACCACTGAAGACCGCAACGAGGCACATCGAATCAGGAAGGCCATACTCGCCAGCGAGAGGCTCAGAATCGCGCAGGTGGGCTACTAGGCTAGAAGAGCCCCCGCTTTTGCCGGGGCTCTTGTCTCTCAGCGTGCTCCTGTGTGCGGTGAAGACGGTCAACAACGAGCACCCCGACCACCAGGACTTCGATCCGACGCCGCTCGATCGCCCCGAGGGGCTTGGCATGACTCGAAGGGACTGCCAGTGTGTGTGATGTGAACGACCCCGAATCCCAGCGCCTCGAGCACTATCGGAAGTCTCTGTCCTCCACTTTGGCTCAGGCTGCGGAAGGCCTCCGGACGGCCGTGAACGGGTACCTCGATGACACGCTCCAGCGCGTAATCAACTCGCAGCCGGCGGTTGTGACGTCGATGGAGACTTCTGAGTTATCCGCCTTAAAGTCAGACTTCGGCGTTGCACGCGACGAGGCGGTCTCCTCCGCCGCAAACATCCCCAACGAACTGGACCTCAACGACGCTGCGACTTTGGCGATGCGAGACTTCTTCGACGATAAGGCGTTCGTCTTCGAGAGCCAGGTGCTTCTAGCACTACAGCGTCCGATCGCCGTGCTCACTGCGGCAGGCTTCGACGTTGGCGACATCAACTTGGGACATCACGGGATCACTCTTGGGATGGCGGAGTTATCGTGCCGTATGTCAATGCGCGCCTACGTGCTCGCACTCGGGACGAACCCTGCAACGCCGATGGAAGCGAAAGCGGCCTGGGATCAGGCGTAGCCAAGTTCAACCGTCCCACTTGGACAAGCGAACATTGCCGGCGTTCTGAACGCACGCGGTCCTTGCGGGGACGGTCTCCCAAACTGCGGCCTCTACAACTCCCCATTTGCCCTAGTTTTCCTTCTGGGCGCCTCCCACTGGGGCAATCGAGGCGTCTCGAACTCTCCGTTTACCCATGCGTGACCGCGACGAGCAGTGCCCGCAAGCGTCATAACCAGCGACGGTAGGCCCGTTTGTCCACTTAGCGGCCGTTTGAGATCCAAATCCTGATCTCGTTCAATGCTCAGGGCGTCAGAAAAAAGTCGGGCTCGGCTGCCGGCATCACCCAAGAAGATTCCGGAAGGCGACGGGTGCCTTCGAAAGATTCGCCACGTGTCAACAAGATTCGGGGACAGTCGGCGCTCGCCGCATTCCTGCCTCGATGTCGACTGCCCGCGGTAAACTTGAGGTGACGGCAGGAGATTGATCATGCTCGAACTCGAAGAATGGGCAAGGCTCTCAGCGCGAGTCGCAGCGCGGGTGAAGTCCGACGATGAAGAGTTCGAAGAGTTCATGAGCGACCACAAGATTCCCGAAACGCGACGCGCAGAGTTCCTCGCCGAGTGGCATTACTTGATCGAGTTCAAGAAGCAGAACCCGGGCGGGACGATCTGGGTCCCCTCTGACTGAACTCTGCGCGACCCGACGAAGCCGGATGACCAAAGTCCACGAGGATCATCGTGGTCGAATGGCCATCGAGAGATATGTAGCGGCGGGGTCGTCGGAGGTCGTGGCTCAACTCCGCGACCGTGTCAGCCAATGGGCTGTGATTGGTTTGCCCGGAGAGCGGATTTCTCAGATCGACAGGAACGGCTCGACGAAGTCGCGCACGGGCTCTGACTTGTGCACGCCTGCCTCGATTGCGTTGCTGACCCAAGCGGCACCGTGCAGCGATTGGGTACGGTCGAAACCCTCCATCTCGCCGACGTGAACGACGTGCACCCCCATGGTGCTCAGGGTAGCGAGTAGTCGCTGGCCCGCCGCGTTCGGTTCACCAGCAGGTACAGCGGCGAGCCCCTGCACCTTGACCTGCTCCAAAAGCCCCTGCTGCTGAACGGGCTGCATCATCGTGACGTAGTCGGTGTTGACCTCGTCCGACCAGGTACCACCGACGCTCTCGACGATCCCGCGCAGCGTGGTGCGCTCGCGGACCACGTCGAAATCCACGATGGCGCGAGACGTGACGTTGAGGCGACCGAGCGCACGCGCGATTGCGGCGACCCGTTGTTTACCACCGCCCGGAACGAACAACACGTCGTCAGCGATAGAGCGCCGACCAGTCGCCTGAGCGAGGTCATCGAGGGCGGCGCCGAAAAAGCGGCAGTCGCCATCCGACTCGCACACCACTACCTGGCGATGAAACAAGCCCTGCAGCACGTTGGAGTAGCGCAGCACCGGATCGGCCCAGACAATCTGGATCTCCTCAGGCGGAAGTTGGGCGAGCCTGTTGAGGTTGCCGTCGCGCACGACTCGCACCACATTGACCGGCGCATCGGCTTCGAGCAGCCCGAGCAGCAGGTCGCGGTCGTGGGTTGCGATCATGATCTGCAGGTCGCGGTCGCGGGCAGCGCCGCCTAGCCAACGGCCAAGCGCGCGCGCCTGGCCGGGATGCAGGAACGCCTCGGGCTCGTCGATGAGCAGCACCCCGGGCGGGCGGGCCATGACAAGCAGGGCAAGGCCAATGAAACTACGCATGCCGTCACCTTGCTCGTCCAGAGGGGGCAGTTGCAGTACTGCGTCGGCGTACTCGCGCGTCGGGTGGTTTAGGGGAGGAACGGCGACTGAGACCTCGCCCACGCGGAGCCGGAACTCCGAGTTAGCCCTGTCGAGGATCAGTCCCTGGCCGAAGGTGCTTAGGGCGAGCGAGTTCAGTTCGGCCTCGAGGTCGCCATCGCGATACACCTGGCCGAGGGGGGTAGTCCCGCCCATCATTTGACCTACCGGCGCCGAACCCGCCGCATGGCCGGCAAGCGCACCGGCAGTCGTCAGGTGCAGAAAGAACTGCGCAGCGGGTCCCATCCATGGGAACTGGGGCCGATGTGGATACTCGAAGAACTGCATGAACTGGGCGACAGTAATGGAGCCGCCGCCGATGTTCGGCGACCACTGCGGCACGCCGTTCTGACTTGCACTTTTCGAGACGTTCGCGTCGAGCCACGCGACCGCGTCCAGGTCCGACTCAACGGAGGGACGCGTCGCGGTCAAAGCCGTGATGGTCACGGGCAACGTGTCAGGCTGATTGACGACTCCGGCGATGTCGCGCAGCAATTGCGACTTGCCGGCGTTGTTGCCGCCAACGATGGCTGTTACTGCGCCTTGGGGCAGCATGACGGTGTCGCCGGCGTTGGACGTGAGGCTGTCGAGCGTAAAGCGTACGGGCATGCCTCAACTTTGGCCGAATAGTCGGCGGCAGGCCAGGCCAACGGCCCGCGAGTCACATGCCTGATCTACGCCATCGGCAGTTGGCGCCGTTGGTTTGCGGCGCGTTCCCTTGAGCAGCGATCTTGAGAGTTGGGACCCTCTACAAGTTCGCTCAGCATGAAGAAGTGTGGGGTGAACACGAGCAGACGAAACAAAACTTGTGACTGTCAAAAACGATGGTTGAGTGAGAGAGAGGTTAATGGCGCGATCCATCGACCAACGACCTCTCAAAACTATCTCTCGAAAAGCATGGTTATGAGAGTTCAGTTATGCGATACTCGATGTGTGACGACCTTTGGCTACATCCGCACCAGCACCGCTGACCAGAACGCAGCCCTGCAGCGCGATGCCATCGCTGCCACCGGCATTCCAAGCAAGTACGTCTATGCCGACGAAGGAGTATCCGGCACGCTCGCAAATCGTCCCAGGCTCGATGCTCTCCTTGATCGCCTCGACGAGGATGATGAGGTCGTCGTCTGGAAACTCGACAGGCTCGGCCGGAACACGCGGAACGTGCTCGACCTCATCGACACAATCAAGGGGAAGGGTGCGACCTTCCGCAGCCTTACCGAAGGCATCACCACGTCCGGGCCTATGGGTGAGGCAATGCTGACCATCATGACCGCCTTCGCACAACTCGAGCGCGACACGATCGTTGAACGCACACGCGCAGGCCTCGAAGCGGCGAAGGCCAAGGGCAAAGTCGGTGGTCGCCCGCCGAAGGTCGATGCCACGACTCGCGAGCGCATCCGAAAACTCGTTGCGACCGGCGACCACACCCGCGCCGAGATTGCCGACATGGTCAAGGTGAGCCCCGCCACCCTGTACCGGGTGCTGCAGACCCTCTAGCGTCATTCCCTTCGAGAGGCGTTGAGCGCTGTCGGGTACTGCGCGCTGCGAAGGTGACCAGGCAACGAACCGCGGAACCTGCTCGGGCAATCTCTTCAACCCTCGGTGCCGTATCCGGGCAACCTTCGTTGCGTCGCCTGTCTAATGTCCATGCACTCGGGCAAGATGAGGAACCCAAGCAGTTTTCATGAGTCGGGGATGTCGTGACAGAAGAGGAAGCCCGTTCAATCGCGCGGTCATTGGTTCCGAAGAATGCCGAACCCCTGAGCCTCGCTGAACTAGATGTAGTGCCCAGGCAGGTTGTTCAATCTGCTGATCGGTGGGACCTTGCCGATGGCCGTGTGTAGCCGATGGTGATTGTAGTGATGCAACCACGCAGGCAAG
>CALRMP020000090.1:0-7304 GCA_943369205.1 Gulosibacter massiliensis | reverse complement strand
CGAGCCGACGCAACCGTTCTTCTTGCTCGGCACGCTTCGCGATCTCCTCGCGATTGAGCGTGCTGAGGAACGTGGGGTCGTCGTCGGGCGCAATGGGGCGCGATGCGGCGCTCCGCGTGCGCCGCGCCTTGCCGACAACCAACCAGAGCACGCCACCGATGACGGGCAACAGCGTGACGACGGCAGCCCACAGCGCCTTCGGGAAGGCGCGCACGCGTGATCGGTCGGTCAACACCACGTCCACGAGCGTGTAGATCGTGAACGCAACCGCGACCACGACGAGCACGATGAGGAACCTGGTCATGCGATCAGTGTACGCCGGGGGTCTGGGCGGGTACCGAGAAGCCCCTCGTAGACTGCACTGGTGAGCCCATGGATCAAGTACAGCCTGTTGCGTCTCGGCCTCTTCGGCGGCGTGTTGGCCCTGCTGCTCGTCGTCGGCATCGACTGGTGGTGGGCCGCGATCATCGCGAGCATCATCGCGATGACCGTGTCGTACATTTTCTTCTCGTCGTTGCGTGACGCCGTGGCCGCCGACCTGCACGCGCGCCGTTCTCGCCCGTCGGACGACCCCGACGCTGACGCCGAAGATGCGGCGGCGGGCACGAGCCGCGCCGACGGCTGAGCGGCGTTAAGAATCTGTAAGCCTCAAGCGGTGCGGGCGCGCGGGCGGCGCATCTACAGTCGAGACATCGACCGGCAGGGGCCGGATCACGGGTACGAAAGGCAGTGAATCATGGGGGTTCGTTCAATTGTTGCCGCTGCGGCGGTAACCCTGCTCTTGGCAGGATGCGCTGCTGGCGAAACGCCGGGGGCTGCTGACAGCGCTCCACCCGTCACGGCTCCTCCGGTCGAGACAACTCCGGCACCCGAGCCGAGCGAGGGCGCGGAGGATACCGACGCCGAGCCGGCGTCGCAGCCGGGCAACTACACCGAGTACTACGACGGTGCCATCGAAGAGACCCCGGGCACGAAGGTGCTGTTCTTCCACGCGTCGTGGTGCCCCAAGTGCCGTGCGCTCGAAGAAGATATCGAGGCCAGCCAGATTCCCGATAACGTCACGATCTTCAAGGTGGACTTCGACACGGCAACCGGGTTGCGCGAGCGCTATGGCGTGACGTTGCAGACGACAATCGTCTATGTCGACGACGACGGCGCTGCCCTCGCCAAGGGTGTTCTGTTCGAAGACACCACGCTCGCGGCGCTTCTTGCCGCGGCGCCGTAAGCCGTCGCCGTGGAAGGCCTGATTCTCGTCAGCCTCGCCGCGGGCGTGCTCACGGTGGCGGCACCGTGCGTACTGCCGCTCTTGCCCGTGATCGTGGGCGGGTCGATCGTGGCGGACGGTGCCGACTCGCGCCGCGCGCGATGGCGGCCCTACGTCATCGCGGCATCCCTCGCCGTCAGCGTGATCGTCTTCACCCTGCTGCTGAAGGCCACGACCGCCCTGCTCGGTATTCCGACGCAGGTCTGGCAGGTCATCTCGGGTGTCATCGTCATTCTTCTCGGCATCAACCTGCTCGTGCCGTCGATCTGGGAGAAGATCTCGACCAAGCTCGGGCTCGGCGCGCGCAGCAACACCGTGCTCGACTCGTCGGTGCAGCGGCAGTCGGTGTGGGGTGACATTCTCACGGGCGCCGCACTCGGGCCGGTGTTCAGCAGCTGCAGCCCCACCTATGCGCTCATCGTCGCCACGGTGCTGCCGGTCTCGTTCGCCGAGGGTCTGCTCTATGTGACGCTGTATGCGATCGGCCTCGCGATTCCGTTGCTGCTCATCGCGCTCGCTGGCCGCAGCGCCGCACGCCGACTCGGCTGGCTCGCCGACCCGCGCGGCTGGTTCCGGCGCAGCATGGGCGTGATCTTCATCATCGTGGGCATCGTCGTGATCATCGGCGCCGACAAGGCGCTGCAAACGCTCATTCTCGACCTCGGGTGGTACGACCCGATCGCTGACCTCGAGGGCGTGCTGCAGGGTGGCTGAGGTGTCGCGTCGCGCGAGTGCGACCGATCGACCGCTTGACGGTCGACGCGTGCTCGTCGTCGACGACGACCCCACCCTGCTCGAGATCGCCGCGGCCTACTTGACGGCCGCCGGCGGAGTCGTCGATGTGGCGCCCGACTCGGTCGTCGCGCTCGAGCTCGCGAGCGCTCGGCCGCCCGACCTCGTTGTTCTCGATCGCATGATTCCGGGCGTTGACGGGCTCACGGTTGCGCGCCGTTTGCGCGAGACGACGAACGTTCCGATCATCATGCTCACGGCGCTCGGCGAACCCGAGCACCGCATCGAAGGCCTCGAGGCCGGCGCCGACGACTACCTCACGAAGCCCTTCTCGCCGCGCGAGCTCGTGCTGCGCGCCGAAAGCCTCATGCGCCGCACCGCGGTCGGCCCCGAGCCGGGCACCGACGTCGTTCTCGGCCGACTGCGCGTCGACGCCGCTCGACGCGAAGGGCAGCTTGACGGGCAGCCGCTCGCACTCACGACGCGCGAGTTCGACTTGCTCGACTACCTCGCGCGCCGCCCTGATCGCACGATTACGCGCGAGCAATTGCTCGCCGACGTGTGGGGGTGGACAGTCGGTGACGTCTCGACCATCACCGTGCACGTTCGACGCCTGCGCGAGAAGCTTGAGGCTGACCCGGGAGCACCGGAGATCATCCAGACCGTATGGGGAGTCGGCTACCGACTGAGCACGCCCGCCCTCGACCACCGACCCGGGGCCGACTGATGCTCGCTGGGGCTGTCGTCGTCGGCAGCATCGTGCTCGCGGCATCGAAACCCATCGACACCGTGCAGATCATCGTGACCTCGGCGGGGGCCGCCCTCATCGTTGGGCTCATCGCGGCCGTCGTGCTGCGCCTCGCCCGCCGCGCGCCGCTCATCGTGCACGTCGTGGTGATCGTCGCCGCAGCGGTCGGTGCTGTCGCAGCCGGCATCGCCCTGACGGCCAACGCCATGTATATCTCCGAAGACGACACCGCCGTGGCCCTCGCGGTCACCGCGGCGAGCGGTGTGGTCTCGCTGGTCATGGCGGTGCTGCTGGCCATGGGACTGTCTCGGGATGCCCGCCACCTCGGCCGCGACGCCCGCCGACTCGGCGCGGGCGAAGCCGTGCAGCCCGAGCCGCGCATGACGGCCGAACTGCATGCGGTGCAGGGTGAGTTGGTGGACTCAAGCGCGCGCCTGCGTGCCGCCACCGACGCCTCTGCCCGCGCCGAGCAAGCTCGGCGCGATCTGGTCGCCCGCATCGCGCACGACCTCTTGGCCCCACTCGCGAGCATTCGCGCGATCGCCGAGACGCTCGAAGACGGCATGTCTCCGGAACCTGACCGGCACGCCAAGCTACTCGGCGTTCACGTGACGCGCTTGCACGCCCTCATCGATGATCTCTTCGCACTGTCGCGCATCGACGCCGGAACCCTTTCGATCACGCCCGAGCGCATGTCGCTCACCGATCTCGCGAGCGACCTCGTCGCCGAGTTCAGTGAGCTCGCGACCCGGCACGACGTCGTGCTGCGTTTCGCCGAGAGTCGCGGCGTGACGGTCGAGGTCGATGCGCGCGAGCTGAGTCGTGCGCTCATCAACGTCATCGTCAACGCGATCGAGCACTCCCCCGCGGGCGCGGAGGTAACAATCAGCGTCGACCGGGTCGATGACCGCGGCGTCGTGCGCGTGCGCGACCTCGGGCCGGGAGTTGCTGACGATGACCTCGACCACTTGGGCACCGCTGGCTGGCGCGGCACCGAAGCGCGCACGAGCCCCCGCATTGGCATCGCGGGCGGCGCCGGCCTCGGCCTCGCGATCACGCACGCCATCGTTGAGGCACACGGCGGCGAGGTTCACGCGCGCAACGCTGACCCCGGGCTCGAGGTCTCGATCGTGCTGCCGCTGCAGCCCTAAACCGCGCAGGACGCGCGCCTCAAGCGCGCCGGTCGCGCGCCGCGAGCCCGACAGCGAGAGCCCTCGAACGCGCGGGCCGCAGCCCTAGAACGCGATCGCCGCCGCGAGGCCGAGGCCCGTGAGCAGTGCAGCGAGCGACGTGAGTTTGAGCGCGAGCACGAGCTCTTGCGGCGTTTTCGCCAGCAGCACGATGAGCACGACGGGCACCGAGATGAGCAGCGTGAAGTAGACCAGGGGTGCCCACGTGAAGAGCAACGCGAAGGGCACGAGCATGCCGTAGGCGGCCACGAGCAACACCGTGAAGAGAATGCGCGAAGGCCGGTCGCCGATGCGCACGGCGACGGTCTTCTTGCCGACTCGGGCATCTTGTTCGCGGTCGCGAATGTTGTTGACGAGCATGACGGCCCCGGCGAAGAGGCCCGCCATGATGCCCGCGAGAATTGCCTCGAGCGGCACCTGTTCGATCTGCACGTACGTCGTGCCGATCGTCGCCACGGGCCCAAAGAAGATGAACGCCATGAGACCGCCGAGGCCGGCGTAGCCGTACGGGTGCTTCCCCCCGGTGTAGAACCAGGCGGCAACGATCGCGACAGCGCCGACCGCGAGCAACCACCAGATGCCGGTGAGCACGACGATCGCAACTCCGGCCCCCGCGGCGAGGGCGAAGAACACGAGCGCGACCGTCAGCACCGCGCGGGGCTTCGCGGCCCCTGACCCCGTCAGACGGCTGGGGCCGACGCGCAGGGCATCCGTGCCACGAACTCCGTCGGAGTAGTCGTTGGCGAAGTTGACGCCGATCTGCATGAAAATGGCCACCGCGAGGCACAACAGAGCGATCGCGAGGTTGTACCCGAGCGTGTAGTACGCCACGGCGGTACCCATCGCGACGGGAGCGATCGACAGGCTGAGGGTGCGCAGGCGGGCGCCGGAGATCCAGTCGCGCGCGGTCGCCGGGCGCACCTTGGCGGGGTTGCCCGATGCCGCGGCCGCCTTGGCGGGGTTCGTTCGCTTGGTCTGCTTATTGGCGGGCTTCTTCGCGCGCGCCTTTTTCGTCTGAGCCACGACGGCGAGTTTAGTGACCCGTGGCCGCGCGGCGGGTGAGGGCGAGCCGATCAGGCTTGCCGCTCGGGAGCAGCGGGAGAGCATCCATCGTCAGAATGCGGTCGGGGCGTGCCTCGGGAGGCAGCACAGCGCCGACGGCGCGGCGCACCTCGGCGAGCTCGGCGCGCGCGGTCGTGACCACGACGGGCACCTCGCCCCACTCGGGGTGGTGGCCCGCGACGACGACGGCATCACCGAGGCCGGGCTGCTCGCGCACGATGCGCTCGACGTCACCGAGGCGCACTTTGCGACCCCCCGTCACGATCGTGTCGTCGATGCGGCCGGTCACGCGCAGCACGCCGTCGACGAGCTCTCCGGCGTCGTCGGTGCGATACCAGCGCGCGGCGTCGTGCTCAACGAACGTTGCTGCGGTGCGCTCGGGGTCGTCGAGGTAGTACTCGGCGAGGGTCGGGCCGCCGAGCTCGACGCGACCATCGGGCGAGAGACGCACCTCGGTCTGGCCGATCGGCACGCCGTCGTAGACCACGCCACCGCAGGTTTCGCTCGAGCCGTAGGTGCGCGTGAGGTGCCAGCCGAGCGCGGTCGCGCGCTCGATGAGCGCAGCGGGCGTTGCTTGGCCGCCGACAAGAATGCGCGAGAAGCCGGCGAGCGCGGCACGCAACTCATCGTCGGCCTCTGCCTCGTCAACGAGTCGACCGAGCTGTGCGGGCACGAGTGCCGTGTAGCGCGTGGGGTGCTCCATCGTCGCGATCGCGCCGAGCACGATGTCACTGCGCAGTCGGCCCGGCGCCACCGGCACGGGAGTCGTGCCCGCGGCGAGCGAGCGCGCGAGCACGTTGCTACCCGCGATGTATTGCACGGGCAGGGCCAGCAACCACTGCCCCGGGCCACCGAGCGCGCTCTCGCTCGCGGCCGCGCTCGCGAGCACGGCATCGGCGCTCAGGGCCACGCGCTTGGGCCGACCCGTCGTGCCACTCGTCTCGACGACGAGCGCGACGCGCTTCTCGACCGTGAGCGGCGCGGTGTGCACGGGGTTGACTCCGCCACCGCGGAACAGCACCGCGGGGCCTTCGCCATCGAGCGCATCGCGCAGAACGGCAAGGCAGGCGAGCGGGTCAGCGGTGTCGACGACGGCGAGCGGACGAGTCACGCGCTTACGCTACCCCGCCCGCCTGGGGCCGTGCCGGGTCAGGATGCCGCGGCTGCGACCGTGCGGATCATCAACTGGTAGGGCAACTGCCGCTGCTTGAGCTGGTTGACGGTGCCGACGACGATGACGCCCGTGCGGGCATCCCGATACCAGACCACGCCCGAGGCTCCCGAGTGGCCCTGGAATTCGAACGAACGGAAACCCGTGAACACTGCGGGAAGGCGAAAGCGCATGACGCCGGTGCCGTACTCGAGCGGATTGAAGATGCGGTGCCAGTCGGTGAGCATCTCGTCGAGCAGGGCGTTCTCGAAGAGGCGACCGTCGAAGAACGCCTGCAGGAAGGTCACGCCATCGCGCAGCGTGGAGACCACGGCGCCCTGGCCGCCACACGACGCCAGCAGCAGCGGCAGCCGGAGGTCGTCGTCGCCGTGACGGATGATCGCCATCTCGTCGAAGCGATCGAGCGTCTCGGTCGTGAACACGTAGGTGTGGTCGAGACCGAGCGGGCCCGTAATGCGCGCGCGCACCGAGTCGGCGAACGAGCGGCCGTCGAGTCGCTCGACCACTCCGTCGAGCAGTTGGAAGCCCGTGTCGCTGTAGAGGCCGCGGCCGCGGCGCGCGGGGGTCATGGCGCGGGTCCACTCGATCACCTCGGCCTCGCCCCAGCCGAAGTCGTTCTGCATCGCGCGCTCGAGCGTCGTCGGGCCGTCGGGGCGCGTGCCTTCGAAGTAGTCGGCGAGCCCGGCGGTGTGGGCCATAACCTCGCGCACCGTGATCTCGCCGCTGACGTCGCGGCCGTTCTCGACGGCGAGGCCGCTGAGGTCGAGATCGGGCAGGTAGGTCGCAATCGGGGCATCCCAGTCGAGGCGACCCTCGTCGCGCAGTTGGGCGAGGCACACGGTCGTGAAGAGCTTGCTGACGCTCGCGACAAAGAAGGGCCGGTCGAGGTCGCCGTGTGCGACGTCGAGGCTGGGTTCGCCGTTTTTGGCGGGGGCCACGACGCGCCACAGCACCTCGCCCGTGCGACGGTCGGCGACGCTCTTGTCGATCTGGCGACGGATGCGCTGCTCGCGTGTGCTCATGGTTCTCGTTCTCCTGGGGGTGGTCGCGGGGTTCTCCCGCTCGTGTTTACGGCGTTAACATCTGCGGGTATGTCTACCGCATCGATGTGTACACTGTCAACATGGCGAAGTCGGG
>CALRMP020000089.1:0-7451 GCA_943369205.1 Gulosibacter massiliensis | reverse complement strand
CGCGACGGGTTGCGTGGCCCTGGGTGATCGCTTAGGCGGCGCCTACCGGTGCGGGCTTCGCCTCGATCGCCTCGTCGGGCATGCGCTCGGCTTGACCGTTGGCACCACGCTCGGCGGCTTCTGCGTCGGTCAGCTCGGGTCGGCGCGGCCACCAGAAGCGGTCCTTCGAGATGAAGGTCATGGCGGGCACGATGACGGTACGCACGAGCAGCGTGTCGATCAGCACGCCGATGCAGACGATGACACCGATCTGCGTCAGCGCGATGAGCGGCAGCACTCCGAGCACCGCGAACACGGCGGCCAGCAAGATACCGGCGCTCGTGATCACGCCACCGGTGGCGGCGAGAGCGCGGATCATGCCCTCCGACGTACCGAGCAACGGCACCTCTTCCTTGGCTCGCGTCACCAGGAAGATCGAGTAGTCGACTCCAAGGGCAACAAGGAACAAGAAGCTGAAGAGGAGCACCGTGGTATCGACGCCCGGGAATCCGAAGACCGTCGTGAAGATGATCGAGCCAATGCCGACGGCGCTGAAGTAGCTCGCAACAACCGCCACCAGGAGCAAGACCGGAGCGAGCAGTGCACGGAGCAACACGACGAGCACAATGAACACGAGCACGAGAATCAGCGGAATCACGAGGCTTTGGTCGCGCTGCTGGGCATCGCGAAGGTCGAGAGCTTCCGCGTCGATTCCACCCACAAGGCCCGTTCCATCTCCGAGATCATCGAGGGCAAGGCGTAGGTCGCCGATGATCTCGAACGCCCGCTCGCTCTCCGGGTCGGCGTCGAGGACGACATTGATCTGTGCGATTTCATCGTTCGACGGGCCAGGTTCGGCCGAAGAGACGCCATCGACGTTCAGAATCCCGTCGATGACCTCATCGACATCGTCCGTGGGCACAATGACCGCGGCTGGGGCGGAACTGCCGGCCGAAAAGGCCTCGGCAAGTCGCTCTTGGCCGAGCACCGCTTCGGGCTTGACGATGAAGCGGTCATTTTGCGACAACCCGACGTTGAGGGTTGTGAGGCCCGTCGCCATCGCACCGAGCACGGCGAAGCCGACGATCGCGACAACCACGGGCTTCTTGCTGACCGCCCGACCGAGCTTGCCCCACGGGCTGCGCGAGATGGCGTCGGGTGAGCCGTACTTCGGCACGAGCGGCCAGAAGATCCAGCGATCGAACACCACGAGTGCCGCGGGCAGGATGATGAGCGCGTAGGCCATAGCGACGACGATGCCGACAGCGCCGGCAAGTCCTAGTGACCGGTTGCCCGAGAGTTCACCCAAGAGCAAGGTGGCGAGAGCGAGCGCAACCGTGGAGCCACTCGCGATGATCGCAGGGCCCGCGCCGCGCAGCGCAATCGCCATGGCTTCGCGGCGGTCGAGGTTGAGGCGAAGCTCATCCCGATAGCGCGCAATGAGCAACAGCGCATAGTTCGTACCGGCACCGAACACGAGCACCGACAAGATTCCGGTCACCGATCCATCGAGCGTGATGTCGAGGCTTTGCGCGACGAGGCGAGCAACAATTCCCGCGATGAAGTCGGCGACGCCCACGACGGCAAGAGGCACGATCCAGAGCACAGGGCTGCGGTACGTGATGATCAGCAAGAGCGCGACGACCAGCGCCGTAATGCCCAAGAGCACGAAGTTCGCGCCCTCGAAGACCGCAGAGATATCGACCGCGAAGCCCTCGGCGCCGGTGAACCAGACGATGATGCCGTCGGGGAGGTCCTCAGCGGCAATCGCGCGAATCTCATCCGCGCGCTCCGTCTGCGCCGAGACACTCTCTTCGATCGAGAGCGGCACGACGACGAGCGCGGTGGTGCCGTCGTCGGAGACCGTCGGCGGTGGCACGAAGCCGTCTTGAGCGATGTCGGCGAGCGCGAACGTCCGTTCGGTGATCGCCGCGATGTCGTCATCGCTGAGCTCACCGCTCTCTCGGCCAAACACGAGAAGACCGCTCGTTGAGTCATCGTCCGCGAACTGCTCTTGCAGCGCTGCGGCCTGCACCGACTCCGCCGAGTCGGGGAGTCCGACGGGGGGTGCCGAGTCGGCTGACTGATAGCCAGCGGCGACAAACAGGCCGGCCGTTGCGGCGATACCGACGACGAGAACGATCCACGACGTCCGCGCCGCCGTGATGAATCGCGTGATCGCGTTCAATGGGGCTCCTCAGGGTGATGTGCGATTCGGGCACAGTACTCAGATGATCGAATCTTTCGATCTTCGAAGAAAATAGCGGTAGAGTGGGGGCATGCGCGAATCCGCTCAGCAGACTCCCAGCTTCGGCGAATCCCACGCCGCCACGCTGCTGTTGCGCGAGATACTCGACGTGACCGACGACTTCGAGCGCTCGCTCGGTGACGAACTCGCCGTCAACTCGACCGACCTCACCGCCATGCAGCATCTGATCGCTGTCGGCCCACTGAGTCCGACCGCGCTCGCCGACCGACTCGAGTTGTCGGGGGCAGCCGTGACGACCGTTATCGACCGTCTCGAGACCTCGGGGCACGCACACCGCATTCCGAATCCGGATGACCGCCGCGGCGTACTCGTCGTGGCCAACCCCGCCTCTGTCGGTCGCGCGATGAGCCGTATCGTGCCGATGGTCTCGGCAGTGGACAGTGCCGTGAGACAGTTCACCCCCGACGAGCAAGAGCTCATCGTCCGCTACTTGCGCACGGTCGTGGATGCGTATCGCGGCCACTCCTCGCGACCTGAGCGCGCGCGCGGCTGGTCCAGCCCTGAGGCGAGCTAGACGTCGCTCGCGGCAGCCTCATTGAGGTTGAGCGGGGAGGTTTTGCTCGACAGTTGCTCGAGGCGGACATCCGGAGGCATCGCCTCGATCATGGGCGTGTACTCGACCGAGAAGCCAGTGACTTCGGGGAACTCCCCCGCTGGCACGGTGGAGGTGACGACAGAATCGTCGAAGACGTGTACGTAGTCGAAGGATTGCCCGCCGTCGACCCCGCTCAGCAACCGTTGCGCGTCGGCGCCGAGATCGAGCGTGTAGCACGTGGCTGCCGCGACCGAGACGGGTATGCCGGCGAACTGGCCGTGGGTCGAATAGTGCAAGTGACCGCCGAGAATGATGCGGACGTCAGTGCCGCGAAGCACATCGGCAAGCGCGGGTTGATCATGCAGTTCGAGCACGGCCATCACCTCGAGCGGGCTCGGAACCGGTGGGTGGTGCAGGGCGAGAATGGTGCCGTGTGGTGCGGGGGTCGCGAGCACTTCGGCGAGCCACTGCAACTGCTGCGCACTCAGCTCGCCGTGGTGGTAACCCGGAACCGTCGTATCGAGCGAGATGACCCTTAGGCCACGCACGTCGTAGACGCGATCGTGAGGCTCGTCGCTCTCGGGCTCGTCGAAGAGCAGTGACGAATAGGCGGCCCGCTCGTCGTGGTTGCCCATGACCCAGATCAACTGAGCACCCATGCGCTGCGTGACGGGTTCGACAGCGGCCCGCAAGCGTCGGTAGGCGTCGGGTTCGCCGAGGTCGGTCAGGTCGCCCGTGAACACGAACGCATCGGGTCGAATCGGGCCCGCTTCGATACGCCGCAGGGCGTCGACGAGCCGTTGCTCCACAGGAACCTTTGCGTACAAGGGCCGACCGCCTCCGAGGAGGTGGGTGTCAGAGATATGCACGATCGCGTGACCGGCGGCCGGGTACTGCCCCATCTGAATCATGGCCCCAGGCTACTCGTCGCGAGCGGCCGCGGGTCAGGGTTGCCGCGCCGTTGCGCGGCTACGGCGCAGGCGGGCGGCGCAGTTGCGCCGCGAGTCAGGCGGGCGGCGCAGCCACGCGGCGGCCGGCTGGGCGCCGCCACAACCCATCGACTCCGCACGAGACCTCGCCCTCCAGTTCCAGAGCGCCGAGTACGCCTTGAACGCGAGCGATGCCCTCTCCGGCCGAGCGAGCAACCTCCTCCACGGTCATGCCCCGCCGCGGGCGAAGTGCGTCGAGCACACGCGTGTGCATCGGGTCGCGTCGCGCGTTTGCAGACTCGTGGACGTCGTCTGGGTTGCCGGGGTCGTCGGGCTCGTCGGGGTTGTCAGGCTCGTCGGGGTCGTCAGTGCGCGGCACGGGGAGCACACCGTCCGCACCGAAGGCCAAGAGCATCACGTCGGTCGCACTGGTGACGACAACCGAGGGTTCGCTTCGAAGAAAGGCATGGCACCCTGCACTCGCTGCACTCGTGACGGGCCCAGGGATGATGCCGACCGGTCGCCCCATGGTGAGCGCATGGTTGGCGGTGCTCAGCGCGCCCGATCGGCGACCCGCCTCAACGACAACGGTCGCCGCGGAGAGCGCAGCAATGAGTCGATTGCGCTGCAGGAAACGCCACTTGGTGGGAGCGCTCCCGAACGGCGCTTCCGTCACGAGCAAGCCCTGCTCAGCAACGCGCGTGAGCAGTGCTTCGTGGCCGCTCGGGTACAGACGGTCGATTCCGCCAGCGAGCACGGCAACGGTCGCTCCTCCACTCGCAAGCGTGGCCCGATGAGCCATGCCGTCGATGCCGTACGCGCCGCCCGAGACAATGACGACATCGCGAGCACTCAATGACGCCGCAAGCTCCATCGCGACGTGCTCGCCATACCCGGTGGCCGCGCGTGCGCCGACGAGCGCCACCCCGGCGCGGCGCAGTAGCGAACGGTCTCCCTTGGCCCACAGGAGAACGGGCGTGCTCTCGAGAAGAGCGTCGAACCCCGGAGGCCATTCGTCGTCGCCCGGAACGATGAGGGCGGCACGGCACCGCGCTGCCCCCTCCAGGCAGCGCACGACGTCGTCCCAGCGTCGACGCGGTGCCCACCTCTCCAGGGCCCGCACGGCCGCCTTGATGTCGACTTCCCCACGGGTCACGTCAACGAGCGTTCCGGGGCTGACATTGTCGAGCAGGAGCCGTGCAGAGATCGCGGGGCCCACCGCCTCAATGAGGTGCCCCGCGGCCGAGTCGCCTGGCTCAACGACAACACTCCAGATCACCCGACCGACGAGCTCATCTAGCCACTGTGGTGCGCACTCGTCGTTGCCGTCATGCGGTGTCGTGTCATCAACACCGCTCTCGTGCAGTCGCCGGTCAGCGAGCCGAAGGGGGGAAAGAAGGGCTCGCAGTCGGTCATCGTCGATCTCCCACAGTGACATTCAGATTCCCTTTCGCAGGTACAGAGCTCGACCGATGTGGTGAGCAGTTGGCCTCTCCGCGCCGTCGAGATCGGCGATCGTCCACGCGACACGAATCACGCGGTCGTAACCGCGCATCGTGAGAGCACCGCGCTCGAGTGCACGATCGATCGGCGCACGATCGGCCGGGTCAAGTCGCCACCGCGGCGAGCGCAGCACCGACCCGGGCACGAGCGCAGTGAGCGCGTAGCCGTCGGGCTTCCACCGTTCGGCAGCACGAGCGCGTGCCTCGACGACGCGTTCTCGCGCGTGTGCGGTCGTCGTGACGTTGCCCCCACCCTCCGTGAGCTGCGCGGCTCCGACACGACGGACGGTGAGGTGCAGGTCGATGCGATCAAGGAGTGGCCCCGAGAGCCGACCCAGATACCGGCGGCGCATGAGTGACGTGCACGTGCACTCGTCGCTGCCCGCGTTCCCGCACGGACACGGGTTGGCGGCGAGCACGAGCTGAAACCGCGCGGGAAAGCGGGCGACGGTGCGCGCACGATGAATCGTGATCTCGCCGGTTTCGAGAGGCTGCCGCAACGCATCGAGCACGGATGCCGAGAATTCCGGCGCTTCGTCCAAGAACAACACCCCGTGGCTTGCGCGGGAGATCGCTCCGGGGCGCACGAGCCCGCTTCCGCCGCCAACCAGTGCAGCCATGGTCGCGCTGTGATGCGGCGCCTCGAGCGGAGGCCGCGTCACGAGCGATGACCCAATGGGCAACCCCGCGAGTGAACGCACCGAGCTGACCTCGACTGCTGCGTCAGGGTCAAGATCAGGCAAGAGACCCGGCAGCCGGCTCGCGAGAATCGTCTTGCCGGCGCCGGGAGGCCCCACCATCATGAGGTGGTGCCCGCCCGCCGCGGCGACCTGCAAGGCTTCGACGGCTTCGGGGTGCCCGACCACATCGGCGAGGTCGCCACTCTCCGCGCGCGCGGTGGAGGCCTCGGGCAACGGCAGGGCGTCAACGGGCACCGACTCGAGCGCGGCCCCGTGCCCGATGAGAACTTCGCGCAATGACGCCGCGGCGATGATGCGGATGCCCGGCACCAGTCGAGCTTCATCCCCATTGCCGCTCGGCACGACGACGGCGGCCGCACCCGCGCGGCGGGCGGCGAGCACCACGGGCAGCACGCCCGCGACCGGACGCAGCCGACCGTCGAGCGAGAGCTCGCCGACATGCACCACGCGGTCGATGGCCGCTGCATCCACAATGCCGGTCGTGGCGAGGGCGGCGACCGCGATGCCGAGATCGAAGCCCGAGCCGTGTTTGGGCATCGACGCGGGTGAGAGGTTGACGGTGACTTTGCGCGCGGGCAGGTCGCAGCCCGAGTTGACCGCCGCCGCCCGAACGCGGTCTTTCGCTTCACCGAGGGCGGCGTCGGGGAGGCCGATGATCGTGAAGGCGGGTAGCCCGTTCGCGAGGTCGGCTTCGATCTCGACGAGGGCACCGTCGACGCCGTGCAGGGCAACCGAGAGTGTGCGAGCGACGGCCATCAGCAGGCCTGGCGCAGATGGTCGATCGAGACGCCGTCGTGACCGCTCACGACGCCAATGACGTCGATGCGAATCAGGCGCGCTGGCCCACGAGAGCCGGTGTCGCCAGCGTGCGCGTCGCACCACGCACCGGCAAGGCGTCGTAGCCGGGCGAGCTTGCGAGGCGTCACGGCATCAAGCGGGTGGCCAAAGGCCACGCTCGAGCGCGTCTTGACTTCGACCATGACGGTCGTCGCTCCGTCGAGCGCAACAATGTCGAGCTCGCCCTGCGAGCATCGCCAGTTGCGGTCAAGAATCGTGTACCCGATCGCCGTCAGATGATCGACGGCGAGTTGTTCACCCGAGCGGCCGAGCTCGTCCTTGCGTGCCATGTGTCCTCCTGCCGAGGAGGATGGCGGCGCGCACGCCCGGCGCGCGCGACCGTGCCCGCGACCGTGCAGGTTGCCCGAGATCGCCGGTGGTGGGGAGGAGGGCCGCGCGCAGCGGCTAGCTGTTCTGTCTCGGACCGTTGTTGACGCGATCGATGGGTCGTTGACCCCCGATGCCGAGGTGGGGCCGTTCCAGGTTGTAGTAGTTCAACCACTTCGGCAAGGCCGCAGCTCGCTCCTGGTTTGATGCCCACGCGCGCGATTACGCCCATTCCGATGCCAACGTCCGGTTCAGCCGTTCGACCTTGCCGTTGGTCCAGGGATGCGCTGGCCGGATGAATCGATGCTGGATTCCCAGCTGCGCGCAGGCTTCGGTGAATGCGCGAGAGCGTCTGTAGGCGAAAGCGTTGTC
>CALRMP020000088.1:0-7637 GCA_943369205.1 Gulosibacter massiliensis | reverse complement strand
AGCAGATTGAACAACCTGCCTGGGCACTACAGCTAGCCACGCACCGACGCGCGCTGCCGACGCGCGCTGCCGACGCGCGCTGCTGACGCGCGCTGCTGACGCGCGCTGCCGACCCGCGCTGCCGGCCCGCGGTGGCACGGTTGCGGCGCTCGGCACCGCGCGCCGAGCATCCATCGGTCCCACATTCGGCACTCCTCCTCAACCGCCGCCAATTCAGGACCGATGAGTGCCTCAGCGCACGGTGCGCCACCCGTCTACGCGCGGTGACATCGTCGTCGCTGTGAATCGGCCACCCCTGACCCCCGGCTTCGGTGGCGAATTTTGGGTCGTGAGGGCGACCGTGACTGGCGGGCGGATGCCCTACGCGCGCACCCGTCGCTCCGACGTCGACCATCCGTTCCACGGAGTCGCGACGCATCGCGTCGACCTCAGTGATGTGGTGCAGCGCACTCATGCTCTGGGGCTGCTGCGGTGCGAAGGTGCCGCGATCAGTCACAGCTCGGCGGCGATGGTGCGCGGATTCCCCTTGCCGCTCGCTCTTCGCCGCGAGTCGCGACTGCACCTGTCAGTGCCGCGCCCGACGCGCGCCCCGAAGGGCGCGGGCGTGCTCGGCCACAGTATTGAGCTCGAGTCCGCTCAGGTTGAGCACCTGTTTGTCGTGTCGCCGAGCACGGGGGAGAAACTGCCCGTGCGACTCGTCGACGAGCCGCTCATGCTCCTGACCTGCGCGACGCAGCTGGCGTTAGCCGATGTCGTCGCGCTCGCTGACGCTGTGCTGTGGCGCGCGACAGTCGAGGAGCGGCCCGACCCGATGCTTGCGGCGCTCGAGCTGGGCGGCGGCCGGCCAGGGTTTCGGCGGCTCGTGCGCGCGGCGCCGCTGCGTCGTGCCGGCGTGCGCTCGCGGGCCGAGACGCTCTTGCGCCTCATGATCGCGAACGCTGGATTACCCGAGCCGCTTGTCGCGCATCCCGTGCAGTCGACCGACCGTTCGCCCCAGCGTTGGTGCGCCGAAGCAGACCTCGCGTGGCCCGACTTTCGGGTGCTTGTCGAGTACGAGGGCGATGAGCATCGCACCTCACGCCGCCGGTTTGCGAAAGACGTGCGCCGGTTTGACCGCTACGCCGACGAGAAGTGGAGCGCGGTGCGGGCGACGCGTGCCGATGTCTTCGACGAACCGCGCGAGTTGATGAGCCGCCTCGAGCGTCGACTGCGTGACGGCGGATGGCGCCCACACGCGAGGTGGCGGCTGCGCGAAGTTCTCTCGGCCACTGCATAAGCGACGTCGGAACGTTGAGCGCGCATGGGATGCATCCATCGGTCCCACATTTGAGGCGATCTTCGGGTGGAACGCAATGTGGGACCGATCGATGAGCCTTATGCACGGGGTGACCGACGCGCGACGTGCCGGGGCCGGAATCGCGCAGGGCGAGCGGAGCCCGAGCATCCACGCCCGCGCCCCTTGTGGAGAACCGCGCGGCCCTCGTGCGCCCGCTCCAGCAGAATGACGCGCATGTCGAGTGCCGTGAGCGTCATTACTGAGCGCGTGCGCGAGCGGGTGCGCGCCGAGCGCCTCGACGTGAGTGCTGACCCGACGGCGGCGGAGCGCTTGGTGCGCGATGAGCTGCGGGCCTACGCCGAGCGGTCGCTCGCGGGCAGTTTGCCCCCGCTCGCCGACGAGCAGGCCGCGCTCGGTCTCGTGCTCGCCGACCTCACCGGCTATGGCCTGCTGCAGCCCTACTTCGATGACCCGAGCGTCGAAGAGATCTGGATCAACGCTCCCGACGCCATCTTCATTGCGCGCTCGGGAGTCACCGAGAAGGTGGATGCTCGCCTCACCGACGACCAGGTGCGCACCCTCGTCGAGCGCATGTTGCAGAGCACCGGGCGACGTGTCGACCTGAGCAGCCCCTTCGTCGATGCGAGCTTGCCCGATGGTTCGCGTTTGCACGTGGTGATCCCTGACGTCACCCGGCAGCACTGGGCCGTCAACGTGCGCAAGTTCTCGCAGCGCATCGGCAGCCTCGAGCGTCTCGTCGAGCTCGGGTCGCTCACGCCACTCGCCGCGGAGTTTCTGCGCATGAGCGTGTTGGCCGGCAGCAACATCCTCGTCAGCGGGGCCACGCACTCGGGCAAGACGACTCTGCTCGGCGCGATGCTCGCGAGTGCCCGCCCCGCCGACCGCATCGTGACGGTGGAAGAGACCTTCGAGCTTGACCTCGCGGCCCGCGACGTCGTCGCCATGCAGTGCCGCACGCCCAACCTCGAGGGCACGGGCGAAATCACGCTGCGCCGCCTGATCAAGGAAGCGCTGCGCATGCGCCCCGACCGCCTCGTGGTTGGTGAGGTTCGCGAGGCCGAGTCGCTCGACCTGTTGATCGCGCTCAACTCGGGGCTTCCGGGCATGTGTTCCATTCACGCGAACAGCGCGCGCGATGCTCTCGTGAAGCTCTCGACCCTGCCCCTCTTGGCGGGCCGCAACATCGACTCGGGGTTTGTCGTGCCGACGGTCGCGAGCGCGATCGACCTCGTCGTGCACTGTGAACTCGTGAAGGGCGGCCAGCGGCGCGTCGCCGAGATCGTCGCGCCGAGCGGTGACGTTATCGACGGTGGCATTGAGGCCGAGACGCTGTTCCGGATGCTCAACGGCACTCTCGCCCCCACCGGGGTCCTGCCGGCGCGGGTCGAGAGGTTCGCCGGCGCGGGTCTCGACCCGGCGATGCTGCTTCAGCGGGGCGAGGCGCAGCCCGCGAGCGACGGTGCGAGCGCATGACCCTTATCGCCGCACTGTTGCTCGCTGCCGGCGTGTTGCTCGTCGCCTCGCCGTGGCTGTGGCCACGCCGAGAGCGGCCCGCCGAGGCTCGCCGCCCCGCACTTGCCCCGCTCGCCGAGCTGCTCGCGCGTGCGGGAGTCTCGAGTGTGTCGCCCGTGGTGCTCGTGGCGATCATCCTGATGGCAGGGCTTGCCGGTGGGGCCGTGACGCTCATCCTCGTCCCGGTCGTCGCGCTTGCACCGCTCGCCGCGGTCGTGGCGGCAGCGGTGCCCGTGCTCGTGTTGCGCGGTCGTGCCGCTGCGCGCCGCCGGGCCCTGCGAGCCGTGTGGCCCGACGTCGTCGACCTACTGCTGTCGGGCGTGCGCGCAGGCTTGAGCTTGCCGCAAGCGGTCGCGGCGCTCGCCGACTCCGCGCCCGATCAGGTGCGGCCAGCGTTCAGGGCCTTTCGTCGCGACTACTTGCGGTCGGCCCAGTTCGGCGAGTGCCTCGACACCCTCAAGGTGAGCCTCGCCGACCCGGTTGCTGACCGCATCATCGAGACCGTGCGCATGGCGCGCGAGGTCGGCGGCACCGAGCTGCCGAGCGTGTTGCGATCGCTCTCGCACTACCTTCGGGCCGACGCGGCGGTGCGGTCTGAAGTGGATGCCCGCCAGTCGTGGGTGCGCACCGCGGCCCGACTTGGTGTCGTCGCCCCCTGGATCGTGCTGCTCATGCTCAGCACGCGCCCCGAAGCCGCGGCTGCCTACAACACCCCCGGCGGGGCCGTGCTCGTCGCCGGCGGGCTCGCCGCCACGCTCGTGGCTTACCGGTTGATGATCGCGCTCGGGCGATTGCCCGAAGAGGGTCGGTGGTTCCGGTGACGCCCCTGCTCGCCGCCGGAGTGCTCGCGGGCCTCGCCCTCGGCGCCGGGCTCTGGCTCATCGTCTCGACCGTTCCCCGACTGGGCCGCCCGCGCCTCGTCACGCGCCTCGCCCCTTACCTCGTCGACGTCTCGGCCGAAGCGCGCGCCATGACCGAGGCCCGCCGCTCTGACCCGCTGCCCCTGCTCGGCGCGCTCGCGGCCCCCGCCGTCGAGTGGGCACAGCGCGTGCTCGACACGGTCGTCGGCGGCGAGCAGGTGATCGCCGTGCGCTTGCGCCAGTCGGGCTCGGCGCTCACCGTGGCCGGGCATCGCACGCGGCAGCTCTTTGGCGCGTTGCTGGGGGCCGCCGCGGGTCTCGCGCTCGGCATCGTGGCATCCCGTGACGGAGCCCCGCTCGTCGCGCTCGCCCTCGCGGGAGTCGTCGCGGGCGGCATCGCCGGAATCGCGGTGGTGGATGCTCTTCTCGCCCGATCCGCCCGCCGACGCGCGGCGCGCATCGCCGAAGAGTTGCCCACGGTGGTCGAGTTTCTGGCGCTCAGCGTCGCGGCGGGGGAGAGCATCCAGGATGCCCTCCGGCGCGTCGCCCGCACCGGCAACGGCGAACTCGCCAATGAGCTGCAGCGGCTCGTGCGCCGGTCTCACGCGGGCCAGCCGATCGCGGCCGCCCTCGCCGAGTTGCGCGACGGGCTCGCGCTGGTGGCCGTCGGCCGCCTGGTCGATCAGATTCTCGCCGCCCTCGACCGCGGAACTCCGCTCGCCGAGGTGCTGCGCGCCCACGCCCTCGACGCGCGCGACGAGTCGAAGCGGCGCTTGCTCGAAGCCGCCGGAACCCGCGAGGTCGCGATGCTCGTGCCGCTCGTGTTCCTCATCCTGCCGGTCACGGTGCTCTTCGCCGTCTGGCCGGGGCTCATGGTGCTGCAGCTCGGGTTCTAGGGCTCGTCGAACATGCGCGCGAAACCGACAGGTCGAGGGCCCTCCATGACAAGGAACGGGCTGTCGTCGTAGATGTAGCGGGAAAGGTCTTGAGGTGACCAGAAGTCCAACTCGACATCTGAACTGTCGTCTGTCGCGAGCAGAAAGCGGACGCTGCCGAACTCCACTTCGGGGAACTCGCCCGTCCGGGGCTTGGGCTCCAGGAAGAGTGCGTTCGGGCGGTACTCCCCAGCAACGGGTGGGCCAGTCACCCTTCCCCCCAAATCTGGATCGAACCAAGTCACTCGTGCGCGCATGACGCTATCTTCCTCTAGCGTCGTCCGCGGCACCTACCTGGACTTGCAAAGAGACCTCCGGCGCAGACACGAGTCCCCTCGTCTCTCTCAGCCTGCCGTTCACGGTGCTCTTCGCCGCGTCGCCGGGGCTCATGGTGTTGCAGCTCGGTTTCTGAACGCGATTCTCGATAGAGAAATGGCGGCTACACAATAGGTAGCCGGTATTGACGGCTACAGATAAGGTGGAGTTGTGGCGCCTCGGTGGGCTCACTCGGCAGACAAACATGGCATCCCGCGCGCGGACCAGATCTATGCACTGATCAACGCGACCTACAAGGCGAAAGTGGAAGTCGAGACTTCCGACGGCGGGCAGGTGTGGCTCTACATCGGCCCACCGCATAGACAAACCGAACGCGAGGTGGAGATTCTGGTGGCTACATATCCGCATGGCCGCGAATCGTTCATCTTCCATGCCATGGAGCTCGGCCCCAAGTACCGACGACGACGAGAGGAATACCCCGATGGCGACTGACGAAGAGTTCGAGGCCCTCGCGGAACGGTTGACCGACCCAGCTACTCCCATGCCGCGAATGACCAACATCTCGACCGGCGCCGAAGCGGCCGCGCACGGTCGCGCTCTCATGCTGCGCGAATACGGCAGTGAAGAGGCTCTCGAGGCCGAATTGCGGCGCGCCGGCCGAACCCGACTGGGTGAGCAGCCCGAGGGTGCTTCGCCGACCGTGCGCGGGCGGCTGCCCGAGGCAGACTTCGCGGCCTTCAAGCAGCTCGAAGAACTCACCGGCAAGAAGCAGAGCGAGCTGGTGCGCGAGGCGGTGCAACTGTTGCTGGCCCAGCACAAGCGCAGCGCGTAGCAGCTTCGCTCAGCGGCGGGCAACCCCGAGCGCCGCGGCAACCGCGCGTGCGCGGTCGAGATCGGCGGTGACGGGCTGCACCACATCCCGCTGGACGACCTCGTCGACGGATGCGAGCAGACGCTTGCGCGTGCGTCGCCGCCGCGCGGCAGCGGTCAGGGCGCTCAGCACGGCAGAGATGATGCCGAGCAGCACTCCCACGAGCACGGCCGCGACGATCACGAGCGTCGGAACAGCCCAGCCTGCGAGCGGGCCTTCTTCGATGCGCGGAATGAGCAGAGCGGGCATCCCGAATGTCGGAAGCAGTGAGGCCCCGACGAGCCAGAGGGCTCCGAGCACGCCGGCCACGATCGTGACCCACTGCACGATGCCCACCAGCGCCCACCACCACGACCCCTTCGCGGGCAGGGGAGTCGCCGCGATCGCACGGTCGAGGTCGGCGGGCAGCGCATCGAGAGCGCCCTCGGCGGCGGTGCGCACGGCGGCCTTCCAGGGGCCGGCGAGCCCCGCGGCGGCAGTGTCGGCGAACGAGCGCACGGCGAGCGAGAGCTTGGCCTGGGCGCCCGCGCTCAGCAGCGGCATGCTTGTGCGATGCACATCCGGGTCGTCGCCCCGGCGCTTCGGCCCGAGTCCGAGGCGCGTGAGCGGGTCGGCGCGCAGCCGGCCAATCCACGAGACCAGCGGCCAGCCGGTGACCTGTGCGGCACGCTTGCGGTACGAGCTCGCGACGGCGGCGGCCACGACCTCGACACCCGCGGCCGTGCCGACCTCGTCGCGCACGCGCAACGACGCTTTCGCGTCAAGGCGAGCCGCCGAGCCCGGCTCGTCGATGCGCGCCGCGAGCGTTTGCACGTCGGCGGTCAGGCGCGCGTCGCGCACGGCCTTCGACGCTGCGAGGTCGCCGATCGCCGACTTCAGCGCGTCGATGCCTTCGAGTGTGCGCGCGCTTACGGGTAGCACGCGAGCGCGGGGCAGGCCGTCGCGCTCGATGATTCCCTGGAGCGATTTCACGACGGATGCCCGGTCTGGGGCCGCAAGCAAATCCACTTGGTTGAGCACGACGAGCGTGACTTCCGCGTGTCGAGCGTGCGGCGCGATGAACTGCGCGTGCAGCACGTCGTCGGCGTACTTCTGCGGGTCGACGACCCAGAGCAGGGCATCCACCTGACCGGCGAGGCGTTCGGCGATCGCTCGGTTGCCGGCCTCGATCGAGTCGACGTCGGGCAGGTCAACGAGCACGAGCTTGCCCGCGCGCGGGTCGATGGGCTGCGTGCGCTCAACACGCTCGTTGATCTGCAGCCAGTCGAGCAGCTCGGCGGCGCCCGTGGCATCCCAGGTGACGGCGAGGGCCTGCGAGGTGGTCGGGCGCCGCACGTGCGCTTTCGCAACCTCGTCGCCGACGAGCGCGTTCACGAGGCTCGACTTGCCCGACCCGGTCGCGCCAAAAACGCCGACGACCGTGTGTTCGGGCGAGCGCGAGCGGCGCGCTTCGGTTTGCGTCAGCAGCGCGGCGGCCTCGTCGGCGATTGCGCTCGGGATGCGCCCCGCTCCCGATTCGGTCACCGTGCGCAGAGCGGTGATGCGCTCGTCGAGGGTGGGCTTGGCGGCGCTCACGACTGCGTCTCCGCGCTCACGCGTCTGCCGCCGCCCGCGCCACGTCGTCGAGCAGCGCGCGCGACTCGCGCCGCAATGCTTCGGGCGCCGAGCCGAACCGCAGCGGTTCGAGCGCCGTGCCGAGGCGGTCGGCCTCGGAGTCGAAGAGCGCCTCGACCCGTCGCTGCAGATCGCTGCGGGCTTCGGCCGCGAGCCGGCGCACGGCGTCTTCGCCGAAGATCGTCTCGAGTAACTTCTGACCGATGACGGCCGAGCCGCCGGCGATCGCGAGTTCGCCGCCCGTGAGTCCGCCGGTCGACGCGAACACGACG
>CALRMP020000087.1:0-7816 GCA_943369205.1 Gulosibacter massiliensis | reverse complement strand
CGGCGATGCAGCCGACGGGTCGCCTTGGCACGCCCGACGATGCCGCGCGGCTGGTCGACTTTCTGTTGTCACCCGAGGGTCGCTGGATCTCGGGTCAGCTTCTCACCAGCGACGGCGGCTTCTCGGTCTAGGCAGGGCGGACGCTCAGCGCGAGGCCGTCGGCGCGTGTCGTGTCGAGGGGGATGCCCGCCTCGAGTTCAGCGCGGGCGACGCGCTGCTCGGCGCCGCTCCACTCGTCCCGCACGATCCACGTCTCGACCTCGGCCGCGCTGCTTGAGCCCAGCACGGGATGCCACCGCACAAGCTGCCCGACCCCGGCCTCCGAGACCGCGAACGTGGCGAGCTGCGACCCGTCAGCGCGCGGCGTCAGGGCCACGCCAGTGACCCCAGCTGCCGAGCCCCAGACTCCGGCGGTAGAGCCTGAAAGCACGGGCGGCACCGCGCGAGCATCCATCGCCGCGGATCTCCACGAGAGGTAGATCGCGATCGCGCGCTGCATCTCGGCGAGCTGCGCGGCCGGCCAGCCCGGCAGGTCGCCCATGAAGATCCACGGGCCGCCGACGAGGTAGGGCGCGAGTTGCGCGCGCAGCGGCAGGTGCGGTTCGTCGCCCATGTACTTGCTCGTCCACGACGAGGGCAGGTAGACGCCGAGGCCGAGAGCCGCGAGGCGGTTCTGCTCTGAGCGGCACCAGTCGTCACCGATCGTTGTGTCGTGGTGCGCGATCATCTGGAGGTCGAGGGGCTTGCCGCCGTTCCAGCAGTTCTCGATGAGCAGGTCGGGGTGCGCCTCGCGCAGGGCCGCGAGCACCGAGTACCAGCCGGCGACTCCTGCCGCTTCGCCCGCACCGGGGTCGTGCGTGTGGTGCGTGGCGTCGCAGCGGCTGATCGTCTCGAAGTCGTGCAGCAGCCAGTCGACGCCGTCGCGCACGAGGCGGTCGAGGCACGCGAGTACGTGATCGCGCGCAGGCTCGTGCCCGAGGCACAGCGAGTGATTGCGGTGCGAGACCATCTGGTGCCGGCCATTCCAGGTGGCGAGCCAGTCGGGGTGCTCCGTCGCGACGACCGAGTCGGGCGAGGCGTTGCCCGCGCCGACCCACAGGCCTAGGCGCGTGCCGCGGTCGTGCGCAAGAGCGGCGATGCCGGCGACTCCGCCTGCGTAGCCCGCCTGCGCGTTCCAGTCGCCCACGTGGTCTTCCCAGCCCTTGTCGACCGTGACGACCTCGACACCGAGCGACGCGGCAACATCGAAGAATGCCGTCACGCGGTCGGCGTCGATGTCGGTGCCGAAGCCCCAGGTGTCGGCGATGAGGGGCGGCGGCATGTCGGCAGCGCGCTTCGGGATGCTCGCCGCAAGCAGCTCGCGCAGCCAGCCCTCGGCGGTCTCGTGGTCGCCGAGCCCGTGGCGCACGAGCAGGCCCGGCAGAGCATTCCCTGCCGGAAGCGCCGCGGGCCGGAAGGTCTGCCACGGCAGGCGGGTCTGCACGGTGAGGCCGTGGTCGTCGGCGAGCAGGTCGAGCAACACGCAGTCGCTACGGTCGAGCGCGGTCGCGAGCGCGACCCGCCGACCGTCCGCGTCGGTGGCGGCGACCGTGCACCAGCCGGCAGCGTCGTGGTAGCGCTCGTGCTCCTCGGGGGAGTGCCCGGCCGAGAGGTAGAGCACGCCGTCGTGCTGGTCGCCCTCGGGAAAGTCGAAGGCCGTGCGCGAGCCGCGCGCGTCGTCGAGGTTGAGCACGGCGGCGTCGGCGACCGAGTAACCACCCGACACGAGCGTGCGCGGCCGCGCCGGGCTGATGGCGAGCTCATCGATGCGGAAGCCGCGAAACTTTGCATCCCACGTGAAGGGGTGCAGCACGCGCACGCTCACGTCGTGCCAGCCGTCGAGCCGCAGGCGCGCAACGACCGTGTCGCCGTCGGGGTGCTCACGCACCGGGTCAGCGGCGAGCGGGGTGAAGCCCTGTGACTCGGTCAAGACTGCTCCTTCTGTCGGCGGATGCTCATGCGGGGTTACGCGACGCCCACGGGTCGCACGCTCAGGGCAATCCCGTCGACGCGCGTCGTGTTGAGGATGATGCCGGCGCTCAGCGTGGCCGCGTCGACGACGTGCTCGGTGCCGGCCCACTCGTCGCGGACGAGCCACGCGGTGTCAGCATCCGTCGCCGCATTGCTCGCCGCATCGATCGCCGATGGCACCCACGCAACGTGCGCGCCGACGGCGGCCTCATCGATCGCGAAGGTGGCGAGTTGCGAACCATCGGAGAGCGGCGTGTAGGCGAGGCCGCGAACGCCCGCGCGCACAGCCTCGGTCGCGCCCTTCAGCACCGGCTCGATCGCCCGCACGGATTGGTCGCCCGTGCGCCAGCGCCGGTAGATGTCAGCGCCCTGCCCGACGGTCGCGAGCTGCTCGGCTGACCAGGCGGGCAGGTTGCCCATGAGAATCCAGGGGCCGCCGATCAGGTAGGGCGCGAGCTGCATGCGTAACGGCAGGGCGTGCTCGTCGCTCATGTACTTGCTCGTCCACGACGAGGGCAGGTAGGCGCCGAGCCCGATCGCGGCGATGCGGTTCGTGCCCGACTGGCAGAGGTCGTCGCCGATCGTGGTGTCGTGGTGCGCGATCACTTGCAGGTCGAGGGGTTTGCCGCCGTTCCAGCAGTTCTCGATGAGCAGCTGCGGGTGCCGCTCGCGCAGCGTCGCGAGAATCGTGTACCAGCCGGTCACACCCGCGTGCTCGCCCGCGCCGGGGTCGTGCGTGTGGTGGCCGGCGTCGCAGCGGCTGATGGTTTCGAAGTCGTGCAGCAGCCAGTCGACGCCGTCGCGCACGAGGCGGTCGAGGCACGCGAGCACGTGCTCGCGCGCGGGCTCGTGCCCGAGGCACAGCGAGTGGTTGCCGAACGACACGAGTTGCGTGCGGCCGTTCCAGGTCGCGAGCCAGTCGGGGTGTTCGCGCGCAACGATCGAGTCGGGGTGCGCGTTGCCCGCGCCCACCCAGAGCCCGAGGCGCATGCCGCGCTCGTGGGCGAGGCGCGCGACTCCGGCGATGCCGCCCACGTAGCTCGGGCGGGCGATCCAGTCGCCCACGTGTTCTTCCCAGCCCTTGTCGACCGTGACGATCTCGACGCCAAGGTCGCGCGCGGTGTCGAAGAACGCGGCCACGCGCGCGGCGTCGATGTCTTCGCCGAAACCCCAGGTGTCGGCGATGAACGGCGGCGGCGCGGTGGATGCTCGGCTCGGCACCGCCGCCGACAACAACTCGCGCAACCACGCTTCGGCCTCCGGGTGCCCGCCGGGCCCCGAGCGCACCCACAGCCCCGGCAGCTCGTGCGGGGTGGACGCCGCGAAGGTCTGCCAGGGCAGCCGCAGCCGCACCTCCAGCCCGGCGTCGTCAGGTTGCTCCGACACCAACAGGTCGAGCAGCAGGCAGTCGCTGCGGTCGAGGGCGGTGGCGAGCGCGACGGCGGCCCCGCTCTCGTCGACGCCGGCGATGGTGCACCAGCCCGCAGCATCCTGATACCGCTCATCGATCTCGGGAGGGTGCCCGGCTGTCAGGTAGACGACGTTGTCGTGCTTGCCGCTCTCCGGAAACCCGAACGGCGTGCGCGTGCCGTGTTGCTCGTCGTGGTTGAGCACGGCGGCGTCGGCGACCGAGTAGGCGCCGCTCACGAGTGTGCGCGGGGTCGTCGCCGTGATGGGCAGTTCGTCGAGCCGGTACCCACGATCTTTCGCGTCCCAGGTGTAGGGGTGCAGCACGCGCACGGTGAGGTCGCGCCACCCGTCGAACCGCGTGCTGAGGGCAACGGTGTCGGCCGTCGGGTCAGGGCGGTGCGTCTGCGCGACGATGCGCTCGAAGCCGTGGGGCATGCTTTAGATCATACCTTTGGCTCCGCGGGCGCGGGAGTCTCTTCTGGGCCAATGTGCCTCTCAAGGCACATGCCGCGCGAGGCACACGGACTCAACGGCAAAGCCGCCGCCGCGAGGCAGTCGGGCGCGCCCCGGTAGGCTGAACCACCGTGGCTCTCACTATCGGCATCGTCGGCCTGCCCAACGTCGGCAAGTCCACCCTCTTCAACGCGCTCACCGAAAACGACGTGCTCGCGGCGAACTACCCGTTCGCCACGATCGAGCCCAACGTCGGAGTCGTCGAGCTGCCCGACAGCCGCCTCACGGTTCTCGCCGAGATCTTCGGCAGCGAGCGCATCCTCCCCGCCGCGGTGTCGTTCGTCGACATCGCGGGCATCGTCAAGGGTGCGAGCGAGGGCGAGGGCCTCGGCAATCAGTTCTTGGCGAACATCCGCGAATCCGATGCGATCGCCCAGGTCGTGCGCGCCTTCACCGACAGCGACGTCGTGCACGTCGCCGGAGCCGTCGACCCCGCCAGCGACATGGAGACCATCAACACCGAGCTCATGCTCGCCGACCTGCAGACGCTCGAGAAGGCGATTCCGCGTTACGAGAAGGAGGTCAAGGGCAAAAAGGCTGACCCCTCAGTGCTGCAGGCGGCGCAGGATGCTCACGCGCTGCTCTCCGCCGGCACTACCCTCTCTTCCGCCGGGTTCGACGCCGCGCCGATCCGCGAGCTCGGCCTCCTCAGCGCGAAGCCCTTCATCTACGTGTTCAACGTCGACGAAGGCGTGCTCGGCGACGCCGCCCGCATGGCCGAGCTCGCAGCGCTCGTCGCCCCCGCGAAGGCCGTCTTCCTCGACGCGAAGATCGAGAGCGAACTGATCGGCATGGATGCCGCCGACGCCGCCGAACTCCTCGCCTCGACCGGTCAAAGCGAGAGCGGACTCTCGCAGTTGGCTCGCATCGGCTTCGACACCCTCGGCCTGCAGACCTACCTCACCGCCGGCCCCAAAGAGTCGCGCGCGTGGACCATCGGCAAGGGCTGGAAGGCCCCGCAGGCCGCGGGCG
Organism: Gulosibacter massiliensis; assembly: GCA_943369205.1. GTDB lineage: Bacteria > Actinomycetota > Actinomycetes > Actinomycetales > Microbacteriaceae > Microcella > Microcella massiliensis_A. The sequence continues at coordinate 2,911 of CALRMP020000087.1, read as the reverse complement.
TGATCCACACCGACTTCGAGCGTGGTTTCATCAAGGCCGAGGTCATCGGCTTCGATGACCTCGTCGCCTGCGGCTCGGTCGCCGAGGCTCGCTCGAAGGGCAAGGCCCGCATCGAGGGCAAGGACTACGTCATGCAAGACGGCGACGTGGTCGAGTTCCGGTTCCAAGCAACATCTGGAAACCAGAAGTGACTGAGATCCAAACGTTTGCTACCGCCTAGGTCTTCCTAGCGCTTGGAACGGAAACGCTGCGCTTCGCCCACCCGTCGTTTGACCTCTAGCCTCCTGGAGCATGAAAACGCGACCTGTTGTTCGCCTCTGCTCGCTGACAGGAGCACACAGCGCGGTATCCGCAAAAGCTGGGTGATCTAGGGCTTGCGTGGCCCAAGACCGATGGGTGCCAGCAAATCGTGGACTGCCTCATCGAATTGCATCGTCGGACGTTCACGAAAAGTAACGCGTTGCCATCGCGACGGATGATGAGGTCGCTCGCCTAGCATCCAGACCTGCCGGTCTTGCTCAGCCAGAAGTGTTTCGATCCATGTGAGCTTCTCGCGGTATCGCGCACGGTCCGGCTTTGCAGGCTCCTGCACTCCGTAGGCGAGCAGCACGTCACCGCCCGGATTGCCCGTCAGGTTCCGTTCGACTTCGAGCCTCCATAGTCGGGTCTCGACAACTGTCTCCGGAAGGCTCTTGTCGTTTACGCTCCAGCGGGCAGACGCAAATAGGTTGACGATTTCGAATCTTTCGCAGCCGATCGCATTCCGTGCGGTTTCGACCCGCCGTAGTGTTCGAGAGCCGGAGGTCCTGGGGGGACTGTGCAGGATCACGGTTAACTCAGTGCACACGTGGAAAACATATGCGGCAAGCCTTTGAATCGGCAGCATTGCGTGCAACACCACCTAAGACTGCACATGACTCGCCGCCTCGGGGCTGGAGTTGCGCGGACTTCTCCTCGATTCTTGCGGTCTCTCATTGGTCGACGTATGTTCAGGACTTGTGGGATGGTCATCTAGTAATTCCAAGCAAGGTAGAGATCCGATGCGGCTCGAAGATCTCAGATAGGTATTGAACGTGAGTGCTGGACGACCGGCCATTGCTCGACCCCTGGAGCGCGCCGTGCGCGTTGAGGCGGGTCATCGGTGCGCAATTCCGACCTGTAGGACGACTTCGGGATTGCAGATTCACCACATAGAAGAGTGGGCAAAGGTTCGCGCGCATGCCTTCGAAAACCTCATCCTGCTCTGCGCAAACTGCCATGCGCGAGTCACCGCGGGTGAGATCGACAGAAAATCGGTGAAGGTGTACAAGGCGAATCTCAGCATCCTGGTAGGCAGGTACGGCGATCTGGAAAGGCGAATCATCGACCGGTTTGTGAGTCAGCCCGATCGAACCGAAGTAGTCGTGGACACGAGCCAAGTCCTGTTGCTCGACTATCTGATCCTTGACGGCATTCTCCTTTACGCAGGACCGGCGGATGGGGCCTTTTACCTCGGACCGGGGGAGCCGCCTTCAGACGAATTGAGTTCACCTGCGAGTCACCATGGCCCGGCTCGGTGGAAGTTGACCGACGTTGGTCGAGAGATTGTGGAGCGCGTACGACAGGCGCGGGAGCTGGAGTAGGGGACCACCGAGTTCGGCCCTTCTCAGATCAGTATTGGAGAAATGATGCGCGCGCTTTACGTCGATGAGTCAGGAAGAGACGACCAGTACTACTTCTTTGGCGGGTTGATCGTCGACGACGCCGTTGCTCACGCGATCGAGTCGGGCCTGGAAGGAATTGCGGCACTTCTCGCCCACAATGTGTCGGGCTTTGCACGTACGACCGAGTTCCATGGAAACGAGATGTTTCATGGTGAAAAGCACTGGGATCCAGTTCCAGTGGCATGGCGCGTCAAGGCGTGTGAGCTAGTCGCGAAAGTCATAGAGCGGTCAGGGGCCGAGTTCGTGTTCAGGGGAATCGACCTGGTTGGCTTGCGGGCCCGATATGTGAACCCCTACCCTCCTCACCTGCTTACGCTCGCGCACCTGCTCGACGAGGTCGACACACGCATGGACCGAGTTCACGGTGAGGTCGCCGTCGTTTTGGCGGACGACCACCACAGCGCGTCGGGAAGTCGACGCAATCTTCACGACTTCAAGATCCGTCGTGTGCCCGGCTACACCCAACGACAGTTCGTGTCCCTGGTCGACACGATTTACTTCGGGCCTTCGCACGCCAGTCGACTCTTGCAAGCCACCGACGTCGCAACCTACTTCTTGAATAGGCAACGTACGATCGTCGAGCGTGACCCCCGCGCACAGGCCGCCGTGAACCGCATCGCCGCACGGGTCCGTCAAGCGACTGTCTCTGAGTACGTGTGGCTTCCCTAAACACAGCAACCCCGCAAAGCGGGGCTGCTGGCTAGGTGCGGGAGGCCTTTCGGCGTCCTGCATAGATCAGACTATCCCCTAGAGCCGACAACGTGCGGATGACACCACTGTCATGTCCAAGTCGAACCCCAAAAAACCGACGAGAAAGACGCTAAGTTGACCGACGTCGTGGCTGAGGAAGTTCGATCGGGTTGTTCTCCTCCAACATCGCTCGTCCAGGAGTTTCCTTCCAATTGAGACGTAGGAGAACAACTAAGCGTTCAGCGACCCGATCCAGAACACGATACGGTCGGTTTCCGACCCTGTGGGGACTTCTCAATGAAGGCTGACTGGTCATGATTTGGCGTCAACCTAGGTCAAGACCACATCTTGTGGGTCTCAAACGTTAGGGGAGCCTGACCCGCTTTGCCGGACACCTGAGTTGAGGCGATGATCGTCTCGGAAGGAGTCCGTGAGATGCCTGCTGCCCACCCGCCGGAGTTCCGGCGTCGAGCCCTTGATCTCGTAGCGCAGGGCAATCCTGTCGCTCAGACGGCCAG
>CALRMP020000086.1:0-8299 GCA_943369205.1 Gulosibacter massiliensis | reverse complement strand
CCGGCGGCAGCCGCACGGCGGCGGCGCGCGCCCTCGGCGTGCGGCGGCAGACCGTCTACGACCGGCTGGAGCGTGTCGAAGCGCTCTTGGGAACAGGCGCTCTCACCGACCCTGCTCGAGCCCTTGCCCTGCACGTCGCGACTCTCGGCTGGTCGATTACGACGCGCACGGCCCGCATCTCGGCGCCCGACATGCTGCCCCTGACCGATCGCTACGGGGCGGCGAGCAGGTCGCGGTAGGCCTCGAAGAAGCCCGCCGCGTCGATGTCGTCAATCACGCGAGCGTTCGGGCGATTGCGTTCGGGCCGGTCATCCATGAGTGAGTAGCCGCGCGTCAGCCCAGATCGAGTGTCGACCTCGACATAGAGCTCTCGTGAGGCCGCGATGAGGTCGGGGCGAACGAGCAGCATGGCCGTCAACGAGTCGGGATGCGTGCTGCCGTCGATGCCCACACTGCGGTTGAACGCCAGGTTTGGGGCATCGAGAATGGTGAAGAAGTGCGCCAACGGCGTGCCGAGTGCCTCGAGCTCTCGCAATTGCGCTTCGCTCCACAGAGCCCGGGCGAGCGTCAGGGTCCACGTGACGATCGTCGTGTCGAACCCCGCCGCGAGCACCAGTTGTGCGGCCTCGGGGTCGACGTAGAAGTTGTACTCCGCCGCAGCCGTGATGTTGCCCACCGAGTTCTCGCACCCGCCCATGATCCAGAGCGAGCGCGCCTTGCGCGGCACGTCGCGGTCGAGTGCAACGGCCGTCGCGATGTTCGTCAACGGCCCGATCGCGACGATGTCGATCTCGCCGGGATTGTCGTTGACGATCCGCACGATCGCGTCGGCTGCGCGCTCGTCGCTGGGCTTCTGCGTCGGCTCGCGCCACTCGTGGTTACCCTTGCCGTCGCCGTGCGCACTCGCCTCGACCCACGGCTGCAGCAACGGCACGCGAGCACCGAGGTGCACCGGCACCTCCCCCGCCCGACCGGCCTGATCGATTGTGATGAGCGCGTTCTGCACCTGCTGATCGAACGCGACGTTGCCGGCCACGATCGTCACCGCCTCGAGCGTCGCCTCCGGATGCCGCAACCCGACGAGCATGGCGAAACTGTCATCCGCCGCCGTGTCGGTGTCGATGATGATGCGATGGCTCATGATGCCTCCTTCGGCAACGGAATCGATTCGGCCGCGCCGCCCGCGCGGGGATCACGGAACCGCAGCGCGAGCAACCCTCCGCCGATCGCGAGAACCGCGCACCCGACGAAGACGGCCGGTGCTCCGACGAGCGGCACGAGGAGTCCTGCCACGAGCGGGCCGACGATGAAGAACGGCGCCAGGACGGTCAACGTGGTGCCCAAGTAGACGCTCGTGCGCCCCGGCGGAGCAAACTCGATCGACATGCTCGGGTCGCAGACAAACGTCAGCGAGTTGGAACCACCGAGCAGCGCGCAGGCCAGAGCGAAGAGCAACAGGCTGTCGGCGAGGGCCGCGATGAGCATCCCGCCCACAATCAAGAGCGCGCCGACCACGACAACCCAGCGATAACCGACGCGGTTACCGAGAATGCCGAGCGCGAAGCCGATGACCGCCTGTGCGAGCACGAAGGCCGCGGCCAGAATCGCCGCATCGGATGCTCGCAAAGGCCCATCGATACCCGCAACGACGACGAACCCCACCCCTCCCGTCGCGAGGGCCATGGATGCTCGCGCCACGAGGTAGCGCCGGTAGTGCACGTGACCCCGGAGAATGCGGGGCACGTCGCCGAGCGTGCGCCGGAAGGGAGGGCGAGCCTCGGTGGTCGGAAACTCGTGGTCGACGAGGTTGGCCACGAACACGATCGACAACAGCGACAGCACGAGCGCGACCCAGAACGCGATCTGATTGCCGAGCGGAAACGGAAAGCTCGCGAGAAGTCGCTCGGCGCCGAGAGCCGCGACGAAGCCCAACACTCCGCCGAGCAACTGCACGAGCGCGAACAGCCAGCCGCGCGAGATGGTGATGGCCTTAGCGATGAAGTCGCCGTAGACCGGCCCGATGAGCCCGACCGTCGTCGAATAGGCCGCGAAAGCCAGGAAGAACAGCACGACGACGAGCTCGGTCGTCAAGACCCCCGCGAATGACGCCGCGATCGCGATGAGCAGAATCGCCACGCGCTCGGCGACGACGAGCGTGAGAAACAAGGGCTTGCGGCGACGTCGGCCGAGGGCGAGATGCGCGCCAACCAGTTGAGGAAGATAGCGCCCGAGCGCCCAGACCGCCCCCACCAGGCCGACGAGAAACGCGCTGCCGGTGAGCGCTTGAATGAACGCCGGAACGATTGTGGTCTCACTCAAGAGCGACATCGCCAGGGCGAAGGTGCCCCCTTCGAGCACCATGAGGGTCATGTTGCGGCGGCTGTGCCGGGCCATGCCATCGACAAACTCGGGCGCGAGTCGGCGCATCTGCTCGACGTCGGCTGCGACGCTCACAGGGTCACCTCATCGGCACGTTCGACAGCGTCGCGACGGTGGCGTGGTTCGCGCACGCGAAGGCACAGGGCCGCCCCGAGCGCTGCGAGCACGGCTGCCGCCACAAACACGGTCGTGAACCCGACCGTCGGTGACAACACGCCGGCGAGCAGCGGACCCGCGATGAAGAATGGCCCGAGCGCCGTCGCGGTCAGACCCAGGTACACGCTCGTCGCGCCCGGTGCGGCGAGCTCGATCGACATGTTGGGGTCACCGACGAAGACCAGTGAGTTGGCCCCGCCGAGCAGGGCCATGGCGACAAGACTCATCGCGAGCGAACCTCCCAGCGCCGCCACCGCAAACCCTGCGGCCATGAGGGCTCCGCCGAGCACCATCACGAGCCGCCACCCGAAGGCGTTACCCACGACGCCGAATCCGAAGCCGAGCACGGCCTGCGCCAAGATGAAGGCGGCGGCAAGAAGAGCGGCGTCGGAGGCCACGAGCGTTGAGTTCTGCAACCCCGCCACGACGACGAACCCCATGCCGCCCGAGGCGATCGCCTGTACGAGCCTGCCGCCCAGATATCGCCGGTAGTCATGGTCGGCCCGCAGAATGCTCGGGATGCTCGCAAGAGTCTTCCGAAACGCCGGCCGCGGCGGAGGATCAGGAAGCCGTTCCTCTTTCAAGAAGCTCACGAGCACGAGCGACACCACCGAGGCGCCAACCGCAGCCCAGAACAGCAATTGATTGCCGACCGGAAACGGATGCTCGCGCATGACGCGCTCGGCCCCGAGCGCCGCCGCGAAACCCAAGAGCCCCCCGATCAGCTGCACGGCTCCGAAAAAGAGCCCCCGCCCCACGGGAACGGCCTTGGCCACGAAATCTCCGAACACGGGGCCGACGATTCCGGCAAGAGCGGCATAGATGCCGAACGAGATCAGAAACAGCACGACCACGAGGGTCGTGTCGAGAACACCGGCGAGCTGCGCGCTGCAGGCGACCGCGAGGATTCCGACGCGCTGCGCCACGACGATCGCGACGAACAGTGGCTTGCGACGCTCACGGCCCAGGGCAAGGTGCGACCCGACCAGTTGCGGCGCGTATCGGCCGAGCGCGAAGATCGCGCCGACGAGTCCGACGAGAACGGCGCTGCCCGTCAGCCCTTCGACGAATGCGGGGATGATCGTCGTCTCACTCAAGAGTGACAACACGAGAGCGAACGCGGCACCGTCGAGCACCATGAGTGTCACGTTGCGCCGCTGGTGCGCGCGCATGCGTGCCACATACTCCGGAGCGACTCGCGCGAGTCGCTCCGAATCGGCGGTTAGGGCCACTGAGCGCCCGCGCGGTCGTGGGCGATGAGCACCCGCAACGCTTCGACGGCCGTCGCGAGCAAGTGCTCGCGCTTCGGGTCGACCTCGCCGCCCGTGGCGTCGTTGTGCACGTGCATGACACCGCCGGCGCGAGCGCGGTGGATCGCGCTAATGACGAAGATCGTCGACGCTTCCATTTCCGAGCAGATCGCCCCGCCGGCCACCCACGCGTTCCATCGTTCCGCGAGGTGACTGGCCATGGGCATCCGCTCGGGCTCGACTTCCCCGTAGAACGAATCTTTCGACTGCGTCACGCCCCGCTGCCAGGGCGCGTTGACGCGGCGCGCGGCCTCGGTCAGTGCATCCACGATCAGCGGGTCCGCGATGGCGGGAAACTCCATCGGCAGATAGTGGCTCGATGTGCCCTCGTCACGGATCGCAGCCGTCACGATCGCGAGCGTGCCCGACGGAGTGTCGGGTTGAATCGCCCCGGAGGTTCCGACACGAATGAAGGTGTCAGCGCCGAGCTTGATCAGCTCTTCGACCGCGATCGCCGACGACGGGCACCCGATGCCCGTCGACACGACGCTCACGGGCACGCCATCAAGCGTGCCGGTGTAGGTCGTGTATTCGCGGTTGCTCGCGACGAAACGAGCATCATCGAACAGCGCCGCGATCGGCTCGCACCGACCCGGGTCGCCCGGAAGCAAGACGTAGCGCCCGACATCCCCCGGTCGAAGCTGCAGGTGGTACTGCACCTCGGGGTCGTGCACGCCGCTCATGCCGCCACCTCCCGGTCACGAGCGATGAGTTCTTGAAGCCCGGCTACCGCCGCCGGCAGCAGCGAGTCGAGTGACCCTCTCGCCATTTCCTCCTCGGTCATGGGCGATTGATCGTGATGCCCGAGGATCATCATGATTCCTCCCGCGCGCACCCTCAGGGTTGCCGCAACGATGTAGAGCGCCGCCGCCTCCATCTCCGAACAGATCGCTCCGCCGGCCATCCAGGCCGACCAGCGATCACGCAAGCGACCCGCGACAGGCATGCGCCCCGGCTCGTGCTGGCCGTAGAACGAGTCTTTCGACTGGCTGATGCCGACGTGCACGGTGTTGCCGAGTGAGCGCGCTCCTCGCGCGAGTGCGCGTGTCACGTCGACGTCGGCGACGGCCGGAAACTCCACCGGTAGGTAGTGCAGAGTCGTGCCTTCGTCGCGAATCGCGCCGCTGATGACGCCGAGATCGCCCGGCCGGATCTCCGGCTGCATCGCACCCGACGTGCCGACACGAATGAAGGTGTCTGCGCCAACCTTGACGAGCTCTTCCATCGCGATCGCGGCAGACGGGCATCCGATTCCCGTGGATGTCACCGAGACCTTTTCCCCATCGAGATACCCCGTCCAGGTCTCGTACTCACGATTGCGAGCGACAAGAACGGGCGAATCGAAGAGCGCGGCAATGGGTTCGCAGCGCCCGGGGTCGCCCGGCAGGAAGACATAACGCCCCACCTCGCCTGGCGCGACCTGAATGTGGTGCTGCCGATCGTCGTGCGTCGTAACGGCCATGCGGTGCTCCTAGCTCTTTCGGAACGACACGATGAAGGCGAACAAGATGATGCTCATAAACAGCGCCGCCGACACACTCCACACGATGATGGCGGTGAGTGGTTCGACCGTCAGCCCTGCGGCAAGGCTCCAGCCTCCGCGCATGATCGAGAGCGTGCCGATGACCGCGGCCGCCGCAACTCCGATGATCCCGAGAACCCAGTCCGTCCACTTCCCGCGCACTTGCCGGTAGGAGGTCTTGTGGCCGGTCGAGCCAAACCCGCGCGACTCGAGCGAGATCGACAGTTGTTGAACGCGTTCGATGGCGCCGACGAACACGGGCACGAAACTGGGCAAGACCGCTTGAAAGCCATTGCCCTTCATACCTCTCGACTTCTGAGCGCTCAAGATGATGCCCACCTCGCGCTGGAACACGGGGATCAGTTGCAAGGTCATCGCCATCATGAAGTTCAGGGTGTATGGCACCTTGAGCTTCGCCAACGTCGTGAACAGGTCGCTCGGGTGCGTTGTCATGACTACAAACAAGGCCATGAGCAGACACGCAACGATGCGCCCCAAAAGAACGAGCCCGGTGTACAAGCCGTCTTGATAGAGCGTGATGGGCCCGAACTCAGCGGCGAGGGTCCACGGTTGCTCAACCGCGGGCGCCATGAGCTGCAGCGCGATCAACGACGAACCGATGGGCACAATGATGAATGCCGCCTTCAGGAGCGGTCGCAGCACTCCGCTCACGACTCCCAAGAAGAAGGCGAAGAGCGCCATCGAGTACAAGATGATGATGTTCTGGGTCATGAACGCGACCACCACGTACAGCACGACCCACAGCATCTTGGGGAGGGGGTGCACGCGGTGCATGATCGAGTCGCCCGGAATCAGAGCGACGGGAAGGGCTCCTTGCATTGACACGGGGGCTCCTAGGCCGAGCGGCTGAGTCGGGCGGCGAGGTCGCCGACGAGTTCGTCTGGGGTGAGGGCGACAGGTCCGCCGAGAGGCACGACCGTCTGCAACGCGATCTCTGTCGACTGCGGTGCCTGCAGATTGGTTCTCGCCATGAGCGCTGAGTTCGCGAACACGTCGCGGGGCGACTGGTCGGCGATAATCTGCGCGTCTTTCATGACGATGACCCGCTCGACGACATCGGCAAGCAGAGGCATGTCGTGCGACACACAGACCACCGTGGTGCCCTGCTCGGCAAGACGCCGCATGAGGTTGTTGATGATCGAAGTGGTTTGGTGGTCTTGCCCCGTGGAGGGTTCGTCGAGGATCAGAATCGACGGTTCCATCGTGACGATCGACGCGATTCCCACCAGCTTCCTAATGGGGAAGCTCACTCGATACGGATGCTCCTCAATGACATCCTCGAGCCCAAAGAACTCCACCGCTCGTGCAATGCGTTGCTCGAGCTCGTCACCCTCAATGCCGATGTTGGTCGGGCCGAACTCCAGCTCTGCTCGCACGGTGCGGGCGAACAACTGGTGGTTGGGGTTCTGGAAGACATAGCCGATGTGGGCAGACATCTCTTGCACAGTGCGGCCGGAGGTGAGGTTTCCGTTGATGATGACCTCACCGGAGGCGGGTTGCAGCAGGCCGTTGAGCAACTTCGTCAGGGTGGTCTTTCCCGAGCCGTTCTGGCCGATGATTCCCACGAGTTCGCCGTGGCCGACCGTCACGCTCACGTCGTCGAGAGCAACGACTTTGCCCTGGGGGTACACGTAGCGCGCGTTGCGCACTTCGATCGCGTGCGCACTCTTTGCCCGCGCCTCGGCAGGGCTGGGAAGAGGAAGTCGTTTAGCCACGTCGGGCCTCCAGTGCTGAATTGAGCGCGGTGACCGCGGCTTCGGTTGTTGTCGGCACGGTGCCTTTCCACAAACCTCGCTCGGCGAGCATGGTCGCAATGGCGGCACTCTCGGGAACCCGAAGCCCGAGGGCTGCGAGCTCATCGACACGCGCAAAGATTTCACCGGGTGGGCCGTTCATGACGATGCGGCCGTGATCAAGCACGACCACGCGGTCGGCATACCGTGCCATCACTTCGACCTCGTGTTCGATGACGATGACCGTCATGCCACGTTGCTTATTGAGGGTCGCCGCCATATCGAACACCTCTTGCTTCCCGATCGGGTCGAGGTTGGAGGTCGGTTCATCCATGATCAGAATCTGGGGGCTCATCGCGAGCACGGCAGCGATCGCGAGGCGCTGTTGTTGACCACCGGAGAGCCCAAGGGGCGACCGTTCTTCGAAGCCGGCCAGGCCCACGAGCGCGAGCGTCTCAGGAATGATGCGCGTCATCTCCTCGTACGAGGTACCCGCATTCTCGAGGCCGAGAGCGATCTCTTCCGCTACCGAGAGCTGGCTCATTTGGAACTCGGGGTTATCGAACACGATGCCCACCAGCTTCGCCATCTCGCGCACGGCGTACTCACCAACGTCGAGACCGCAGACGGTGACCATGCCCTCGAGGTCTCCCCCGAGCATGGTGGGCACAACGCCATTCACGCAGAGGCCAAGAGTTGTCTTGCCGGCTCCGTTGAGTCCGAGAATTGCCACGTACTCCCCCGGCATGACCTCCAAGTCAATCGAGTGCAGGGCCGGTTCTTCCGTGCCGGGGTAGGTGTAGGTGACGTTCTCAAAGCGGATGATGGGGTCTGTCATGATTCCTCCGATGAACCCGGGCGCGCGACCGAGATCGCGCGCCCGGGAGGGTTGATCGACTTAGGCGCCCGCGTTGAGCGCGAGGAACACGACGACGATCAGAACGCCGATGACGACACCTGCGACAGCGAGAAGAACACCCTTGAGTGGTGTTGCTTTCACTATGTCGATGTTTTGTGTCAACGACTTTGGTAGCGCTTCGATAATCGCTAGTGCGACGAAGCCAGCAATGATTTTGTCTGCCAGCGACGTCAAGATATTCGACGAGAACACCGAACCCACGAGGTTCTGGCCGATCGCCAGGAAGGTACCCGTCAGGGCGTCAGCACCGGCGCCGGTC
>CALRMP020000085.1:0-8565 GCA_943369205.1 Gulosibacter massiliensis | reverse complement strand
TGGCCGTCTGAGCGACAGGATTGCCCTGCGCTACGAGATCAAGGGCTCGACGCCGGAACTCCGGCGGGTGGGCAGCAGGCATCTCACGGACTCCTTCCGAGACGATCATCGCCTCAACTCAGGTGTCCGGCAAAGCGGGTCAGGCCCCCCTGGTCGCTGTGCCTGGTGGCTCTGTCTCGGTCACGGACGCCAGGACGCGGACAACGCGCACGGTCGAGCTCCAGGGCTTCACGCTCGCACGCACAGCGGTGACGTGGCGGCAGTTCGCGCGGGTTCCTGCGTCGGAGCAGGCGCAGTGGCCTGACCTTCCTGCGGACGCCTCACTCGAGGTTCCGGTTCATGGTGTGTCGTGGATCTCTGCGGTGAATTGGTGCTTTGCGGCGTCGTTGCGCGTCGGTCTGCAGCCCGCGTATCGCCGTGTCGGGGAACGTGTCGAGTGGGATGCGGATGCCGACGGGTTTCGCTTGCCGACCGAGGCTGAGTGGGAGTACGCCTGCAGGGCTGGGACGGACGGTGCGCAGTATGGCGTGCTCAGCGACACTGCCTGGACTGCCATCGACGAGATTGATCGCCCGCAGCCCGTCGCCACGAAACACGCGAACACGTTCGGCCTCCATGACATGCTCGGCAATGTCTGGGAGTGGGTTTGGGACTACGCCGATACTGCTCGGTACGGGGACTACCGAACACTCCGAGGAGGAGGGTGGGCCGACCGACCCTGGAGTGTTCGGGCGGGCGTTCGTCGGGGGACCGCTCCCGACGCCGTCATCGACGACGTGGGGTTTCGCGTCGCGCGGGGCCCCGTAGTCGTGGGTCATGGGGACGAGATACAGGGATGGTCGCGTACCGTCGATGCGAAGCGGGCAGACGTGACCGGCCCGCGTCCGACGGGGTGGACCCCGCTTGATCCGCCTCTTCGCTGAGGGCGGCTTCGCGAGTTGTCGCGGCGCACGGACGGGTTTGGGGTGAGTTAAGGCACACGCGAACGGCCCCATCACTGCCTACGCAGGAACGGGGCCGTTCGGTAGAGCTCCCTAGTGCTTTTGCGACTCGAGTTCGTTCATGGTGACCGGCGCGATGCGGTCTTCAAAGAACCAACGCGAGAGCCCGGCACGCATGCGCTGGGCAACCGTGATCTTGCCCTTGTCGTTCGGGCGGACCATGATCGGTTGGTACTCGTCGAAGCTGACAAGCTTCCAGCGCTCGAAGTCGTCGAGCTGCTCGTGAACCTCGATGTACTCGCCGCCCGGCAAACGAACGATGCGGCCAGACTCGAAGCCGTGGAGCGCGATCTCGCGGTCTTTCCGCTGCAAGGCCAGGCAGACGCGCTTCGTGATGAAGTACGCGATGAACGGCCCCACGACGGTGGCGAACTGCAGCGCGTGAATCACGCCCTCGATCGTCAACCGGAAGTGCGTGGCGATGATGTCCGAGCTCGCGGCGGCCCACAGAGCAGCGTAGAAGGTGACACCAGCGGCCCCGATAGCGGTGCGAGTGGGGGCGTTGCGCGGGCGCTCGGCGATGTGGTGCTCGCGGCGGTCTCCCGTAACCCAGGATTCAAAGAAGGGATACAGACCGACGGCTGCCAAGAACACCAGCAGACCGACGAGCGGAATAAGCACGCCGAATGCCCACGTGAACCCGAACGGATCAACGAAGTCGAGGTTCGGCGGAATCAGGCGCAGAGCACCGTCAGCAAAGCCGATGTACCAGTCAGGCTGGGTACCGGCCGACACCGGGGAGGGGTCGTAGGGCCCATAGTTCCAAATCGGGTTGATCGTGAAGAACGAAGCGATCAGCACAATCACGCCGAAGACGAGGAAGAAGAATCCGCCGGCCTTCGCCGCGAAGCCCGGGAGAACCGGAGAACCGACGACGTTGTCGTTGGTGCGACCCGGAGCCGCGAACTGCGTGTGCTTGTTCACGACGAGCAACACCATGTGAATGCCGATGAGAGCGATGGTGATCGCCGGAAGCAGCATGATGTGCAGCACATAGAGGCGCGGAATGATGTACATGCCCGGGAACTCGTCGCCGAAGAGCAGGAAGGAGATCCATGCCCCGGCGACCGGGACTGCCTTGATCATGCCGTCGATGATGCGCAGGCCGTTGCCCGAGAGCAGGTCGTCCGGCAGCGAGTAGCCCGTGAAGCCGAGCGCCATGGCCATGACGAAGAGCAGGAAGCCGACAACCCAGTTGAGTTCACGAGGCTTGCGGAAGGCGCCGGTGAAGAACACCCGGAGCATGTGCAAGCCGATCGCTGCCACAAAGAGCAAGGCTCCCCAGTGGTGTACCTGGCGCATCAGCAGACCGCCACGGATCTCGAACGAGATGTCGAGGGCCGAGTGGTAGGCAACCGACATCGGGATGCCCTGCAAGGGCACGTAGGAGCCGGAGTATTCCACCTCGGTCATCGAGGGGTCGAAGAAGAAGGTCAGGAACGTACCGCTGAGCAGGATCACGATGAAGCTGTAGAGGGCGACTTCGCCGAGCATGAACGACCAGTGGTCGGGGAAGATCTTGCGACCCAGTGCCTTGACCGCAGTCGACGCGCTCGTGCGCTCGTCAACGTAGTTGGCGGCCCAGCCCGTGAACCGCATACCGGGGCCGGGCCCGGTTTCGGCCGACGGTGCCGGCGGTGTCGCAGTGGTACTCACAGTGCACGCTCCCAGAAGCTCGGACCCACAGGTTCGGTGAAGTCGCTCTTCGCGACAAGGTAACCCTCGTCATCCACAGTGATCGGGAGCTGGGGGAGGGGTCGTGCCGCTGGTCCGAAGATGACCTTGCAGTGGTCCGCAACGTCGAACTGGGACTGGTGGCACGGGCACAACAGGTGATGCGTCAGCCGCTCGTAGAGCGCCACGGGGCACCCAACGTGCGTGCAGATCTTCGAGTAAGCGACGATGCCGTCGTACGACCAATCGGCCTTGGCCGGGTCTTCCTTGAGGTCTTCGATTGGGAGCCGCATGAGCAGCACTGCTGCCTTCGCCTTTTCTTCAAGGCGGTGCGACTCAAGCTCGGCGAGGCCTTCAGGAATCACGTGGAAGGCGGAACCGATCGTCACCTCAGAGGCCTTGATCGGGGTACCCGAGGGGTCGCGAGCGAGTCGCACGCCGGTGTCCCACATCGTCTGCTTCAGCAGGGCGACGGGGTCTTCTGCCGGTGCAAGGTCGCGGAACAGGGCGATCGCCGGAATGGGCGTCGCGATGAGCGCACCGATGAGCGAGTTGCGGACGAGACGACGCCGGGTGAATCCCGACTCTTCGTTGGCCTGCCGGAAAACCTCGACAGCGCGTTCACGGCTCTCATCGCTGCCGCGGGTGGGGTGCCGCTCTTCCACCTCTTCGTGACCGTGCATGAGGGCCTTCGACCAGTGCACAGCACCAATGCCAATGCCCAACAGGCCCAGGGTGATGCCGACACCGATCAGCATGTTGTTCATGCGGATCGTGCTGGGGTCACCTTCTTCGATCGGGAAAAGGATGTACGCGACGACTGCGAAGACACTCCCGATGACCGACAGGAAAAACAGGATCGTGATGGTGCGCTCGGCCTGCTTGGCCTTCTTCGGGTCAAGGTCGGTGACGCGGAGCCGCTCCGGGGGGAACCCCGGGTTAGGGATGCGGTCGTCCCGGATCACCGCTACGGCAGGAGCAGGAGCGGAGTGGTCGTCTTGGCGTGCGACGGCCGTTCCGGCGGTTTCGCCGTTGTCGGGGCCGTCGTGAGCGTCAGCCATTGTCGTCCTTTCCTCGAAGCGTGTGGGGGCTCAGTTGGACTTCGCAGTGAGCCAAATGGTCACTGCGACGAGCGCGCCGAGGCCGAAAATCCAGATGAAGAGACCCTCAGAGACGGGCCCAAGGCTCCCGAGATCGAATCCGCCGACCGAAGGGTTCTCTTGGACGTACATCAAGTAGGTGATGATGTCGTTCTTCTCTTCGGGGGTCAGGTTGAGGTCGCTGAAGACGGGCATGTTCTGCGGGCCCGTCACCATGGCGCCATAGATGTGCACGGGGTCAACGCCCGCGAGCCCGGGGGCCCACTTGCCTTCGGTGAGTGCTCCACCCGCTCCCGCGACGTTGTGGCACATGGCGCAGTTGATGCGGAACAGCTCGGCACCGATGGCGGCGTCACCGTCGCCCGCGATGTAGCGGTCCGGGGGAACAGCAGGGCCCGGTGCCAATTCAGCAACCCAGGCCGCCATGGCGTCAATCTGCGCTTGCGTGAACTGCACGGGCTTGATTTCCGCCTGCGGGCCGGAGGCGGCCATCGGCATGCGACCCGTGCCCACCTGGAAGTCGACAGCGAGGGCACCGACGCCGATCAATGACGGGCCGGCCGCTGTGCCTTCCGCGTCGAGACCGTGGCAGCTCGCGCAGTTCGCGGCAAAGAGCTTGCCGCCTTCTTCGACTAACTGCGTGCTTGCTGCTGTGGTCTCAGCAGTCGCGGTCGAGGTGGCGAGAGCGTACGCGCCGCCGGTAGCGAGCAAGCCGACAACCAAGAGCGCGGTCGTCGCGAGGGGCGATCGCCGACCGACTCGGCGAGCTGCTGCTGAAGAGGAGGTTGCCATGGTGTGGTGCGTCTCGATTCTGCGGTTATTGGAGCACGTAGATGACGAGGAAGAGGCCGATCCAGACGACATCAACGAAGTGCCAGTAGTAGGAGACCACGATGGCGCTTGTGGCATCCCTGTGTGTGAAGGTCTTAACGGCATATGCGCGGCCGATCACCAGCAGGAACGCAATCAAGCCGCCCGTCACGTGCAAACCGTGGAAGCCCGTGGTCAGGTAGAAGGCCGAACCGAAAGCGTCAGAATTAAGGGTGACGAACTCACTCGTGAGGATCGCGTATTCGTACACTTGACCGACGACGAAGATCGCACCAAGCACATAGGTCAGGAAGAACCACTCGACCATGCCCCACTGCGTCGGCTTCCATCCCGTGCGTCGAGGCTGCAGGCGTTCGGCGGCAAACACACCGAATTGGCAGGTCACACTCGAGAGCACGAGGATCGTGGTGTTGACCGCGGCGAAGGTGACGTCGAACTTCTCGGTGCCCGCTTCCCACAGGCCAGGCGACGTCGACCGCAGTGTGAAGTAGATGGCGAACAGGCCCGCGAAGAACATCACCTCGCTACCCAGCCACACGATCGTGCCCACGGCGACGATGTTCGGTCGGTTGATCGTGGGAGCGCTGAGCGAGCTCGAGGGTACGGTACTGGTCACGAGACCATTATGACCGATGATCGTGCGAGCGACCGCCGGACGACATGCCCGAATGCGGCGAGAAAGTAGCATCGAGCCATGGCGACAGCGTTCTCTTGGCCCCGAATTCTCACGAGCATGCTCGATGGCGACAATCTCTCGATCGCAGAAGCGACCTGGGCGATGGAACAAGTGGTCTCGGGAGAGGCGACGGAAGCCCAACTCGGGGGTTTTCTCGTCGCGCTCAAGGCCAAGGGTGAGACGGTCGATGAGATCGTCGGCTTCCGAGACGCGGCACTGCGACACGCGCGCCAGGTCGACATCGACCCCATGGTGCTCGACATCGTTGGCACCGGCGGAGACCCCTACGGCGCCGTCGTCAACGTGTCGTCGATCGCGTCGATTGTCGTTGCAGCCACCGGAGTTCCCGTCGCGAAACACGGCAATCGGGCTGCCAGTTCTGCTTCGGGGGCATCGGATGTCCTCACCGAGCTGGGCGTCAACATCGAGCTCGAGCCCGAGCAGGTCGCGGAGGTTCATCGCGAGGTCAATCTGACGTACCTCAATGCGGCCGTGTTCCACCCGGGATTCCGGCATGCCGGGCCGCCGCGCCGTCAGCTCGGAATCTCGACCGTCTTCAACATCCTCGGGCCGCTGTGCAACCCGGCCCGCCCCGAGGCCTCGGCAGTGGGGGTCGCCAACCTCGACCGCGTGCCGCTCATGGTGGGCGTGTTTCGCACGCGCGGGGCCACGGCCCTGGTCTACCGCGGCGACGACGGCATCGACAAGATCACGACAACGGGCCACAGTCACATTTGGGAGGTGTCGCGCGGTTTCGTGACCGAGCACGACCTTGACCCGCGTGACCTCGGCATCGCCACCGCACAGATCGACGACCTGCTGGGCTCGAGCCCACAGCAGAACGCCGGGCTGGCCCGGGCTGCCCTGGCGGGTGAGTCGGGGCCCGTGCGCGACATCGTGCTCCTCAACGCGGCCGCCGGGCTCGTGTCGTTCCGGCTGGCTCACGACCCTGACCAGTTGCGCCGACCGCTGGTCGAGCGCCTGGCCGAGAAACTCGTCGTGGCGGCAGAGGCGATCGACTCGGGGGCTGCAGCCGCGAAACTCGACGCGTGGGCGGCGGCAACCCAGCGGCGCGCGGAACCGTCGGCATGAGCGCTCGCCAATTGCGGCTCGTGATCCAGGTCGATGACTACGACGCCGCGGTGGCCTTTTGGCGCGACGCGCTCGTCCTGGAGGAGACCGCCGCATTCGAGGGCGAGGGGGATGCCCGCGTCATGATTCTGGAAGTCGGCAGGGCGACGCTCGAACTCGCCAATGCGGCTCAGGTCGATCTCATTGATTCGATTGAGACCGACGGGCACCACAGCCCCCGGTGGCGCGTTGCCGTGCAGGTTGACGACGCTCGCGCGACCAGCGCCGATCTCGAGGCAGCCGGCGCCGAGGTTGTGGCATCGGCGCGCGAAACGCCGTGGAAGTCGCTCAACGCCCGGTTGGTCGCCCCTGATGACGTTGAACTGACCCTGTTCGAAGAACTGGGTGGCGGGCCCTCGGTGCGAGACAACTGAGGCAGAACGCGCACCCTGCCGACCTGCGCGGGGCTAGTGGGGTGCTGAGTCGCTGCGCGGGAGCATCCCGAGGCCTTCGATGACCTCGAAGACGAGCTGGGTCTCAACGTGACGCACGTGCGGATGCGTCGTGAGGTGCTCGAGCACGAGCTCACGAAGCGCTGAGGCCGAGGCGACGGCGACGTGCAGCAGGTAATCGTCGGCTCCGGCGACGTGAAACGCCGTGATGACGTTGGGCAGCGTGCGGGCGCGCTGCTCGAAGGTGCGCACCTGCTCGCGGCCGTGGGTGCCGAGGCGCACGGTGATGAGCGCCTGCAGGCTGAGGCCAAGCGCCGCCGGGTCGATGTCGGCGCGAAAGCCGCGAATGACCCCGCGGTCGCGCAGTGACCGCAAGCGCTGGGTGCAGGTCGACTCGGCGATGCCCGCGCGGGCGGCGAGCGCCGCGTTGGTCAAGCGCCCGTTGCGTTCGAGTTCGGTGAGCAGCACGAGGTCGATGGCGTCGAGGGATGCGGGCTGCGGGTTCTGCGGAGAGGGGGCGTCGAGCATCCCGCCAGCATGAAGCATGCGCGTCTCCAGCGTCAATCAGCGCGCGTTCTGCGGCAGAGTACCACCGCGTCCGCAGACTGAGCCAGAATCGCGGCATGTCGAGCACTGGCGCTTTTGACCCTGCAGTTGCTTTCGAGACCCTTGGCGTTCACGCGGGGCGTGACGATCTGACCGCGCTGGGGGTGCACGCGCTGCCGATCGACCTGTCGACGACGAACCCGCTGCCCGGCATTGAGGTCGGGGGAGGGTCGTACGAGGCGATCGCGACGGGCGGGCACCCGACAGAGGGCGGTAACGTCTACGCCCGCCTGTGGAACCCCACCGTTGCACGCTTCGAGCGCGCGCTCGCGGCGCTGGAGGGCGCTGAGGAGTCGGTCGCATTCGGCACGGGCATGGCGGCGTTCTCGGCGACGCTGCTCGCCGCGCTCAACCAGGGGAGAGGCCGACACGTCGTCGCCGTGCGGCCCATCTACGGCGGCACGGATCACTTGCTCGCCTCGGGCCTCCTGGGCGCCGAAACGACCTACTGCGGGCCCGATGAGGTCGGCGACGCGGTGCGCGACGACACGTGTCTCGTGGTCATGGAGACTCCGTGCAACCCGACGCTTGAGCTCGTCGACATCGCTGCGGTGGTCGCGGCCGCAGGCGAGGTGCCCGTGATGGTCGACAACACGTTCGCGACCCCGGTGCTGCAGAACCCGCTCGCGCACGGCGCGGCGCTCGTTCTGCACAGCGCCACGAAGTATCTCGGCGGTCACGGCGACGCGATGGGCGGCGTCGTGGCGTCGAACACTGCGTGGGCCGAAGCGATCCGCCCTGTGCGGGCCATCACCGGCGGGCTGCTGCACCCGCTTGGTGCCTACCTGTTGCATCGCGGCCTGCCGACTCTGGCCTTGCGGGTGCGCGCGCAGCAGGCGACGGCTGGGGAGCTCGCGACCCGGTTGCTCGACCACCCTGCTGTCGCGCGGGTGCACTACCCGGGGTTGCCAGGCGCCGACCCGCGGGGAATCCTCGGCACGCAACTGCGCGGCCCCGGCGCGATGCTGACCCTCGAACTCGAGGGCGGGTACGCCGCCGCCGAGCGGTTCATTGGCGGGCTGCAGCTCTTTACCCACGCCGTGTCGCTGGGGGGCGTGGATTCTTTGGTGCAGCATCAGGCATCGCTCACGCACCGGCCGGTGGCTCCGGATGCTCGCCCCGGCGCGGGCGTCGTGCGTCTGTCGATCGGGCTC
>CALRMP020000084.1:0-8803 GCA_943369205.1 Gulosibacter massiliensis | reverse complement strand
CGACGTTAAGCCCGAGCGACAGCACTCGAGCCCGCACGCGCTTGTTGCCCGCGTTGTCGTGAATCAGTTGCATGAGTGCGCCCTGCCACTCCCGAATCATCGCCGAAGCCTTCTCGCGCAGTTCGGGGCTCTCCGTGGCGAGCTGCGGGTTGAGCTCGGCAACCATGCGCCCGGGGGCCGTGCGCTCCAGGTCGACCCACGCGGCCGCGGCCGCACGCCCCGCCTGATCGATGATCACCGCCTGAAGACCGGTCTCGATTTGCGTCTCGACCGCGATGACGGGGTTCGGCTTGCCGGTCACCCACGCCGTCACGCTGTCGCGCGTGCGCGAGAACCACGATTCGATCTTGCGGAACACATCGGATGTTCCAACAAAGTCTTGCCATCGCGCGAGTACTTCGCCGCGCAACAGCGCGCCGTCGCTCGTCGCGGCATCGACGGCGTCGATCGCTGCTTGGTAGTGCGCGTCGGCGGCGGCTTCGGAACCGTCGAGCCAGTCGAGTTGCTGCTGGCGAGCATCCGCAATGCGCACAACGCGCTGGTCGAGATCGCCGATGGCGCCGCTGAGCGTGCGCGCCGCAATACGGGCTCGGGATGCGCGGTCGCCCGCAATGCCCTCGAGCCACGCGCGCGGGCCGGCTACCGCACTCGCCGGCAGCATGCCGAGGTCGTCGAGAGGCTGCTCGTCGATCGTGAACACGGGCGCGTCGGCGAGCCCGCGCGCGGCGAGCATGGCGCGCAGGTCGGGCAGCACTTCGTCGGTGGCTCCGGGCGGCACGCGGTTGAGCACGACCCCCACCGTGATCTGCCGCGCGGCGGCACCCTCGAGCAAGCGCCACGGCACAGCGTCGGCGTAGCGGTTGGCGGTCGTGACGAACAGCCACAGGTCGGCGGCGGCGAGCAACTGAGCCGCGAGAGCGCGGTTCTCATCGGCGACCGAGTCGATATCGGGGGCGTCGATGATGGCGAGCGAGCGCGGAACGCTCTCGTGCTCGAGCAGCATGAGCTCACTGATGCGCGCCGCTTCTGGGGTGTCGCCTGCGGCGCTCGCGGGAGTGCCGGGCGCGCTTACCCGGCCGCGCACGCGCGCGAGCCCGGGAAGAATGCGGTCGCTCGCAAACCAGCCGGCATCGACGGGGGAGTGCACGAGAATCGGCTGCCGCGTTGTCGGGCGGATGACGCCCACGCGGGTCGTCGCGACACCGAGCAGAGCGTTGACGATGGTCGACTTGCCCGAGCCGGTCGAGCCGCCGACGACCGCGAGCAGGGGCGCATCGAGGTCAGCGAGCCGCGGACGAATGTAGTCGTCGATCTGCCGCACGGCGGAGGCCGCGGCCTCGCGCTGCTCGACGATGCCGTCGAGGTGCAGGCTCAGGCCCACATCGGCGAGCGATGCCCGCAGTCGTTCGAGCGACACGGTCGCGGGCGCTCGGGTGTCGGTCACGGGTTAAGCATGCCGGGTG
Organism: Gulosibacter massiliensis; assembly: GCA_943369205.1. GTDB lineage: Bacteria > Actinomycetota > Actinomycetes > Actinomycetales > Microbacteriaceae > Microcella > Microcella massiliensis_A. The sequence goes on along the minus strand of CALRMP020000084.1, from coordinate 7,340 downwards.
CGCGGGCGCTTGGCGAACCCCTCCGGTGTCGGTTCGCGAGCGGACCGACTGGCCGTGGTCCAATACCGACGCCCGCCTGTCGCTGAGACCGACAGCTTGATTCGACGTGCGGCGTGTTGCCGCCCTTGGCCGGCGAGTTGCCGACTCGTGTCGGTCTCGCAGACACGATCGCGCGCTCGCGCTGTGGAAAACTCCCGCCCGCGGCCCCGCACTCGCACCAGAATCGCGCGCATGCGCAGAATCCTCGACTTCCTCGCCCGAAACGACGACCGCGGCGACGTTCCGGGCTGGGTGCTCATCACGCTCATGACTGCTGGGCTTGTGATCCTCATCTGGGCGCTCGCTGGCCCCGCGCTGCAGGGTGTTTTTCAGCAGGCGATCGACCGCGTCACGGGCTTCTAGAGCGGCCGCCTTTCGTGGATGCTCTGCGCAGGCGGCTCGCCGACGACCGCGGCTCGGCCCCTGTCGAGTTCGTGCTCGTCGGGGTGCTGCTCACGCTCGTGACGCTGAGCGTGCTGCAGGTGGCGTTCGCCCTACACATTCGCACAACCCTCATCGATGCGGCGGCCGAGGGTGCGCGGTTCGCGGCACTCGCCGATAGCTCCCTGCCCGCCGGCATCGAGCGGAGTCGCGAGCTCATCACCGCGGCTTTGGGCGAGAGCTACGCGCAAAGTATCTCGGGCGCCACGGGGGCGTCTGGCGGGCATCCCGTCGTCATCATCACCGTGCGCTCGCCGTTGCCCCTTATCGGCATGATCGGCATCGACGACACCCTGGAGGTGAGCGGACGTGCGGCCCTCGAGCCCCTGCGCTGAGCATCGCTTCGACGGATGCTCCGACCGCGGCTCGGCCTCGCTCGAGTTCATTACGGCAGGGTTGCTGCTGCTCGTGCCGCTCGTCTATCTGATTCTCACGCTCGGCGCGATTCAGTCGGCGGCTCTGGCGACCGAGGGGGCCGCCCGGCACGGAGCGCGCGTGTTCGTGCAGGCCGAGTCGACCGCCGCCGGAACGGCGGCCGCCCAGCGCGCCCTCGACCTGGCCCTCGCCGACCACGGAGTCGACCCGAGCGCGGTGTCGCTCAGCATCAGTTGCACGCCCAACCCCGGGCAGTGTCACACGCGTCGCGGCTGGGTGACGGTCGACGTCGCCGTGCGCGTGCCGCTGCCGCTCGTGCCGCCCGTCTTCGACTTGCGCGTGCCGCTCGCCGTGCCGGTCGAGGCGAGCGCGACGCAGCAGGTCTCGCGGTTCTGGGGCGCGCGGTGAGCGGCGTCTGGCCGGTTCGCCCGAGGGCCCGACCCCGCCTCGACCCGCGCGACGACCGCGGCTCGATCCTTCCGCTCATCGCAGGCTTCGGCGCGCTCGCGCTCGCGGTCGTGCTGCTCGGCAGTGCCGCCACCTCGCTCTACCTCGACCGCACGCGTCTCTTCACGCTCGCCGACGGAGCCGCGCTCGCCGCGGCCGAATCGTTCGACCTCGCCTCGGTCGCGCGCACGCCTGAGGGTGTGCTGCGCCCGCGCCTGACGAAACCCGAGGTCACGGCGGCCGCGGCCGAGTACCTCGCGCAAGCGCCCGACTCCCGACTCGAGGGTCTGCGTCTCGTTGAGGCGACGACACCCGACGGCCTGAGCGCGCGCGTGACTCTCGCGGCGGTGTGGGCGCCACCCGTGCTTAGCGTGTTCGTGCCGGAGGGCATCCCGCTGCAGGTGACCGCGACGAGCCGCAGCGTGTTCGACTGAACGCGGTCAGCTGCCGGGCGCCGCGTCAGACTCGGGGCTGGGCTTCGCGGCGACAATGAAGGGCGGTGTTGCCGTCACGAGCAACCACGCCGGAAGCACCGCGAGGCACAGCAGCGGGAGCACCGACACGTCGCCCACGACAACCACCGCAAGCAAGAGCGCGAGCCAGCCGTCTCGCGACATCGCCAACACGATGCCCACCACCGCACTTCCGATGCAGAGCCCGAGGGGCGCGTTCGGCACCACCGCGACGACCGCGAGCCCGACAGCAACACCGATAAACATGCCCGGAAAGATCCGACCGCCCCGAAACCCGGTGCTCGTCGCGACGAGCACCGCGAGCAACTTGATCGCCGCCAGACTCAACAGTTCGCCGGGTGACAGCGCCCCCGGCTCGCGCAACAGCTCGACGATCTCATCGAGCCCGCGGAAGAGACTCAGTGGCCCGCCCAGAATGCCGAGCAGACCCAGCACGATACCGCCGATGGTCGCCATGAGCAGTGGGCTCGGGATGCTGTGCATCAGCCGGTGCATTCGTGGCAGCACCACGGCTCCGGCAACGCCCACCGCCGCGGTGACCACCGCGATGGCGGGCGCGAGAAGAAGGTGGATCAGCTCGGGGTCCTCGTAGGCCGGCAACCCTTGCGCGACCGACGGGGCACCGAGGGCCCACACTGTCGCAGCGCCCGCAGCCGCCGCGGCGAGTGGCAAGAAGAGCTTGTCCCACAGTTCGCCCGCACCGGCGGTTGCTCCCGCCACGACCGCGGTGAGCAGCAGCGCGGCGGCCACCGGGGTGCCGAACATCGCTCCGACGGTGCCCGCGATGGCCATGAGCAGCGCCGCTTGCGGGGGCACGGCTCCTCCCAGGCGAGCGGTCAGGGCAACAACCAGTGCACTCGCGATTCCAATGACGGGAGCTTCTGGCCCGAGGCTGACGCCGCCAGCCAACACAAGCACGGCAATGACGGCGATGCCCGGAACACTGCGCAGGGGCGGGGGAGGGGCGGCCAAGCCGTGCGTTGCAGAGTCGGGGCCTCCGCGGCCGGGGGCGAACTGAAACACGAGGCCGACGCAGAATCCGGTGGCCGTCAACACGCCAAAGATCCACACGGGACCGTCTGCGGGCACGCCGAGGGCATCCGGCACGACGACCCACAGAACATGCCGCAAGGCCTCGGCCGTCAGGTCGACGGCGATGAGCACGAGCGCGCTCAGCACTCCGATGATCAATGCAGGAACCGTGCCGCGGGCGAGGCGAATCACGTTCTCTCGCCGTGAAGGCTCAGGGCTCACTAGCGCCACGGCACGTTCCTTTCGCGTCGAACGACGGCCGTGTGCATCGTATCGGCGCGCGGGCCGGCTAACGGGCTTTCCGTCAGCACCACGGTCTCCACCCACCAGAATGGAGGGGTGAGCACTCCCCGCGATGATCGCCCCGTCACCTACATCAGCGTCGACATCGAGGCGGCCGGCCCGAGCCCGAGCGAGTACGCGATGCTCTCCCTGGGAGCCTGCGTCGTCGATGCTGCCGACACCGAGTCGGGGTTCTATGTCGAACTGCAGCCCGACCGCGAGCGAGAGCTCGAGGCGGCGATGAGTGTCGGGGACTTTACGCTCGACGGTTTGCGAGCATCCGGAACCGCGCCCGCGGCAGCGATGCAACAGTTCGCCGACTGGGTCGCTTCGGTCACGCCCGCTGGGAATCGGCCGGTCATGGTGGGCTTTAATGCCGTTTTTGACTGGATGTTCGTGGCCGACTACTTCCACCGCTATCTCGGCCGCAACCCGTTCGGCCATTCCGCGCTCGACATCAAGGCCTTCTACCTCGGAGCAACGGGCTCGACGTGGGCGGGCACGAGCATGAACTTTGTCGCCGAACGCTATGGGCTCGACATCACGCTGACGCATAATGCACTCGACGATGCACGCGATCAAGCGGCCCTCTTTCAAGCCGTGCGAGCTGAGCTCGCCGCGCGCCCCTGACCCAGCACACACCGAGAGGCACTCACATGACCGAGCAGCCGAACCAGCCGACCCCCTCCGACGACCTCGAGCGCATTCGCGAGTCGGCGGCTCGACTCGGGGTGCAGCTCGATGAAGAAGGCGCCCTTCAGTGGCTCGCCGCGATCGCAGCCGATGCTGACAGCGACGACCACATCGTCGAGCACGAGAGCGGAGTCTTCGGGCACCGCGTCAGCATGCTCGACTTCGCTCCGCGCGACCTTGAGCGTTTTCGTCGCATCGGGCAGATCGTGCAGGTGACCGGCGCGGAGGGAATCGTCGAGGGTGCGCTCGCGCTCAGCGGGTCGGCAGCGCAGTCGAAGATCCAATCGTTTCCGGGTGACTGCGACTATTTCCAGCGCCTGAACATCAAGGCCGACTCGCGCGACGAAGCGTGCCGCATCATGGCCGACTCGATGCGCGCGGCGGCGCGGCGCACGACCACGGGCGACCCGTTCCAGTTTCTCGAGGCCAAACTCGGCAGCTACCCGAGCGACTGCGTGCACGGTGGGCAGGAGCGCCACAAGGGCAGCCCCATCACGTGGACCCCCGACGAGATCGAGGCCGAGCGCATCGAGTTGACCCTCGCCGACGGCAGCGTGCAGATTCTGACCTGGCACGAGGCAGCGCTCGACCCGGGCTGGTGCAAGCTCGACTGGGTCGTCGCTGACCCGGCGCGCAAGGCGCTGTCGAACGCGAGCAACGTGATCGACGTGACGTGGGAAGCCCCCGACGGCGAGATCGTGCCGCTCGACGGCTACCTCGACGCCTACTTCCAAGAGGTCTACCTCGACGCCGACGCGATGCCGACCTTCGCGAAGGTGGCCAAGTTCGTCAGTGACGACGCGCTCGACGACTACGTCGATCGGCTCGAAGAAGAGGTGCGCAAGTACCTCACGAAGCAGCTCAACTACGGCAAAGCTGCCAAGCGCATGTACAACATCTTCCGGCTCTCGGGGCGCCACTTGGATGCGGCCTACGTGCGCGAACTCTTCGACGAGCCCGCGACGATTCTGTACCAGGTGTGGTCGCTCATCTCGACGCTCGAGAACGCCACTCAACCCGGCACGAGCATCCCGATCGAGTCGGTGCGCGACCAGACCGACACCCTCATGCTGCAGGTCATCGAGATGCTCGAGGGTGACGAAGAGGCCGAGATCGTGAGCGCACTGCTCGGCCTCCGCCGCACGCTGGAAGACCAGCACGCGGGCGAGCGACGCACGGCCGACGTCGAAGCAGCCCAAGCGCGCGTCATCAACCTCGTCAACACGTTCTTCCGCGAGAAGCTCGAAGGTGTTCCGACCATTCGCGACTACATTCTCGCGATGCAGAAAGAGCTCGAGTGAGCGCGCCTCGGCCCGAGGTGCTCGTCGTGCTCCACGACGTCGACGACAACCTCAACGAACTTGCCGTGCCGCTCGCTGAGGCGGGACTGCGCATCGTGACGTGGGACGTTGAGCGTGACCCCGAGGGGGCGCCTGCTCTGGATGCCCTCTCGCGGTTCAGCGGAATCGTCTCGCTCGGCGCCTACGCCGGCGTGACCGACGAAGCCAAGCACCCGTGGATGACCCACGAGAAGCAGCTACTCGAAAAGGCACTCGAACTCGAGCTGCCCGTTCTGGGCTTGTGTTTCGGCTCGCAGTTGCTCGCCGCCGCGGCCGGAGCCGCCTACAAGCCCTCGCCCGTGCCCGAACTGGGGTGGACCAGCGTGCAGCTCACCGACGACGCGTCGACCGACCCCGTGCTCGGAGCCCTCGCTCGCACGAGCGACGATGGAGAAGTCGACGTCTACCACTACCACTTCGACAGCCACGAGCTGCCGGAGGGCGCGGTGCTGCTCGCTGAGACTGACGGCATTGTCGAGGCATACCGTCTCGGTGACGCGGCGTGGGGTCTGCAGTTTCACCTCGAAGTGGGGCTCGCCACGCAGCTCGCGTGGATCGCCGGCGGACGTCGCGTGTATGAGCGGGAGGGTGTCGACCCGGCCGAGCACGAACAGCGCAGCCACGAGAACTGGCGGCTCTATCGCGAGCAAGCGCACGCGGTGGGGGCAGCGTTCGCCGAGCAGGTCATCGCCTACGCACAGCGCGCGTGAGCGCGGCCGCTCTCACCTGAGAGCGCTCTGCAGGTTCCCAGAGAGCGGATCGTAGCCTGATGCCATGACCGAACTCGCTGGCGCATCCATTCTCGTTCTCGGCGCAACCGGTGGCCTCGGTCGCGAGTTCGCGCGCCAACTCGCCGACAGCGGGGCGCACCTGACCCTCACGGGTCGCTCGATGCTTGCCCTTGAGGAGCTCGACATCGCCGGGGTAGCGCTGAGTCCGGCTGACCTCGACGACCAGGGCGCGGCGCGCACGATCGTCGCCACGGCGCTCACCGCGCACGGTCGGCTCGACGGCATCATCAACGCGGCCGGCGTCGTCGCGTTTGGCGCCCTCACCGACACGACCGACGAAACCCTCGACACCCTGTGGCGCATCAACGTGATGGCTCCGCTGCGGGTGCTTCGAGCCGCTGCGCCAGCACTCACCGACTCAGCGACCGCGGGCGGCTCACCGTTCGTCGTCTCGCTCAGCGGGGTGGTGAGCGAGACCCCGACGGCCGGCATCGGCGCCTACAGCGCGGTCAAGGCTGCCGTGGCTGCGGCGCATCAGGTTGCGGCTCGCGAGTTGCGGCGCTCGGGCATCCGCGTCATCGATGCCCGCCCCGGCCACACCGAAACAGAGCTCTCGCTGCACCCCGTGGCGGGGGAGCGCCCGGCGTTCCCAGTCGGCTACGCACCGGCCGCGGTCGTCACCCGCATTCTGGATGCTGTGCGCGGCGACGAGAAAGACCTGCCGTCGAGCGCGTTCTTGGGGTTGCCGACCGGGGGAGCCTAGGTCGGCCTAAGGAGGCTGATCTAGACCGGGCCGATAGGCCCGGTCGCTCCGGTCGGGCCGATTTCGCCGGTGGGTCCGATCGGCCCGGTCGAGCCGGTTGCTCCGGTCGGGCCGATTTCGCCGGTGGGGCCGATCGCACCGGTTGCGCCTGTCTCTCCCGTGGGTCCAGACGGGGAGGTCGACCCGGTGGGGCCTGTTGGGCCGACGGAGCCTGTTGGGCCGACGGAGCCCGTTGGGCCCGTGTCGCCCGGCGTGCCGGCTGGCCCGGTCGGTCCCGGGTTGCTTCCCGAGCCCGAAGGGCCCGTAGCCCCATCGGCCCCATCAACGCCGTCGCGTCCGTTGACACCGTCGCGGCCGTCCGAGCCGTCGGTTCCATCCGCTCCGTTGACGCCGTCTTGACCGTTCGTGCCATTAGTGCCATCGGTGCCGTCTTGACCGTTCGCACCGTCCTGGCCGTCGGCACCAGCTGGGCCGGCGGGCCCTACGGGGCCGGGCAAAAGCAGGTTGACACCGGTGGTGAGCGCAGCGGTCGCCGCAGCTGTTCCCACCACGAGAAGCACATCGCGACGACTAGGTGTAGTTCCCCGTGAGGTTGTGAACGCGGGCTGAGGGTGTGAGGCCTCCGATCCCGGTGTGGGGTCGGTGGTGATTGTAGTGATGCAACCACGCCGCGTAAGTGGCTGCTCGAGCTTCGTCGCTGGCATAGAACGCGTCGTAAGCCCAC
>CALRMP020000083.1:0-8934 GCA_943369205.1 Gulosibacter massiliensis | reverse complement strand
GTTCAGTGACAGCTCTGGATCTTCCTTCTGGGCTTCTTGCACGAGCCTGACTGCTCGCTCCCGCAACTCCTGCGGATACTTCCTTGGTGCTGGCATGACTTGATCCTCTCGGGGAATCAAGCCCTCCATCAAACCCGGGGCGATTCAATGCATGACATACAAGAGAAATCGATTGTCAAGTCGTTCGCCACAAACAAGGCCAATGAAAGTCTGGTTAGTCACCAAGGGGCGGTTAACGATCGCGTAGGTCCCAAGAGATGCACTGCAGGAAGCTAGAACCGTTCCGGCGGGCATGACCTTCAGGTTCATCTTCTTGATCACTTCGTCGGAAACGGCAAGTCCTGACTTCGAGCCATTCAATGACATCGACTCGATGTCTTCGATTCGACACCATGGAATAGCCCCATCGAAAACTTCGGGCCTGTCGCGCATCGGCACAATGAAGTCCTCGCAGACCTCCCGTAGGGGCAAGTGCTCCACTCCATCAGGGCAGTGCTGCCGGATCAGTCGCTCGATTTGACTCACGGGGACTCCAGGTCGGCGACAATCGTGTCAATTGAGACGCGCAACTCGGCCTGGCGGGAGACGATTCGGGCGATCTCGGCATTGAGGTCGGTGATTTCGACCAGCTCGCGGGTGTCTGCCGCTTGGACGTTCGATGAGACCGAAAGCACGTAGTCACGAGCAGCAAGATCGGCGTTCGACACGAGCGCCGCATAGTGGTCGACCGGAGTGCGCTCGACGAGGGTGGTCAGGATGCGGTTGCGGTGGGCATCCGTCAGCTTGTTCTTGTTGCCGACGCGCGTGAACTCGGCGGACGCGTCGATGAAGACGACGTCGTTGGTGGTCTTCGACTTCTTGAGCACGAGGATGCACGTGGCGATGGTCGTGCCGAAGAAGAGGTCGGGCGGAAGCTGGATCACAGCATCCACGTAGTTGTTATCAACCAGGTACTTGCGGATCTTCGCCTCGGCTCCGCCGCGGTACATGACCCCGGGGAACTCGACGATCGCCGCCGTGCCGTTGACGGCCAGCCAACTGAGGATGTGCATCGTGAAGGCGAGGTCGGCCTTCGACTTAGGGGCAAGCACGCCGGCGGGCGCGAAGCGCGGGTCGTTGATGAGGAGCGGGTTCGCGTCGCCCTCCCATTTGATCGAGTAGGGCGGGTTGGAGACGATCGCCTCGAACGGCTCGTCGTCCCAGTGCTCGGGGTGCGTGAGCGTGTCGCCGTGCGCGAGGTGGAACTGCTCGTAGTGCACGTCGTGCAAGAACATGTTGATGCGCGCCAGGTTGTAGGTGGTCAGGTTGATCTCTTGACCGAAGTAGCCGCCGACCTTGTTCGGGCCGAGCACCTTCTGAAACTTCAGCAGCAGCGAGCCGGACCCGACCGCCGGGTCGTAGACCTTCTTAAGCTCGGTCTTGCCGATGCTCGCGATCTGGGCGAGCAACTCAGAGACCTCTTGCGGCGTGTAGTACTCGCCGCCCGACTTGCCGGCGTCGGCCGCGTACATCTGCATGAGGTACTCGTAGGCGTCACCGAACGCGTCGATCTCGTGGTTCTCGAAGTCGCCCAGGTTGAGATCGCCGATGGCGTTGAGCAGCTTGACGAGCTTCTGGTTGCGCTGAGCAACGGTGTTGCCGAGCTTGTTCGAGTTGGGGTCGAGCTCTTGGAAGAGGCCCTTGAGGTCGTCTTCGGATTCGGTGCCGACGGCGCTGCCTTCGATGTTTTGGAAGACGCGGCCTAGGGTTTCGTTGAGGTTTTCGTCTGTTGTTGCGTTCTTTCGCACGTTGACGAAGAGTTCGCTGGGGAGGATGTAGAAGCCCTTCTCCTTGACCGTTTCTTTGCGGCCGTGTTCGGCTTCTGCGTTTTGGAGCTGTATGTAGTCGAAGGCTTCGTTGCCCGCTGCGCGCTCTTGGCGGTTGAGGTAGGCCGTGAGGTTCTCGGAGATGAAGCGGTAGAAGAGCATGCCGAGCACGTAGCTCTTGAAGTCCCAGCCGTCGACCGATCCGCGGAGGTCGTTGGCTACCCGCCAGATTGCCTTGTGGAGTTCGGCTCGTTGGGCTTCTCGGGTTGTAGGGGGCATGAGTTCAGCGTACTGAGGAGCAGCGACAGGCTCCGGGAAGACCTACCGCTTCGGCGGGGGCACCGTCAGGCGAATCGAACGAGGACCGTCCTGAATATGGAAATCAACGCCATTTCCCGCTGCAACCGCGGCTTCCAGAGCAGGCACGATTTCAGCGATAGATGCGTCTGACACCAATTGGCTGTTGGCGGGCGCTGTTGCGCTGGGTCGATCCGCGAAGGAGTTTCGATCCGTGCGAATCGCCCACTTGACTACACTCGTGGCGCCATGTGTCAGGTCCCATGCGAGTGCGAACAAACTTGCGACGGAGACGGGCGTGCTGGCGGCAACCGCCACCAGCGAGCCCCAGACCGTGAAGACAACGTCTAGTGAACCTGGTCTAACGTCAAGAATACGAACCCCAGTTTCACTGGTCCTTTGCGCATCAATCTCGATTTCGCCGACGTTGCGGCCCAGCTGTCGACTGAGGTACCCAACTCTTCTCGCAGTGAGATCTATGTCCGCCAGTAAGCGAGAAGCACCGAAAGAGTCTGTGCCTGCGTAGTAGCCCGAGATAACGAACCGCGGGACATTCTGATCGTTGAGCCACGGTAGAACCATCGACTCCACCCGGCCCTCGGACTCAGCTTCGATCAGTCTTAGCAGTGACCGGCTTGCGACCGCGGACACGCCGCCCAATTCGGACGGACGATCGGCCTTGTGCGGTCGCGCGGGTGGCTCCATGAGGTACCAAAGTTCCGGGGGAACTCTCATCTCTTCAGCCATCAAGCCTCCACCCTCCACCCTTGACCTGTCCGATGCTGGCCATCATGGCAGGCATCAGACCGAGGATCAATCAAAGATTGAGGGCATGTGCAGTAAGCGTTCTGAGGAGGGCGCACATTCGAAGGCCATCAACCTGCCACGCAGATGAAAGTGGGACAGCCCCCGTTCCCGAGTACAATTCAAAAAGAACAGGGATTGACCCTTTGGCGAACGCGCAAAACTGTCGAAGAAGGCCTTTCAAAGCTTTAGCGCTCGACCGACTGCCCGGCGAGTCTGAAGGAGAACGGGAGTTGTCGTGCTTCAGAACTTCAGTAGTGACATTGCGTTCCGGGGCCTGAGCGCCAGCCCCTTCGATGGAGAACCCCCATGTCTATTCGGCAAGAGGACCGTTGTGTACGGGCGCAACGGTACGGGCAAGACTAGCCTCACTGAAGCCATCAGGCTGGCGTGCACCAGTGGCAAAGCGGACTCGTCGACTCTTAAGGCCCGCGTAGTTGCAAATGGAGTTGCCAGCGCTGTAGTTCTAGGTCAGAGCACAATTCCATTCGACGTGTTCGTGTACAACCGCCACTACGTCCAGGACTCACTTCAGGTCTTTCTCGACGGCGGCGGTCAAGCGCGACCGATCGTAAAGCTCGGCGCAGTGAACGTGAGGGCCGAAAAGGAACTGAGAGAGTTGCAGGAGTACCTGAAGTCTCTTGAGAATCGCCTTGCCTCACTTTCAATCACAGAGAAGGAGATCGAGCAAGGCCGAGACACCATTGAGAAAGAGACCAAGGCGAACGTCATCGCGGCCCTCGCGCGGTCGGATCCTGCGTACTACAACCAAACTCGATTCCAAGTCCCACAAGTCCGAAAACTCCTGAACGATGCCGGCGCCGCTGAACTTGAAGAATCAACTCTCGATGCCGAACTGGCGTCTGCGGCGTCACCAAACTTCGAGCCGATAGCCATACCCACAACACCTCAAACGCTCGAAACATCAATGCACTCAACTATCAATGACGAGATTCTCGGCGTCACTATTGAATCGGTCCGACTCCCACGCCTCGACGGAAACCAGACTCTCTCGGATTGGGTGGAGACAGGAATGGGCCTGCACCAAGAGGGCGACCTCTGTGCTTTCTGTCAATCCGGAATCGTTACCGCTTCTACTCTCGATGAGTATCGGCGACACTTCAGCGCAGCCCTTGAGGCGCTTCGAGAACGAATCAGCGAGGCTACCGAGACACTGAAGAATTGTCTCATCGAGCTCAATTCCTGGCTTGGCGCGTTGCCAACCTCGGATGAATTCATGCCCGATTACCGGGAAGAAGCCACCGCCAAACTCGAAACGGTAAACACTTCGGCTGCGAACTTGAAGATTGCCATTGATCTTGCGAACTCTGCGATCGAAAGCCGGCTGGCGGACCCTCTGAACCCGCGGCCTGAGTCCGACTTCATCCCGGAGGGATTCCCAAAGTTGGAGTACGGGGAACTCCTCTCCGTGATCGAAGACAACAACTCCGCGCTCAGCACGCAGGCAGACCGCATCAGTGAGGCGAAATCTGCAGTGGAGTCGCACTACGGCGCTCAGAAAGGCAAAGAGTACCGGGCGCTCGGAGTCCGTCTTGGACTATCTGCGAGGGCACGCAACGCCCTCGAATCTCGCGCAAGAGCGATACGCACAGATCTGCTGGTCATTCAGCAAGCACAGGCAGATACCGGCAGAATGGCGAACCTCATTGATGCGGACCTTCGGGATCACTTCGGCCATGCCCACCTAGCAGTCTCCGTCTCCGACGATGGAAAAGGCTATGTGATTCGGCGAGCCGGTAATCCCGCCGATCAATTGAGCGAAGGCGAGCGAAACGCGATTGCCTTCACGTACTTCCTCCGATCATTAGAAGGTGAGGGTGTCGACCCGGAATCAACTGTGGTGATCATCGACGATCCGGTGACGAGCCTCGACAAGGAATCCCTTTTCGCGGCCTTCGCCCTGGCCAATATACGCACCAGTGGTTTCGCTCAGACGATCGTCCTTACTCACGACTACGAGTATTTCCGGCTCCAGCTTGGGGAATTGCGGAACCGATGGCACAGTTCACAGAAACGGATAGCCCAGAACGACCCAGCCGAGAAATTGATGCCCGCGGTCTCGCTACTTGAGGTCCGCGCGATTGCAGCCTCAGGCGGCGCATCTCGTGAGGGGAAAGTCCGTGAGCTGCCGAGAGCCTTGATCCAACACCCAAGCGAGTATCACTTCCTGTTTCTACACGTTGCAGAAGCTGTATCAGGCAACTCACAGGAGTATCTTCCGCTCGTTGGAAACGCTGGGCGAAGGCTACTCGAAGGGTTCCTTTCGTTCCGCGCACCAAGCAAGATCAAGTTTCAAGACAAGGTTGACGCAGTGGCGAGTTCCGCTGGAATCGACGAGAGTCTTAAGGAGCGAGTCGTCCAGTTTCTCCATAGCCAGTCACACAGAGAAGAACCGCGCCCATCGGCAGCACTGGACTTCCCGTCGATCGAAGCGGAGCTGGTCGCAACTCTCGCGTTCATCCAGAGAGCGGACGGCGATCACTTCAAGGACATGTGTATTGCCATCGGCCTCGATCCGGAAACGCTAATTCAAGACCTGGGGTCACACACGTCCGCCTAGGCCCTTCCTGCTCGATTGATCGAGGCGGCGCTGGAGGAAGCGGCGCTCGGGGTCGGAGGGGGCGAGCTCAAAGGCTCGGCTGTAGCGCGGCAGAGCAGCCGTCGGCCGGCCGAGGCGGCGCAGCAGGTCGGCGCGGGTGGCGTGAAGCAGGTGGTACTCCCCCAGGCTGGCGTCGAAGCTGAGGGTGGCGATGTGGGCGAAGTTTGTCGCCGCTGCCGTCGGGGCCGTCGCGTGCTCGGCGGCGATCTGGGCCTGCAGCAGGTAGGGGCCCGGCGGGGTGCCGAGGTGCTGGAGGGTCTGCTCGGCTGCGGGGAGCATCCGGGAGCACTCGGCGATCGCGGCGCCGAGGCGCGTTGTCGTGAGCAAACTGCGGATACAGAGTGACGATCGCTCAGCCTGTCGGTGCTTGCGTTCTATGATCGGGGAGACATCATGGGCGGACAACCGGGCATGAGCCGAGCAGTCAAATACGATCGGAGAACTTGCATGGCGGTTGAGAATGACGATGAGGTCAGCCCTCGTGAAGTCAACTCCCTAAAGAAACTCGCGAAGAAGAACTTCGCCAGGTTTGCGGTCCAGGTCCAGCACGTCAGCGCGGAAGTGCAGATGAAGATCATCGAACAACTGCCGGAGTTCAAGAAGCTGGCAACCGAGGCGATCGAGAGAGTTAGCAAGGCGCACGAGGCAACGCTCAATTCGATTGACCACAGCGCAGATCAAGCCCATGAGGGCATAGCCGAGTGGCGCCGCGCGTTAATTGCAATGCTCGACGAGCCAGACCTCACACTGGACGACAAGTTTCGGATCACTAGCAAAATCGGTGACACGGTGAAGGTGCAAGCGTCAATGATCGCGGAAGGCAACAAGCTCAAGGCAGCGCTTTTCCTTCAAGCTGTTCTCGGAGTGGTCGGCGTGATCGGCATTATCGTGGTGGCAATAGCTGGTGGGAAGTTCGGGATAGAACAGGACGGCGACGACGCCTAGTTTTTGTGCAGTAGGAGAGACTCTCGGCGCCCGCCGAGAACGCCTTTAGTCGCCTGCCTTGCGCTTGTTCTGCACCTTCATTCCGCCGGTGGGCAGGGTTTCGAGCACGAACAGGTCGGTCGCGTTCACCAGCTCAGAGAACTTCGCATAGCCCCAGTTGCGCGGGTCGAAGTCGGGTTGCTGCTTGCGCATGAGCGAGCCCACTGCTGAAAGTGGGGCCCAGCCGTCGTCGCCCGAGGCGGTTGATACGCTTGACCTAAGTCCGCCAATGAGCTTCGAGTCGCCACGGAGCTTCGCCGGCGTGACGCGCGGGCGAGCTGCGGTTGCCGCATCCGTCGTTGGCTCGTCCAGCACGTCGAGGTAGATGAACCTGTCACACGCGTTTCTGAACGCCTCGGGAGTCTTCCGCTCACCGAAGCCATACACGGCGACGCCTTCTTCGCGGATTCGCGACGCGAGGCGGGTGAAGTCGCTGTCGGATGACACGATGCAGAACGCGTCGAACCGGCTCGTGTAGAGCAGATCCATGGCGTCGATGATGAGCGCACTGTCGGTCGCGTTCTTGCCCACCGTGTTGGCGAACTGCTGAATCGGCTGGATGACGTGCTCGCTCGCCACGGGCTTCCAGCTGCTTAGGCTCGGCTTGGTGAAGTCGCCATAAACCCGCTTGACGGATGCCGTGCCGAAGCGCGCTACCTCCGTCAGAACCGCGCCCATCCTGGAGTGCGACACGTTGTCGGCGTCGACGAGCACGGCAATGAGGTCTCGGGACTGGGCCATGGCACAAGCATGGCAGTCGACAGCGGTTAGTCGAGTTTTCGCCATGTGATGACGCGTGGTTGATGCGCGGCGCGGCCAACCGGGTCTTTGTGCCCTAGGTCGAGACAGAAGCTGCACATAGCCTCACATCTATGCGCCCACTGCCGAACGTGCCGAACCGAGCCCGAGCATCACTGATTGCCGCCATCGGGATGTCGGTGATCGTCTCGTCGGTGACTGTTGTCGGGCCCGTCGCGCCCGCCAACGCGGCTGACGTTGCGGCGTCGAGCTTGCCGGGTTTGCTCACTGCCCAGGCCGACAACACGACGGCCACGTACGACCGCGACTTGTTCGAGCACTGGATCGACGCGGACAACAACGGGTGTGACACGCGCCGAGAGGTATTGATTGAAGAGTCGGTCGTCGCGGTCACGGTCGGGCCCTCGTGCTCGCTGACCGGCGGCGAATGGCTGTCGACGTATGACAACGTCTCGTGGACAGACCCGGCTGACGTCGACATCGACCACGTGGTTCCGCTCGCCGATGCCTGGCGTTCGGGGGCGTGGGACTGGACACCGACCGAGAGACGTGACTTCGCCAACGACCTGCAGGTGGCCTACGCGCTCATCGCGGTGACCGACAACGTCAACCAGTCAAAGGGCGACCGAGACCCGGCCGAATGGATGCCCCCCTACGAGCCGAGCCACTGCCAGTACGTGATCGACTGGTCGCTTATCAAGTATCGCTACTCACTCACGGTCGACCCGGCCGAGTTGGCGGCACTCACGACCGAGCTCAGCGGCGACTGCGGTGCGACCACAGTGACACCGCCCACGGTCGTGAACGACGGCGCTGGCTCGGGCGGAGGTGGCGGCGTCACCGACTTCACGGAGCCGATCACCCGGCTTTCTGGCAGCTCGCGCTACGAGACCGCGATTCAGGTGTCGGCGCGGTATGCGCCCGGAGTGCCTGCCGTGTTCATTGCGACGGGAACGAACTTTCCCGACGCGCTCTCGGGAGCCGCGGCCGCGGCCCTTCTCGGCGGCCCATTACTGCTGACGACACCGACCGCCCTCCCCGCAACTGTGGAAGCCGAGCTGGTGCGACTGAACCCGGCAATCATTTATGTGCTCGGTAGCGCAGGAGCCGTTTCGGCATCGGTCGAGAGCAGACTGCGAACCATTGCCGAGGTCGAAAGGTTCGGTGGTGCCGGCCGCTACGACACGGGCCTTGCTGTGGTGAACGGCATCTTCGATGCGTCGACGCACGCCATCATCGCGACGGGCCGCAACTTCCCCGATGCACTTGCGGCCACCGGGGCAGCAGGGTCGCTCGGCGCTCCGGTGATCCTCGTCGACGGGGTGCAGCCGACGGTGCCGCAAGCCGTGCTCGATGCTTTGGCGCGGCTCGGCGTCACCACCGTCTCGATCGCTGGCGGAGCGTCTGTCGTGAGTGCGGGTATCTCCACCCAGCTGACCAACGCCGGCTACACCGTCACGCGCTACGGCGGCCGCGACCGCTATGAGACAACCGCGATCATCAACGACGCGTTCTTTCCCGCGGGCTCGAGTGCAACAGCGTTCGTCGCCACGGGGGCGAACTTCCCTGACGCTCTGGCCGGCGCAGCTCTTGCCGGACTTCTTTCGGCGCCGATGTATGTGACGACACCCGCCTGCTCACCGACGACGATCTACGACTCGCGAG
>CALRMP020000082.1:0-9076 GCA_943369205.1 Gulosibacter massiliensis | reverse complement strand
ACTGTGGGCGACTCCTACGACAACGCTCTGGCCGAGTCAGCAATCGGGCTATACAAGACCGAGTGCGTCAAGATCGACGGCCCATTCCGCACCGTCGATGAGCTCGAGCTCGCGACGCTGTCCTGGGTGCACTGGTTCAACGAGAACCGCCTGCACTCCTCGATCGGATATCTCACCCCGATCGAGATGGAGAACGCGTACTACCGTGAGATCAACACCCGACAGCAGCAGTTGTCGGGAGAACTCGCCCTCCACTAAACCCGGGGCGATTCACCTTCGTTCGGGGCTATACAGGAGCCGAGGGCTGGCTGATTCCAATTCCGGGGCTCGATGAAGAAGGCCGCTGGCAAGACTCCGTAGATCGAGTCCAGGCCGGGATCCAGCTTTCCAAGGCTTTAGTCGAATCGGACTTCTAGTTCGTCAGGGGGGTGATCTCGCAGACGTCCCAGCCTGTCTAGTCGGCGCGTCCCCAGTAGTTCGTCCACGTTGTCGGGTATCGCCCGCGCGAGCGTCGGGCAGTGATCGCGGAGTCAAGTTGGTCAACAGGCGTGGGCCACATCGCCCACGCGCGCACTTCGTCGATGTTTGTGGCGGCGACGTTCTGAACAATGCGAGCCTCGACCTCGGCCTGCAAGTCACCGAAGAGGTCGCTGATCACGTCGATCAGAGTGATCCACGGCTCGAGCAGGTTCGCCGGAATCTCTTGTGCAACAGTCATGCCGAAGATAGACGGCCGGATGCTCCCGTCGGTGTCGAGCCCGACAAAGGCGAAGGTGCTCACGAGGTGCGATTGCGAATGGGCCACGCGCTTGTTGCGGTAGTCAGTGATCAGGGCGTGCAGCTCGGAATGCTCAGCGGGGATTCTCACCCGGTTGGTCATCGGCTCGCGCACCTTGGAGTTGAAGTAGGTGCGGCAGTAGGCGGCGGCAGCGTATCCGATCAGAAACTGACGTGCGTCACCGAGTGGCCCCTGGTCTCCGAAACCAGAGATCGCGAGTTCAAGCGCGGTGCGTGCTTCGGTGAGGTCAGCCTGATAACTCGAGAGCTCGACGAACAGCCGTGCGTCGGGGGAGTCGGGCAAGTGCCGGAGCTCGAGGCCGTCAGGCGGAGTCATGCTCATGGGTTCAGTATGGCCAGCGTCGTCGAGGTCTCGTGACGTGGCAACGCCTCACCGTTGTCGGTGCTCCCACCTAACCTGAAGGTGAGCCCGCCGAAACAACGGGACGGAAAGGCCGGACATGTCGGAGACCACCCCCAAGAAGATCGTCTACATCGACATGGACAACACGCTCGTCGACTTCCCGAGCGCGTTCCCGCACGTCGACCCGGCGCTGCTGGAGAAGCACGCGGAGCACAAGGACGACATCCCCGGCATCTTCGCCCACATGCAGCCGATGCCCGGCGCGATCGACGCGGTGCACGAGCTCGCCCCGCTGTTCGACATCTACGTTTTGACCTGCCCCACGGGATAGTTACCACTCTTGCTGTGCTGATCAGGCCTTCGCTGAAAGGCTTCGATCATGCCAAAGCCATACCCTGCTGAGTTTCGAGCGCGGGCCGTCGCTCTCGTGCGAGCTGGTCGCCGCGTTGCCGATGTCGCATACGACCTTGGCATCAGCTGTGGCGGTCTGAGCAACTGGGTCCGTCAGGACCGCATCGACCGCGGCGAACTTCCCGGCCGGTCGACGACGGAGAGTGCTGAACTACGGGCGGCCAAGAAACGCATCCGGGAACTCGAGGAGGAACTGGCAATCGTGAAGGCCGCCTCGAAGCTGCTCGGGGAGGATCGGCCTCACCCAAAAGGATTCACCCGGTGATCGACATCCTCGTCGCCGCCGGGCATCCTGTGCTGACCTGTTGCAGGGTGCTCGGGGTGAGCAAACCTGGCTACTACCGATACAAACATCGGCCGCTCGCACCGACAAAGATGCGCCGCCAATGGCTGACCGGCCTCATCCAGGAGGTCCACACCGCCTCTCGCGGCACTTACGGATACCGCCGTGTCCATGCCGAGCTCACGATGGGCATGGGCGTCACCGTCAGCAGTCGCCTCACGTTCCTGCTGATGCACGATGCCGGCATCTATGGGCTTCCTGGCCCTGCCCGGGTGAAACGGTTGCGTGGTGTGGTCACGTCCGACGATCTCGTGAACAGGAAGTTCAATCGAGCAGGCCCGAACCAGCTCTGGGTCACTGATATTAAAGAGCACCCCACGAGAGAAGGACGGCTTTACTGCTGCTGCGTGCTCGACACCTACAGCAGGCGCATCGTGGGTTGGTCCATAGACTCCAGCCCCGACACTCGGCTGGTGATCAATGCGCTCGACATGGCGTTGAAAAACCGTAATCCGAATCCAGGTGGGGTGGTCCACGCCGATCACGGGGCGCAATTCACCTCCTGGGCCTTCGGCGACAAAATCCGTTCCGCGGGGCTCATGCCATCGTTCGGGACTGTCGGCGACGGTCTCGACAACGCAATGATGGAATCGTTCTGGTCGTCGATGCAGATCGAGCTGCTGAACCGAAAGAAGTGGAACACTCGGGTCGAGCTCGCGAACGCGATCTTCGAGTACATCGAGGTCTTCTACAATCGCCGCCGCCGCCACTCAAGCGTCGGCTACCTCACCCCAATCGAGTTCGAGCTACGCTCGGACCTACCAACCATCCCGCGCCTGATCACTGCACGCTGACTGGTAACCAAACCGTGGGGCAGGTCATTTTGTCGACCGCTCCGTGGGCGAACCCGTCGGCCTGGCACGACAAGGTCGAATGGATCAAGAAGCACTTCGGTGCCGACGACGACAGCCCGCTCTACAAACGCCTGATCCTCTCGCACCATAAGCACTTGAATCGCGGCGAATTCTTGGTGGATGACCGGCCTCACGCAAACGGCGCGCAGCGGTTCCACGAGCACGGGGGAGAGGTCATCCACTTCGGGCCCGAGGGCACCCACAAGACCTGGCCCGAGGTCGTCGATTACTTGAAGGAGCGCGCGTGACGGGCCCCGTCACGGGTGAGTGACCACCGTGTCAAGAGGGAGTCGGTCGAGCGATGATGGCCACACGTTCTTGTGTGCGAAGTGCGGGGAAGCCGCGGCCATGATCTCGATAGTCAAGGGCCCGCAGGCCGAAGGCGTGCACACTGACTCAGATAGTGCCGCGGGACTGAGTTGGCCCGATCTGCGCACGCCGCACTATCGTCTCGACTGGCTTGGGCGCACAATGGCCCCTGCTTCTGCCGCCCTCGAGGCCTTGCTGGAGGCGGAGAGCGTTGATCCCCGCGAACTGGCCCAGATCGACGGGGAGCTGGGGTCGTTCTGCTGCCGCCAATGCGAGCAGAACTATTGCGCAAAGTGCTGGCGCACCTGGCCCGTATTCGACGACGACGGATCGATGTGGTTCGAAGAAATCAGGGGTGTCTGCCCCGAAGGGCACGAGCAGCGGCTGCAGGACTGACTCGATCAGTCGTGTGGCGCCACCACGCGTGGTTGCGGCGTGTAGGCCAAGTGCAGGGCGGCATCATTGGGCCGCGCCTAGCTCCCGAACGCGGTTACCTGATCGGCGGCGGCTGCGGGAGCCATCGGGGGCCGAGACCGGACGACTGTTCGCCGCTTCCCCACGACGTATTGCACAGGGCGCACGTGTACATTCCGTTCGCCGTGCGAGCGTGCGCTTCGTAGTTCTCACACATGGGGCACTCGGCGAGGTCGTTCCAGTGGCCGGCCGTTCCGACGCTGTTGCTCATGTGAGTTGCGCTTTCTGTGGTTCAAGCGTCAGCGTCAGGTGGAGGGCAGACGCGAGCCGCAGCAGCGTGTCGGCTGTGGGGTTCGCTGATCCGGTCTCGATGCGACTGATCTCTGCCTGCTGTAGGCCGCTGAGCTCGGCGAGCGTGGGCTGGCTGAGGCCGTGCGCGATGCGCGCGGCCTTCAGCTGAGCACCAAGGGCGGCGCGAGCGTCGAGTTCTGCGCGGAACGTCGCAACGGCGGCCTCGTAGACGCGCAGGGTGTCAGCGGACCACGTGGCTTGTGCCCGTGTTGCAAGATCAGTGAACGGTCGACTCATGACTTTCCTCCCCACCCTCAATTATGTGCCGTAACCCATAGCGACGTCTACTTCTGTCATCGCGAACCACGCCACCTCGTCAGCATTGCTCGCGCTCTGGCGATCTCTTTCTGTTGCCGGCGAGCCGACGGGTCTCGACCTTTGTCATAGCCATGGAGGAGCATCACAATCTTGTCTCCGTGAAACGTGCAGAAGAGCCGGATGCTCACGCGCCGGCCACTATTCGACTCCGAGTTCTCTGCCCGGCCCGCCAGGCTGAGGATCGCATCGAGAGAGCGTTGGATGCGGAACTCAAACAGTCCGTCTCCCAGAGGCTTGCCCCAGCCGCCGTCGAATGCCGCGATGCCGTGCACGGCAAGCACCGTCTTCAGTGAAGCTTCGACGACCGCTTGTTCGTATGGCTTGAGGCCCAGATAGAAGCGCTCGAAGCTGTTGTCGAAGTACTCGATCGTCCAGAGGGGCACCGAGGCAGGGTAGGGCCGTGGCTCGGGTTCCATCGGCGTACTCCACAGCTGTAGCTGCCCGTGCGGCGCCTTTGGCAAACACCGAACGAGCATCCCGAACCCGCTGATGCACGCGAGGGAATCAGCGCACTAGAGTCGCCGCATGGCCGCCGACCCCACCGACCAGTGGACGCCCGTAGGCGTCGTGTTCGAGAACCACCCGATCGAGCTCGACGGGGTGAACCCGTGGAAGCAGTCATGGCAATCGACCGAGGAGACCGCCTACGTGCGCCACCCGGCCTACCCGACGCAGGTGCACGACGTCTCGGTGTATGTCATGACGGTCGAGGGCCGCGACATCTTGTTTGCGGCGGGCGAGCTCTCGAACGGCGTCTGGGGCTTCTATCGCCCGTGGCCCGAACGGTCGGAGCCTCGCTCAGCGTGAGCTGTTCGCCGTGCGCCCCCGCACAATGCCGATGAACTCATCGGCCAGTGGATGCGCCCCCACGATCGGCCACACGAGCGAGATGCGGGTGTCGACTCCGTCGACGAGAGGTCGGGCGACGACGTCTTTGCGCGAGTGGGATCGGGCGACTGACTGGGGCATAACGGCGACTCCGACGTTGGCGGCGACGAGTTCGATCGCCGCTTCGCCGCTGTCGGAGAGCAGGTCGACGGCGAGCACGGCCAGGTCGTCGAGGCTCTCCAGGTCGGCGAGGGTCAGGCTGTCGACGCTGGCGGGGAGCGAGCCGCGCGGAGTCACGACCACCGGCGCTTCGCGGTAGAGCTCGATGGCGTGGCGATCGTCGTCGGCCGAGGTGTCGCGCACGAGAGCCATGTGCACGGTGCCGGTGGCGAGGGCCTCGAGCGCAGCATCCTGCAGCATGGGCGTCAGCTCGAGGCGACCGCGGGGGCGGCGCTCGCGCCAGATGCGCTCCCACTTGCCGGGCGTCACGCCGGGCACGAAGGCGACCTGCAGTGGGTCGGGTCGCGGTTCGGGCATGGCTTCAGGCTAGCCGCGTGTGGCACGGGCGTCGGCCTCCCGTACGCTCGACATCATGACCGATGCCCCGCGCGAAGACCGCCGCCAGCAGCCGAAGCCGAAAAAGGAGCAGCTGCTGAGCCCCGCGACGGCGGCGAAGAAGCTCAACCTCTACCTGCCGGCCACGCCCGAGGAGTTTCGCGCGACGCCCATTTCGCGCACCGCGCTGCAGGCCCTCAGCGACAGCCCGCCCGAGTGGCTCGCGACGCTGCGCCGCGAGGGCCCGCATCCGCGCGATGAGGTCTCGCGCCGTCTGGGCGTCTCGAACTCGGCGCTCGCCCGCGCCGGCGTGAGCGACCACATGACCACGGCCGAGATTCGCGCGCTGCTCGACGACCGGCCCGAGTGGCTCGTGGTCGAGCGTGAGAAGCATGTGCCCGGGTCGGGCATCGTTCCGGGCACCGCGATTGGTGAGCGGCCGGCGCGGGTTGAGCCCGCGGCGACTGATGACGACGACGACGAGTTCGACGACGACTCTGACTCAAGCGCTCGCCAGTTGACGTCGAGCCGGAAGAGCTCGGCGACCTCACGCAGTGCAGGGTCATCGGCCTCGATCGACACCTCGTCGATCACCTCGACCGCTGTGCCGTCGAAGATGGCCCAGCATTCGAAGTCTCCTAACCGCGAGACGTAGCGGATTCCGCCGTAGCGCGGCCTGCCGCGAGCATCCGTCTGCGAATAGATCCAGGTCGCGAGCCCGCGGGTGAGCAGTCGGCTGGGCCCGCGAACCGCGGCGACGTCGAGTGCCGCGATGTCGCGCTGCAGCAGCACTTCGTGTGCTCGTTCGGTGAGGTGTGCGTGCGTGGCAGGGTGCTCGATGTCGACGAAGGGCAACGCGTTTCGCGTCGTGAGTCGACGAAGCCGCCGAGCCGATCGCCACGAGGCAAGCACGGTGCCGCGCGACGACAGTCGGGAGCCCCCGGCGCGGGCGACCGCAGCGGCCAGCGACGCCGCGGGGCGAAACGCCGCGAGCGTTTCGGCGAAAGCGCCGCTCGCCGTCGTCGCCGCGTAGAGCACGGTCGCCCCGGGGACGTCGAAGCGATTGCCCGCCGCATCGAGTGCCGCGTCGATCGCGTTGATGCGGCTGAACGAGAGCGGGGGCGCGATGCGCTCGACCCGGTGCAGAGTCGAGGGCGGTTCGACGAGCGGCGGGTCAGCCGGCATTCACGAACGCCCGTGCGGCGGCCATGACTTCACGAGCGCGACCCTCGGCGAGGGCTTCGACAGGCGTGAGGTCGTTGAGCTGAGGGTTCATGCCCATGAACCAGGCGCGCACGACATCGGGAGCATCGGCGGTGAGCAACAACTGCTGCACCTGCAGGGCATCACGCAGTCGCTGGTTGTCCCGCGTTGAGGGCGTTACGGGGCTCGCCGACGTCCAGCGTGCAACCGTTCGAACATCTTTGCCGACGATGACAGCCACGAGGGCTTGCCCGAGCACCTTCTGCAACTCGGCCGTGACGTGCGAGATCGTCGACTGCACGGCGGTGCGGTGCGCGGCGCGGCGTGCGCGGTCGACGGGGTGAATCGCGAGACTGCTCATGCCCTCAGGGTAGTCGGTGTCGGGGCGCATGACAAGCGATCTGTCAGGTGATCTGTCAGGTCGATCGCGCTGAAGGATAGTTGTCGAGGATGACGAGGAACATGACGGCGAGACCGTCAGGCGTTGCGGCGCAGTGTGGCAAGCTCGCAGTCATGACGGTCGTCGATCATCCCGAAGCCGACTCGATTGCAGCCACCGTGTGTGACGTCCTTGACAGCCTGGCAGGGACGGCAGGATTCGCGCGCGGCCAGCGCTACTCTGAGCGCGACAGAGCGTCGGTGATCTTCTGCGCCGACCCGGCGACGCTCGCGCCACGGCTTCGTGCGCTCGTCGATGACGCCGCCCACGGGCCCGACGGCCCACGGTGCATTGACCTCACGGTCGAGGCCCGGCGTTCGTCGCACGACGGCTGGGTCGTCACGCGCGCTGATCTCGAGGGCGACACGGTGCCTCTCAGCAACCACGGTCTCACCGCCGCCCTCGCTGAGATCGCGTTGTGGCTCGACGATCAGTCGGCGTCGGCCTAGAGCGTGAGCCGCTCGACCTGCTGCCCGGTCACCTCGGCGATGAGCTCGAAGTCTTTGTCGACGGCGAGCACCGTGCATCCGGTGAGTTCAGCCGTGGCGGCGATGAGCAGGTCGGGAATCGATGGGGCGCGGTGGTGGCCGCGATCGCCGAGCAGTTGCTGCACCTCGAGCGCGCGGCGCTCAATGCCGGGGGTGAGGTGTTCGACGGGCATGAGCGAGAGTGGCGGCGACGCAAACTCGAGCCGCGACTGCTCGGCCGAGCGCATCGAGTAGCCGATCTCGAGCTGCGTAATGGCCGTCATGCGCACAAGCCCGCGCGCGATGCGCGTGAGCCACTCGTCGACGTCGGGGCTATCGGCGAGTCGAACGTAGGCAGACTTGTCGATGATCCACGGGGTCACCGCCACGCGGCGCTCATGACGTCGGGGTCGTCGAGGTCGCGGGCGGCGTCGGAGGCGCGACGCAAGTCGTCAATCGAGATCTCGGCGGGCGACTCGCGGGGTACCCCGGCAAGGGCATCGAGCTGTCGGCGCAAGTACTCATTGCGCGAAAGACCGAGCTTGGAGGCTTGCTCTTCAATATGCGCGACCGACTCGTCGCTCACGCCGCGAATGAGAATGTCGGTCATGGAGCGCTCCTTCGGTCGATCGGCCGGACCTGATGATATCGCGATATCACGCCATCGCGCCGTGCGATCAAGAGTCGGCCATTCGGCCACCCCATAGCGACAGTGCACAGAATCGAGAAACACACAGAGAGGGTGTCGACCGAACCATGATCGTTCACGTTGAAATCGCTGTCACCGATCTTGATCGTGCGACCGCGTTCTATGCGCAGTTGCTTCAGCTCGAGCTGCAGCGCACCGAGCTCGATGGCTACCCGATGGCGCTGTTTCCGGTCGACGAGTCTCAGCCCGGGGCGAGCGTGGCCTTGGCGGTCGGCGATGCCTACGTGCCGACACGCGATGGGGCGATCGTCTACTTCTCGGTCGATGATCTGAGCGCGGCGATCGAGCGCGCGCGTGAGCTCGGCGCCGAGGTGCTCTACGGCCCCGTCAACAACGGTGAGGCAGGAGAGCTCGTCGAGCTTGCCGACTCAGAAGGAAACCGCATCGCACTGCTCGCGCTTCCCGAGGCCTAGCGCTGCGCGACGCGCGGCCGCGCCCACACGACGAGCAACCCCGGCAGCACCGCCACGAGCCCTACGAGCCCGAAGACAACACTCGCCGCGAGGCTCTCGCTCACGGTCGCCCCCGCGAGCGGCAACAGCGCGGCCGCCGCGCCTTCGCGCAGCCCCCATCCGCTGATCGTGATCGGAATCAACATGGTCAGCAGAATTAGCGGCACGAGCGTCACGACCGCGGCAAACGAGAGGCTCAGGCCCACAGCCGCCGCTGACGCCCAGAACGCGATGAGGATGCACGCCGTGGTCCCCGCGCTGAGGGCCACCTGACGCGGCAAC
>CALRMP020000081.1:0-9100 GCA_943369205.1 Gulosibacter massiliensis | reverse complement strand
TGCGAGTGCGGATGCTGTTGCCATTGCCGCTCGCCGCCTCGACCTCGACATTGCTAGAGTTGGAAAGTGATCACAGCCCTCGCCGACAGCGCCCTCGCCGACACTGGTTCCAACGACCTCGTGCCGCTCATCGCTGGCATTGCGATCGGGATCGTCGTGCTGGGCGGCCTGCTGCTCGTGGTGCGCGCCGTGCTGGCGCGTCGCTCGAACAAGGGCTGAGCAACCCGTCGCTGGGTCGAAATATGGCGCCAGGAGGCTGGCCCTCATGGCGGGCCGAGGTGCGATGACGAGCGGGATGACCGACCTGGATAGCGTTCCGGTGCACGTGAACACCTCGATCGTCACCCCGCGCGCGCGATAATCGACTCGATGTCGACCGACGATCTTGACCGCGCCGCTCGCGCCCTCCACGCCGGCCACCTCGTGGCCTTCCCGACCGAGACCGTGTTCGGTCTCGGTGCCGACGCCGCGAACCCGGCCGCTGTCGCGCGCATCTTCGCGACGAAGGGCCGCCCAGCGGACCACCCGCTCATCGTGCACGTCAGCAGTGCTGAGCTGATCGGCGAGCTCGCGGCGGACATCCCCCGATTCGCTCACGACCTCGCGGTCGCGCTGTGGCCCGGCCCGTTGACGCTCATTCTCGAGCGTTCGGCCGCGGTCTCTGACGCCGTGACGGGAGGCCAACCGACGGTGGGCGTGCGGGTGCCGAGCCACCCGGTTGCGATGCAGCTGCTGCGCACGTTCGAGAGCCTCGGCGGTCGCGGTGTCGCCGCCCCGAGTGCCAACCGGTTCGGGCGCGTCTCGCCCACCACGGCCGCGGCCGTGCGAGCAGAACTCGGAGCGCTGCTCGGTCCGCACGACCTCGTCCTCGAAGGCGACCCCTCTGACGTGGGCATCGAGTCGACGATCGTCGACTGCACCGGGGTGGCACCCGTGGTGCTGCGCCCCGGCTCGATCACGGACGACATCATCGTGGCGGTGACGGGGCTCGCGCTCGGGGAGCGTGAGGCGAGCATCCGCGTGAGTGGGTCATTGCCCGCGCACTACGCGCCCGCCGCAACCGTCGTGCTCGATGTGGCTCCGCAGCCCGGTGACGGGTTCATCGCCCTCGCCGAGTACGACACGCCCGAGGGGGTCGTGCGTCTTGCCGGGCCGGGCACGGCCGACGAGTTCGCCCGCGAGCTCTACGCGGCATTGCGCGCTGCCGATGACGCGGGGCTGCCGCGCGTCGTCGTGATGTCACCGCAGGGGCCGGGAATCGCCGTCGCCATCCGCGACCGACTCCGGCGCGCGAGTCACGGCAGCGGCAGCGGCGCCTAACTCGAAGCTGGCCGGATGGCGCGTTCGAGCGAAACCTCAGCGGGCCGCCCGTTCGAACGGCGTGCTCGATCGACGGGGCGCTGCGTGCGGTTCTTGAGCGCAGCATCCCTGGCCCCCATCATGCGTTTCGAGCCGCAGTAGGCTGGCGATCATGAGCGACCGCCGCGATATCGAGTGCTGGCTGACCGACATGGACGGGGTTCTCGTGCACGAGAACACGCCTCTGCCCGGGGCCATCGAGCTCATCGCTCAGTGGAGAGACTCGGGCACTCCGTTTCTCGTGCTCACCAACAACTCGATCTTCACGCCGCGCGACCTCGCCGCACGCCTGAGAGCGAGTGGCCTCGATGTGCCGGAAGAGTCGATCTGGACGAGCGCGCTCGCCACGGCCGACTTCTGCGCGAGCCAGATTCCGGGCGGGCGAGCGTTCGTCATCGGCGAAGCAGGGCTCACCACGGCGCTTCACGAAGCCGGGTTCATCATGACCGAGACTGACCCCGACTACGTGGTCGTTGGTGAGACCCGGAATTACTCGTTCGAAGCGATCACCAAAGCGATTCGCCTGATCGGCGACGGTGCCCGATTCATCGCCACGAACCCCGACGCGACTGGCCCGAGCGCCGACGGGCCGATGCCGGCGACGGGCGCGATCTCAGCGCTCATCACGAAGGCCACGGGCAAAGAGCCATACGTGGTCGGCAAGCCCAACCCGATGATGTTCCGCTCGGCGATGAACCGCATCGGCGCCCACAGCGAGCGAACGGCCATGATCGGTGACCGCATGGACACCGACATCGTCGCGGGAATCGAGGCCGGGCTGCACACTGTGCTCGTGCTCACGGGCATCAGCGACGAGCGCGAGATCGAGAAGTTTCCCTTCCGGCCCGACGAAATTCTGTCGGGCGTGCACGAACTCGTCGAGGGCTAGCGCCGCTCGCCGACGACGGCCAGCGCTACCCCGCCGGGGGAGCGGGCGGAACCGCGAGCGAGCCAGTGAGCGGCTCTCCCGATGAGCGGCTCACGAAGCAGAAGTAGTCCTGCATGCCGTCGTTCCACTGTTCTTCTGTCACGGCGTAGGCGCCCTGCAACTGAATGTCACGGAGCGTTCCGGCGGCCGACAAGTTGATGACCCCGGGCGCACTACACAGAATCGCAATCTGACCCGCGAGCACCTCTTCGCCCGGGTAGGGGCCTTGCTCGGTCGCCCCTTCGGGCAGCGGGAACGGCAGGCGAGCGACGAGCTGACCACCGTGCGGCGCGGCACAGTCAACGACGGTGAACTGGTCTTGCCACGCGTTCTCGAAGGGCTCGAGGCACTCGCCGCCCCACAGTTCGTCCCACCAGTAGTCGCCGGGCGCAACGGGCCCGACGGGGCGTTCGGTTGCTGTCGGAGTCGGCGTCGGCGTGGGCGTCGGCGACGGCTCGGCACCCGGTGCCGGCCCGAGGAGGTCGGGGATTCGAGTGCCGAGAAAGAACAGGCCGACCAGAGCGAGCAGGGCCGCGAGCGAGCCGGCGATCCAGACCAGCACCTTCTGGTTCTTGGTGAGGGGCGCCCGCGGCGGGGGCGCGCCACCATCGGCGGCCTCGGAATCGCGCCGCGTTGCTCGCGGAACCGCCGAGATCAGCCCGTCGTCGAACTCTTCGAACTTGTCGGTGCCGAACAACTCATCGAGCGCTCCGCCCTCTTCAGGAGTGCGCATGAGCTCGGTTGCGGCGTCGCCCGCCGGGCGGCCCGCCTGATCAATCGCGGGTACGTCCTCGAGCGGGTCGGGCATGACCGACATGGGTTCCGTCACCGAGGGCTCCCAGGGGGTCGGCATCGCCGCGGCAGGAGGCATGAGGGGCGGGGGAAGGAGCGGCTGCTGCACGACCGGCGGAGGCGCGGCGGTCGGGGGCACGAGCGGGGGCGGCGGGGCCAGCGGTTGCGATGGGGCCGTGGGCGGAGGCGCGGCGATGGGCGGCACGAGCGGCGGGGGTGCGACCGGCGGCTGAGCCGGGGGCGGCGGCACGACCGGCGGAACCGGGGCTACCGGCGGGACAGGCGCTGCCGGCGGGACAGGCGTCGAACCGGGAGCTCCGAACTGCGTGCGAAACCACTCGTCGGCGTCGAACGCGCCGGTTTCCGGGTCGCCGCCCGTCTCGGGATCGCGGTCGTCGATGCTCACGCGAGCCCCAGGTCGGCGAGCCCGATGGCAGCGCGGTATTCGTAGCCGGCCTCTTCGATCACGCGGCGAGCATCCGTCGCCCGGTCGACAACGACCGCGACAGCGACAACCGTCGCGCCCGCCGCTTCGAGAGCTCGCGCGGCCGTCAGGGGTGACCCGCCGGTCGTCGAGGTGTCTTCGAGCACGATCACGCGCTTGCCCGCGACGTCGGGGCCTTCAACCTGCTTGCCGCGGCCGTGATCTTTGGGCGCCTTGCGCACGACGAAGGCGTCGTACGTGAGCCCGCGAGCGGCACCCTGGTGCAGCACCGCCGAGGCGATCGGGTCAGCGCCCATCGTGAGCCCGCCGACCGCGGCGATGTCGGGAATGTCGGCGATGAGATCGACCATGACCTGGCCGATGAGCGGAGCCACGCGGTGGTCGAGGCTCACGCGACGCAAGTCGATGTAGTAGCTCGCCTTCGCCCCACTCGTGAGCGTGAAGTCTCCGTGAAAGACGGCCTCGTCGCGCACAAAGCGAATGAGCTGCTGACGGGCGTCGGACACCCCTTCACTCTAGTCGCGGCGCGGATGCCCGGTCTGATCGGGGCTTGCGTTCTAGACCGACTGGTCTATAGAGTTGACGCATGACGACTCCCACACGCGATCGACTCGTGCAGGCCATGGGCGCCAGCATGCAGCGCCGCGGCATGAATGCCACGGGCCTCAACGACGTCCTGCGAGAGGCCAATGCGCCGAAGGGAGTGCTTTACCACCACTTCCCCGGCGGCAAATCGGCTCTTGCGGTCGCTGCC
Source organism: Gulosibacter massiliensis (assembly GCA_943369205.1). Lineage (GTDB taxonomy): Bacteria > Actinomycetota > Actinomycetes > Actinomycetales > Microbacteriaceae > Microcella > Microcella massiliensis_A. The sequence continues at coordinate 4,822 of CALRMP020000081.1, read as the reverse complement.
GTCGACGAGTCGGTCGAGCTGCTCGTGAGCAAGCTCGAGCGCGCTCTCGACCGTGGCGATGACCTCTTCGAGGCTCTCACCGGGTGGGTCGAGCGCGCAGCAGACGCCCTGCGCACGACAGAGTTCTCGACCGGCTGCCCCCTCGCGACGGTGGCGCTCGAAACGACGCCCGCCGACACCGAGATTCGCGCGGCGATCGATCGTGGTTTCGATCGGCTGCGCGAGGTCATCGCCCACGGGCTCGTGCGTGATGGTCGTTCAGCCTCCGATGCCGAGCGCATGGCGTTCACCATCATCGCGACCTACGAAGGCGGACTCCTCCAGGCGCGTGTCTCGGGTCAGATCGAACCCATGGTCGAGTCGTGCCGTTTCGTGCTTGACCTCATGCGAGCGCGCGCGTGAACGCGTCCCCGATCTCTGCCGAACCGCAGACGATCACGGCGGCCGACGGCTACCCCTTGGCCACCACCCGCTACACCGCAAGCACCCCCGCGCGCGCCACCATCATCGTCGCGGGCGCAACGGGCGTCGCTCAGCGCTTCTACCGACGCTTTGCCGAGTACGCGGCTCGTGACGGCTATGATGTCGTGACGCTCGACTACCGCGGGCTCGGCGCATCGGCCCCCGCCGATCTGCGTCGATTCGACATGGAGTACGAAGACTGGGCACGTCTCGATCTCGAGGCCGTGATTGGAGCGACGCGGGATGATCGCCCGCTGTACATCGTCGGCCACAGCTACGGCGGCGTCGCGTTCGGGCTCATTCCGAGCATCGAGCACGTCGATGCCATCTACACCTTCGGCTCGGGTGCGGGGTGGCACGGCTGGATGCCGCCGCTCGAAGCCATCAAGGTGCTGCTGCTTTGGCACGTCGTCGGGCCGGTCATGACGCGCCTGCGCGGCGTCATGCCGGGCGCCATGATCGGGCTCGGCGCTGACATGCCGCTCGGGGTCTACCGCGGCTGGAAGAGCTGGACTCGCCACCGCCGAAACTTCTTCGATGACCCGAGCATGAGCGACGCGGCAGCCACCGCGGCGCGGGTGAGCATCCCGATCGCCGCCGTCAACTCCGTCGACGACGTGTGGGCTCAACCGCGCTCGCGCGACGCCCTCATGAGCGGCTACACCGCCGTCGAGCTCACGGCGATCGACATTGATCCTCGTGAGCGCGGGCTGGCGCCGATTGGGCATGTCGGCTACTTCCGCGACACGGCGAAACCACTCTGGCTCGACGCGCTCGATTGGCTCGACACACACACGAGGCGGCTCGCGCCAAGCGACTAGCGTGATTGCATGCGCATCGCCACGTGGAACGTCAACTCCATCCGCACCCGCTACGGCCGAGTCGTCGACTGGCTCGTCAGTGCCGACGTCGATGTCCTCGCGATGCAAGAGATCAAGTGCAAGCCCGAACAGTTTCCGCTCGAGCCTTTCGAGGCTGCGGGCTACGAGGTCGTGCTGCACGGTCTCAATCAGTGGAACGGCGTTGCGATCGCGAGCCGCTTGCCCATGACCGATGTCGAGATCGGCTTCGCGGGCCAGCCCGGCTTCGCGAAAGGACACGAGGGGCCGGATGCTCCGCTCGAGGCTCGCGCGATCGGCGCGACGATCGACGACGTGCGCGTCTGGAGCCTCTACGTGCCCAACGGGCGCGCGCTCGACGACCCGCACATGGACTACAAGCTGCGGTTCTTGAGCGCCCTCGCCGATGACAGTGAGCGCTGGATGCGCGACAACCCGGGGGCGGCCCTCGCTCTCACCGGCGACTTCAACGTAGCTCCGACCGACGCCGACATGGGCGACCCGAGCTTCGTGCCCGGCGAGTCGACCCACATCTCACCCGCTGAGCGTGAGGCCTTCGCTGCACTGACACGCGCCGGGCTGAGCGACGTGGTGCGCCCGCTCGTTCCCACCGGCTTCACCTTCTGGGACTACAAGCAACTGCGGTTTCCGCGCGACGAAGGAATGCGCATCGACTTCATTCTCGGTTCGCCGGGCTTCGCCGATCGAGTGGTGGATGCCCGCATCGAGCGCGAGCAGCGCAAGGGCGACGCCCCGAGTGACCACGTGCCCGTGGTCGTCGACCTCGACGGGGACGAGAACGACGACGATCGCCCGATGATCTTCTGAGTCACGGGCCGCGTCGCCTCACCTACACTCGATCACCATGGGTATAGACGAGTGGGTTGTTTCCGTCATGGAGGCTCTCGGGCTCCTCGGAGTCGGCCTCATGGTGGCTCTCGAGAACCTCGTCCCGCCCATTCCCAGCGAAATCATCTTGCCGCTCGCGGGCTTCACGGCAAGCCGCGGCGAGTTCACGGTGGCGGGCGCGATCATCGCCACCACCGTCGGTTCTGTGGTCGGAGCTCTGGTTCTTTACTTCTTGGGCCGCTGGCTGTCGGCCGATCGCCTCGCGCGCATCGCTGACCGGATCCCGCTCATGAAGGGCTCTGACGTCCACGCCGCGGTCGCGTGGTTCGAGCGGTTCGGGCCCATCGCAGTGCTGCTCGGGAGGTTCGTTCCCATCGTTCGCAGCATGATCTCGATTCCGGCGGGCGTCACGCGCATGAACATCGCCTTGTTTCTGCTCTTGACGGCCATCGGCAGCGGTGTCTGGAACACGGTCTTCATTCTTCTCGGCTTCGCCCTGGGCGAAAACTGGTCGCTCGTCGAACATGCCGCGTCAACCTATGGTCGCGTCATTCTGGCCCTGGCGTTCGTCGCTTTGGCGGGGTTGATCATTGCCGGCGTTGTGCGGTGGCGCCGTGACCGGCGCGCAGCAAACTCGGTCGACGCGCCGAGCAAGTAGTCACTACTCATGGCGCCCCGCGCGCCTGAAGAGCACAATGAGATGAAGCGCGGCACAACCGTCGCCGCCACACAATCGTCTGGAGATCACCATGCGCGGAACCGCCCCCGCCCTCGCCGCTCTCGGCCTCGGCCTCACCCTGACCTTGACCGGTTGCTTCGCGAACCCGCTCGAGGGTCTCGTCGAAGGTGTTGTTGAGGGCGGTGTGGAGCAGATCATCGAAGACCAGACCGGTGTCGACGTCGACGTCAACGGCTCGGGCGCGAGCTTGCCCGACAGCTGGCCGGCCGAGGTACCGACCGTTGACGGCGAGATCATCTTCTCGGCTGCCTCCGAAGGAACCTTCACGGCCGCGATCAACGTGGCCGACCTGGCTGCTGCTCAGGGGGCGTTCGACGCCTTGCTCGACGCTGGCTTCACGCAGGTCGCCGAGCTCAGCCTCGGCGAAGGGTCAGAGTCTCGCGTCTTCGAGAACGGCACCTACAACGTCGCTGTCATCGTCGCTCAGAACGACGATGGCACGGGCCTCGTGCAGTACACGGTGGGCCCGGTTTCCTAACCGGCGACTCATCGATTGCGGGGGCGGCTGCTACTGCAGTTGCCCCCGTAGCTCTTCTTCGAGCTCGCCGCGGCCGTTGATGCCGAGCTTTCGATAGACGCTCGCCAGGTGATTGTCGACCGTGCGCACCGAAACGCCGAGCCGCTCGGCGATCTCGCGGCTGCGCTCGCGTCGGGCTGCGGCTTGCGCGATGAGCCATTCGCGTTCGGTTAGGCCGAACTCGAATCGAGTGCCCGATGCGGTCTGCACGGGCACAATGTCGCGGGCAAGCTCGGCCATGAGCACTCGAGCACGGCGCTGCAGCATCCGGTCGTCGTCGACCCACTTGAGGGCGAGCACGACGGCATCGTGCGCGACGCTCGTGAGCCCCGCGCGGTCGAGCGTGGGGGCCAGGTCGACGACCGCGCCGGCATCCTGAGCAGACACAGCGGCGGCGAGGTCAGCGATCGCGTGCACCATCGTTGACGACGCGATCTGATCGGCCTGCGCCACGAGGGGGGCGACGACGGATGCTCCGCCCACGCGCACGGCCACCGACGCCGTGAGGCTCGCGAGCAAGAGGTGCCCGAGCTCGAGCCCGCGGGCGACCGCGCTCACGAGTAGCTCGATTGCACGCTCGGAGTCGCCCTCATGCACGGCGATCCAGGCTTCCGCCTCTGCCGACTGCAGCACGACCTTAACGTCGTCACGGTGCGCTGGCGCGAGCGACTCCAAGAGCTCGCGCGCTTCGGCCAGTGAGCCGAGTTGCGCGTGCACCGTGGCCGCGAGAGCGATCGCCGAGCCGACGAGCCCCGTGAAGTCGCGCCACCGCAATTGCTGCATCGCGAGCAGTGAGAGCGGGAGTGCTTCGTGCAACCGCCCGGCCTGGAGTTCGATGAGGGCGAGGGCGTACGACCAGATTCCGGCCGAGTCGGCGAAGGGTTGAAGGCGTCGGTGTTCGGCGAACGCGTGCGCGTCGGCGATGCGGCCATCCCCCACGTGCACGAGGAAGGTCGACAGGTCGAGCAGATCACCCGCGTTCGGCTGCACCGCGGCGAAACTGTCGGCAAGGGGACGACCCGCCTCGACGGCAGCGCGAGCGTCGTCGACACGGCCCATCATCGTGGCCATCATGGCTTGCCCGAGCGCCGCCCCGAGAGCCGCGGCGGGGTCGGCCGGCGCAGAGCCGCCCAGTGCCTGGTCGATGGCCGAGGCGTCGCCGACCATGAGGCGCCACTTCGCGAGATCCGGGGTGAGCAGCGCGGCGGCCTCGGGCGCGAGCGTCGGAATGAGGGCCTGCGCCCGCGCAACAGCGACGGCCGGGTCGTGGGCCCGAAGTGCGGTGTGCTGGCCCCAGCGCAGTTCGACCCGTGCGCGCGCGGCGTCATCACTCGCGAGGGCAGCCGCGTGAGCGAACGCTTCGTCGGTGAGCGCAGCGTCAGCACCGAGTGCGCTCATGGCGGCTGCGCGCGTGAG
>CALRMP020000080.1:0-9401 GCA_943369205.1 Gulosibacter massiliensis | reverse complement strand
GGCGCGCGCCGTCGAGGCCGGTCATGACGTCGTCGGCGTGCACCTGGCGCTCAGCCGCATGCCCGGAACCCTGCGCACCGGCAGCCGCGGCTGCTGCACGATCGAAGACAGCCTCGATGCGCGTCGCGCGGCCGAGAAGCTCGGCATTCCCTTCTACGTGTGGGACTTCTCCGAGCGCTTCCGCGCCGACGTCGTCGACGACTTCATTGCCGAGTACGCCGCCGGTCGCACCCCTAACCCGTGCATGCGCTGCAACGAGCGCATCAAGTTCGCGGCCGTGCTCGAGAAGGCGCTCGCTCTCGGCTTCGATGCTGTCGCGACGGGTCACTACGCCCACATCGTCACCGACTCCGCCGGAAATCGTGAACTGCACCGCGCGAGCGACGAAGCCAAAGACCAGTCCTACGTGCTCGGCGTGCTGACGACGGAGCAGCTCGCGCACGCGATGTTCCCGCTCGGCACGACGCCGTCGAAGGCCGTGGTTCGGGCCGAGGCCGCAGCACGCGGACTCACCGTCGCGCAAAAGCCCGACAGCCACGACATCTGCTTCATTCCCGACGGCGACACGCGTGGCTGGCTGGCCGATCGCATCGAGCCCGCGCAGGGTGCCATCGTCGACCGTTCGGGCACCGTCGTCGGCGAGCACGACGGAGCAACGAGCTTCACCGTTGGGCAACGTCGCGGGCTCAACCTCGGTGTTCCGGCTCCCGACGGTCGACCGCGCTTCGTGCTCGAGGTGCGGCCGCGCACGAACGAAGTCGTCGTTGGTCCGCGCGAGGCGCTTGCGATTCGCGAACTCGCCGGTCGCCGCTTCACGTGGGCGGGGCTCGACCCGGTCGCGAGCGGAATCACGCGGCCCGTCGCGCACGCGTCATCCACCCCCGCGGATGGTGGCGCGGCTGACACTGCCGATAACGCTGCGGCGACGGATGCTCTCCTCCCGTTCGACTGCCACGTGCAAGTGCGGGCTCACGCCGACCCGGTGCCCGCTGTCGCGCGGGTTGCGGGTGGCGAGCTCGTCGTCGAGGTGAGCGAGCCCCTGCTGGGGGTGGCTCCGGGTCAGACGGCCGTGATCTACGTGGGCACGCGGGTGCTCGGTCAGTGCACGATCGACCGCACGGTGAGCGCTGATTCGGTCAATGAGACCGCCGTCGGCGCGGGCACGCTCGCCAGCAGTGCGGCTCTCTAGACTGACGCCGTGACCGCCGAGCTTTTGCGCCTGACCGACGTGCCGGGCACGCGCCCCGGTGCCGATGCGGCCACGCACTGGCCGCGGCTCACGGCCGCGACAGCGCACCTTGATCCGCCGCTCGGCGTGATCGATCGCGCGGCACTCGCCTACAACGCCGCCGACCTTGTGCGGCGCGCGGACGGTACGCCCATTCGCATGGCGAGCAAGTCGATTCGAGTGCGCGGCATTCTCGACGCCGTTCTTGCTCAGCCCGGCTTTGCGGGCGTCCTCGCCTACACACTTCCCGAGGCGCTGTGGCTCGCGAGCCCGCGCACCGCGGCCGGCAGTGACATCACCGACGTCGTGCTGGGCTACCCCACGACCGATCGCGCGGCCATCGCCCACCTCGCCGCCGACGAGCAGTTGGCCGCGCGCGTGACCCTCATGATCGACGATGTCGCGCACCTTGACCTGATCGACCGGGTCGTTGCGCCGGGCGCGAGGCCGAGCATCCGTATCGCCATCGAACTCGATGCGAGTTGGCGCAGCCCCATCGGCCACCTCGGCGTGCGACGGAGTCCGCTGCACACTCCCGACCAACTCGCCGCGCTCGCGCGCATCGTCACTGAGCGCCCGGGCTTCACCCTCGTCGGGGTCATGGCCTACGAAGCACAGATCGCCGGACTCGGTGATGCACCGCCCGGTCGCCCACTCCGCGGTGCACTGGTGCGCGGCATTCAACGCAGATCGCGCGCCGAACTGCGCGACCGTCGTGCTCGCGCGATCGCCGCCGTGAGTGCAATTGCCGAGGCTGCGGGCACGCCCCTGCAGTTCGTCAACGGAGGCGGCACCGGCTCGCTCGAGTCGACGGCGGCCGAGCCCGCCATCACCGAGCTCGCTGCGGGCAGTGGCCTCATGGGTCCGCACCTGTTTGACACCTATCGTGGGTTCACTCCGGCTCCGGCGGCGGCGTTTGCTCTGCCCGTCGTGCGACGCCCGACCGACGACATCGCCACCCTCCTCGGCGGCGGCTGGATCGCCAGTGGTCCGCCCGGCCCCGACCGCCTCCCGCAGGTGGTGTGGCCCGAGGGCTTAAGGATGCTCAGCGCCGAAGCCGCCGGAGAAGTGCAGACTCCTCTGCGCGGGCCGGCCGCGCGCGCGCTGCACGTCGGTGACCGCGTCTGGCTGCGCCACACGAAAGCCGGAGAGCTCAGCGAGCACCTCGATGCCTTCCACGTGGTCGATGGCGATCACATCACGGGCGAGCTTCCCACGTACCGCGGCGAAGGAAAGGCCTTCTTGTGACGCAGACCGTGAGCCCCCGCACGTCGACCAAGCCGTGGCGCAACTGGGCCCGCACCGAGCAAGTGACGCCCGCGCGCATCGAGCGCCCCGCGAGCGGCGACGAGGTCGTCGACGCTATCGCGCGCGCTCGCACCGACGGGCTGCCCGTCAAGGCCATCGGCTCGGGGCACTCGTTCACGGGCATTGCGGTGGCGCCGGGCGTGCAGCTCGACCTCAACGACCTCGCGGGCATCACGGCGATCGACACTGCAACCGGCGAGGTCACCCTTGCTGCCGGCACCAAGCTGCACGCTGCTTCGGCGATGTTGCACGAGCACGGTCTCGCCTTCGAGAACCTCGGCGACATCGACGTGCAGTCGATCTCGGGTGCTCTCAGCACGGGCACCCACGGCACGGGTCGCGCGTTCGGCGGCCTGGCCACCCAACTTCGGAAGGTGACCCTCGCGACCGCCGATGGTCGCCTGCTCACGGTGAGCGACACCGAGAACGCCGAGCTCTGGCCCGCCGCACGTCTCGGGCTCGGAGCCCTCGGGGTGCTCGTCGACCTCACGGTGCAGGCGGTGCCGTCGTTCGTGTTGGCGGCGGACGAGCATCCCGAACCGCTCGATGACGTGCTCGACAACTGGGCGGCCCGTTCGGCGCAGGCCGATCACGTCGAGTTCTACTGGTTTCCGCACACGCAGCTCGCGCTCACGCGCAACAACACGCGTTTGCCGGCCGATGCTCCGCGCCAGCCTGTGGGTGCCGTGAAGCGCTGGTTCGACGACGAGCTACTCGGCAACGGACTCTACGAAGTGCTCTGCCGCATCGGCTCGATCGCGCCTGGCACTATTCCGGCGTTCAATCGGCTCGCGAGTGGCGTTGCGTTCAATCGCGAGCTCGCCGACTACTCGCACCGCGTCTTCGCGACCGAGCGCAAAGTGCGTTTTCGCGAGATGGAGTACTCGGTGCCCCTCGAGGCGGTCGCCTCGGTCATGCGCGAGCTCGATCGGGTGATCGAGCAGAACGGCTGGCGCATCTCGTTCCCCATTGAGGTGCGCGCGACGGCCGCTGACGATGTGTGGCTCTCGACCGCGCACGGCCGCGAATCGAGTTACGTCGCCGTTCACCGCTACACCAAAGAGGATGCTCACGCCTACTTCGCCGCCGCCGAAGCGATTCTGCGGGCTCACGATGGTCGGCCGCACTGGGGCAAGTTGCACACCCGCACCGCGAGCGATCTGCGGCCGGCGTACGCGCACTTCGACGACTTTCTCGCTGTGCGTGATCGGCTCGACCCCGATCGCGTCTTCACGAACGACTACCTCGATCGGGTTCTTGGGGCGTAGCCGCGCGGTCAGTGCCCGCTCATAGACTGTGCGCGTGGCTGAGAAGACCGGCGATGACCGCAGCGTTGACGACCCCAGCGTCGACACCCTGACTCGCGACGAAGCGCGCGACGAGGTCGAGGCCCTCACGACCCGCATTCTTGAACTGCGTGACGCCTACTACTCGCGCGACACCGTGCTCGACGATGACGCCACCTACGACGCTCTCGTGCGGCGGCTCGAGCTCATCGAGCACGCGTTTCCTGAGTTGCAGAGCCAAGACTCACCCACGCAGACCGTTGGCGGTCGTGCCGAGACCACGCTGTTTGCTCCTGTCGAGCACGCCGAGCGCATGCTCAGCCTTGACAACGTCTTCAGCGCCGACGAGTTCGCCGACTGGGCCACGAAAGTCGAGCGCGATGCCGGTCGCCCCGTGCGCTGGCTGTGCGAGCTCAAGATCGACGGGCTCGCCCTCAACCTGCGCTACGAGCGTGGTGTTCTCGTGACCGCGGCCACGCGCGGCGACGGACGCGTGGGCGAAGACGTCACGCAGAACGTGTTGCAGGTTGCGGGCATCCCGCAGCGCCTCGCCGGAAACCCCGATGAACTGCCCGCGCTCGTCGAGGTGCGCGGCGAAGTGTTCATTCCGAAGGCCGCGTTCGACGAACTCAACGCGCTGCAGCGCCAGGCCGGCGAGCGCGAGTTCGCCAACCCGCGCAATGCCGCGAGTGGCAGCCTGCGTCAGAAGGCCGAGGGCAAGACCGCCGATCAACTTGCGCGCATGAACGATCGATTGGGCCGATTGCGGATGCTCGTCCACGGCATTGGCGCCTGGCCGAACCCGCCCGTCACCGCACAGAGCGAGGTCTACGGTCTGCTCGAGCGCTGGGGACTGCCCATCAGCACGCACTTCCGCGTTCATGACACCGCGGCGGGTGCGGCCGAGTACATCGTCTTCCACGGCGAGAACCGGCACGCGGTCGAGCACGAGATCGACGGTGTTGTCGTCAAGGTCGACGAGCTCGCGCTTCATGCTGAGCTCGGGGCCACGAGTCGTGCACCGCGCTGGGCGATCGCCTACAAGTACCCGCCCGAGCAGGTCAACACCAAGCTGCTCGACATCGTCGTGAGCGTCGGTCGCACCGGTCGGGCAACGCCGTTTGCCGTCATGGAAAAGGTGCGCGTCGCGGGCAGCGAAGTGCGACAAGCCACCCTGCACAACCAAGATGTCGTGGTCGCGAAGGGCGTGCTCATCGGCGACACCGTCGTGTTGCGCAAGGCCGGCGACGTGATTCCCGAAGTGCTCGGCCCGGTCGTTGAACTGCGTGACGGTACCGAGCGTGCCTTCGTCATGCCCACGAACTGCCCCGAGTGCGACACCCCACTGCGCCCGGCGAAAGAGGGCGACGTCGATCTTCGTTGCCCCAACGCGCGCAGTTGTCCCGCCCAAGTGCGCGGGCGCGTCGAGCACATCGGCAGCCGCGGCGGCCTCGACATCGAGGGTCTGGGTGAAATCAGCGCTGCCGCGCTCACGCAGCCGCAGATTCCGGATGCTCCGCCCCTCATCACCGAAGCAGGGCTCTTCGACCTCACGCTCGAACAGTTGCTCCCCATCGAGGTGGTTGTGCGTGACGCCGAAACCGGGCTCGCGAAGCTCGACGACGATGGTGAGGCGAAGCTGCGGTCGCCCTTCCGGCGCATCGAGCAGCAGTACGGGCCCGAGGCGGAGGGGCTTGAGCCTGCGGAGATTCGTGCGCGGGGCATCCGTCGTCAGCCGGTTGCTGTGCCGAGCGCACTCGCGGTGCAGTTGCTCGATGAGCTCGAGAAAGCCAAGACAAAACCGCTGTGGCGCCTGCTGGTGTCGCTCAACATTCGCCACGTTGGGCCCGTTGCGGCTCGCGCACTCGCCGACTGGTTCGGATCACTCGAGGCGATTCGTGCGGCGAGTCTTGACGAGCTTGCGTCGGTGGACGGCGTCGGTGCGATCATCGCCGAAGCGGTGCAGGAGTGGTTCACCGTCGACTGGCACGTCGAGATCGTTGAGCGGTGGGCGCTCGCGGGAGTGCAGTGGGCGACCCCCGGGCACGCTGGCCCGGGTGCGGCTGCTGCAGCCGGGGGAGTGTTGGCCGGCCTCACGGTTGTCGCCACCGGATCGCTCGAGGGCTTCACGCGCGAGGGTGCTCAAGAGGCGATCATTGCCGCGGGCGGCAAGGCGGCGTCGAGTGTGTCGAAGAAGACCGATTTCGTTGCTGCTGGCCCTGGGGCCGGCTCGAAGCTCGCGAAAGCGGAAGAGCTCGGGGTGCGCATCATCGATGCGGCGCAGTTCGCGATTCTCGTGACGCAAGGGCCAGACGCTCTGCCCGCGCCGGAGTAGTGCGCCGCAGCTGCCTGCGGTGCCTGGGGTGGCGGAGCGCGCGACAGCCCGTGTGCGGCGCCCGCGGCCACCCTGTACCGTTGCGCCGGGCTCCCGGCGGACGAGAATTTCCCGGTCAGAGGGCGGTCGGAAACCTCCCAAACTGAGGTGGAACTTTCCGTACACCCCCAAAATGGGGGAATATCCCCTAGCATGAATCGGTGCCGGGGGTACTGACAGGGGGAAGCCCAGACCCTCGGTAACGAGGGGAAACAGGGCTTGCTGGTTGATGCGATTGCCATCGTCATCGCCTCGCTCACCGTCGTAACGGTCGCGGGGCCATCTCCCACGCTCGAAAACGGCCCATCGGCCGCGCACTCTGACTCGTCTGCATTGTTCGCGTCGGACTGGTTTGCCCTGTGGGCTCCGGATTCGCCTGCTCTGTGGGCTCCGGATTCGTCTGCCCTGTTCGCCCCAGATGCACCAGCTTTCACCGGTTCCGACCGGTCTGCGTTCACCGATTCCGACCTGTCCGCCTTCGCCGGTTCCGACCGGTCTGCTTTCACCGTCTCCGACCTGTCCGCTATCACCGCCTCCGGCTCATCAGCCTTCTTCGCTTCCGCGTCAGCGCGGAGCATCGACCTGCCCATCAGCCTGCAACCGAGCCCCGTCGACAGTGCCCCGGCTTCACCCATGAGCCCGGCACAACTGTCGACCATCACCGGCGCCCCCCTGTTGCACGCACTCACCGCGATGCCCCCCACCGCGGTGACCGACTTCGTGGAGGAGAACCCCCAACTTCTCCGCGACCTGCTCGACGCGCCTCCGGCCGCCGCACAGGTGAGTGGTTGGTGGGCAGGTCTCGATGGCACAGCGCGTCACAGCCTGACGCTTTCTGTGCCCGAACTCGTGGGCAATCTCGACGGCATACCGTATGCGGTGCGCAACCAGGCAAACCGTCACGAGTTGCGTTCGACGATCCGTGACCTCGAACTGAACGGACTCGACGCCGGTCGCTCGATTGCTGCCCAGAACCAGAACCGACTGCAGATGCTCTATGCCATTGCTGATGCGCTTGGTCCGGCGACGGCAAATCCGCCGCGCTCGCTCATCACCCTCGACACCCACGACGAGGGCAAAGCCACGATCGCGCTGGGCGATCTCGCGACGGCCGACTACGTCAGCTATCTGATTCCGGGCATGTTCATCACGGTGAGCGGCAACGTCGTTGAGTGGACAGAAACTGCCGCCCGGCTGTACGACGAACAGGTCTCGTGGCTCTCGCTGCTCCGCGATGCGGGTGCCGCTGCAGGGGTCGAGACGGTAGCCACCGTTGCGTGGATCGGCTATCAGACCCCCCACTTGCTCAACGTGGGCAGCCTCGATCTGGCCTATGAGGGTCGGGATGCGATCGCCGCAACGATCGACGGCCTGCAGACCCTGCGCGGCACCGATCAACCGTTCGTCTCCCTGCTCGCCCACTCTTACGGATCAACGGCCGCTCTGCTGGCGTTGGAAGAGAGCACCTCTGTGGATGCGCTCGCGATGATTGGTTCTCCGGGGAGCCCAGCGCAGAGCATCCAGGAGCTCAATGTGCGGGGCGATGTGTTCGTGGGGGAGGCGCCCTGGGATCCGATCCCTAACAGTTCATTCTTTGGTTCTGACCCGGGGGCAACCGCCTATGGTGCCCGCGTGATGAGCGTTGCCGGCACGATCGACGTCATCACGAATCGCGTGCTCGCCTCGTCAACCGGACACAACGAGTACTTCAGCCCCGGCACTGAGTCGATGCGCAATCTTGCACTCATCGGCATCGATCAAGGCGAGCTCGTGACCGATGGGTCACAGCGTGACGCAGGGCGAACACTCGCCTTGCTCAACTGAACGTCGACGACGTGCCGATTCGGGGGGATGGCGCGAGAACAGCGGAAGCCGACCGGCGCCGCGTGACTGTCGACGGCGGCTACCCTGAAACCATGCAGCGACCAATGCGCGGGGTCGCCACGGCGCTGCTCGCCGCGGCGGGGGTGCTGGTTGTCTCGCTGTCGGGGTGCGCGATCAAGCCCGCATCGGCCGTCACCGACGACGAAGCGCGCGATCGATTCTTTAGTGCCCTCGACGAGACGCAGACGCTCGTCGGTGGCCAGTGGCAAGTGCTCGACGATCCGACTCCGCGAGAGTGCGTCATTCCGCTCTGGGTAGGCGGCGAACGGTACCCGGCACTGCGTGTTGGTGATGCGCCTCTGAGTGTCGTGCTTGCGGCTAATCGCGTCGAGACAGCGTGGAACCAACAGGGCATGCGCGTGACCCGCACCGACGTCGGCAACGTCGTTGAGGTCAAGGGCGAGAGTGCCAACGGTGAGCTGATGGTCTTCCGGGTGAGCGACAGTGCCAGCACGCTGCTTGGCGAGAGCGAGTGCCGGCCGACCTGAGGCGCGCTCGTCGCCAGGTCTGAGACACGGCCCTCAGCGCGTGCCCGCTCTCGCTCTCGCGAGTTGCGCGGGTTCAGCTGAGCCCGAGTCGGTCAGCGCGGGTCAGGGCGCCCCAGCCGCGCTCTTCCCGATCAGCCCTCGCGGTTCTCGCTGCGCTCGAAGCTCAAGAAGATTCCGTCGCCGGTGAGCTCGAGGCTCTCGCCGTCGTCACTGACCAAGACTTGGTCGACCGTTTCGAGAGCCTCAAAGAACCGACCCTCGAGCACGTTCTGTTCTTGTTCGGCGCACCCCATCTCGGTGCGCGTCAGACCATCGAATTCGATCGCGCCGGTGCTCGAGGTGCCGGGCCCGCGAACCACGGGCCCGCTGAACGGGTTGCAGGGGGCTTGGCCACTCACGGCATCACCCTCGAACGTGAGCGTGATCGGCTGCACTGAATTGATGAACACCCCGTCAGCATCGCTGCCGCTCTCGAGCACCCATTCGCCTTGCAGCGAGGTAGTGCCGCTCATGAGTCCGGAACAGGCGGTGAGCAGCGGGATGCTCAGCGCGAGCATCCCGATGACAATCGGTCGAATGGAGCGCAAGTGCGACATGGGGAGCCTCTCGAGATCGTCAGGCCGTCTCGTGGCGCGATGGCCTTTACCTATTCTGACGAGTGAGCGGGGCAAAACGTTGGGGCGGTGGAGCCTGACCCGGTTTCCCGGACGGTTTGTATGTGTTGATCATGCCGCGATTTCGGCGGTCGTGTGAAGTGTTTCATAGTCGGCGGGGCTGAGGTTGCCGAGGCTGGTGTGCCGGCGGCGGGGGTTGTAGAAGCCCTCGATCCACTC
>CALRMP020000079.1:0-9671 GCA_943369205.1 Gulosibacter massiliensis | reverse complement strand
GTTGGCGAGGGGTGAGGGCAGCGTTACCGTGGGACACGAGAACCTCCTTGGTTCAGAGCGGAAGCAGTAAGCAGCTCCACTCTGCCTCGGAGGTTCTCGCCATGTCAGGACGTCCAGATCAAACAACGTCCCTGGGCACTACAGCTAGCAATGCGCGGGCGTGGATGCTCGGGCAACACCCGCACCGCGCTCTAGGCTGAGGGAGATCAGTCGTCGACGAGGAGGCGCGCATGCTCGAGGTGCTGTCTGCAGGAGCCGGCGGGCTCGCCGCCGGGAGTTTTCTCGTCATTGGGGCTGCGATCGGGTGGTTCGTGCGGGTTCCGACCGGAGTTGTCGCGGGCATCATGGCGTTCGGCGCGGGGGCGCTCATTTCTACGCTCGCGTTCGAGCTCGTCACCGAGGCCTACGTCGTCGGAGGGCTACTGCCTGCCCTGGTCGGGTTCATGGGTGGCGCGCTGTTGTATGTCGTCGCCGACCTCGCTCTCGCACGGCAAGGTGCCCGTGCCCGCAAGCGGTCGATCGCGATACAGAGCGAGCCGGGCGTTCACGCGGCCCCGGCGGCCGCAGCCAGCGCGAGCATCGGGCTGGCTGTGGCGATCGGGGCACTCATCGACGGGGTGCCCGAGAGCCTCGTGCTGGGGTTGTCGATCGCCGAGGGCGGTGCGGTGAGCATCCCGCTGCTCGTCGCCATTGCCGTGTCGAACTTGCCGGAAGGGCTCTCGAGCGCCGCGGGCATGAAGCACGAAGGCCGCAGCGCTCGCTACGTGTTCGGCGTGTGGGGCGGCATCGCCCTGATCTCAGGTTTCGCGGCGATGCTCGGCTTCGTCGTGCTCGCTGACGCGGGCCCCGCCGTCGTGGCAATCGTCATGACGATTGCGGCCGGCGGCATTCTGGCGATGGTCGCCAACACAATGATTCCCGAAGCGTTCACCGCCGACCGCTCGTTCACCGGGCTCTGGACAGCCTTGGGCTTCGCCCTTGCCTCAGCGCTTCACCCGCTCGGCTGATTCAGCCGGTGAGCGCCACGCCGGCCGCGTGCAGGCGCTCGATGAGTTCGGGCACCTCGTCGACCGTGCGGCAGAACATCGCGGGCTTGAAGCACATGCTCGTGTAGCCCTGCTTGAGTTGTTGGGGAAGGGCAGCGAGGGCCTCGTCGAGGTCGGCGACAGCATCCGGACCATCAAAGCGGCCCCGGATGCCCCCGACGAGTTCCAGCTCACTCATCGTTCGTCCGGCGTCGGTCATGGCGCGCTCAAGCCCCGCGAGGTCGTCGGCCGTGAGCGTGCCGAACGGGTTGAGCCCGGAGCCGTACTGAACAATGCGCCGCACGAGCGGCGGGTGCATGCCCTGGCCGCCAAACCACAGTGCCGGGCCGCCCGGCCGAAACGGCCCCGGCTCGAGCCACACGTCGTCGAAGCGGTAGAACTCGCCCTCGTGCCGCACGGGCCCGCCCTGCCAGGCGCGCGTGACGACGTCGAGCTGCTCATCGAGAATCGCTCCGCGTCGGTGAAAGGGCACGCCGAGCGCCGCGTACTCGTCCTCGTGCCAGCTGACCGTGGGCAGCACCACGAGGCGGCCCTGTGAGAGCAAGTCGAGCGTGCCGAGATCTTTCGCGAGCAGCAACGGGTGCCGCAACGGGAAGATGATGGCCCCCGCCACCAGACGCAGCGTCGACGTCGCCTGCGCGATTGCCGACATGAGCACGAGTGAACTCGGCCACGCCGTCGCGGGGTCTTGGTTGCCGGGGGCGGCGTAGTCGCGCAGGTTCTCCATCACGCCGTTCGCGCCGGCCGAGGCACCCAGGGCAATGTGGTCACTCAGCATGACGGCGTCGACACCACAGCGCTCTGCCGTGACGGCGAGGTCGACGAGTCCACTCAGGTCGCGAGAATCAACGATCGCGTCGTTTTCGGTCAACACCATGACCCAACGGATGCTCACCGTGGCCTCCTCGCCCGCTCACCGGTCGTTCGTTCACGAACGACCTTCGTCGAACTCTAGCAACGGAGGAAAGGAATCCGCTGCCGGGCGGCCACCACAGCGCCCGGCAGCGGAAGTGGGTGAGCTAGCTCTTGGGTACGAAGGTGTACTTCGTCGTGAGGTATTCGTCAATGCCCTCGAGCGAGCCTTCGCGGCCGATGCCCGACTGCTTGACGCCACCGAAAGGCGCAGCGGCGTTCGAGATGACGCCCGCGTTGAGGCCCATCATGCCGGTCTCAAGACGGTCGATCATGCGCATGCCGCGGCCGAGGTCTTGCGTGTAGACGTAGCTAATGAGCCCATACTCGGTCGCGTTCGCGAGCTCGACGGCCTCGTCTTCGGTGTCGAAGGGAACAATCGCGAGCACCGGGCCGAAGATCTCTTCCGTGAGAAGACGCGTTCCGGCGACGACACCCGTGAGCACGGTCGCCGGGTAGAAGTGACCTGCCCCATCAGGAATCGCGCCACCCGTCGTCACGGTCGCGCCGCGCGAGACCGCGTCTTCCACGAGTTCGTGCGAGCCCTTCACGGCGTTGTCGTCGACGAGCGGGCCGATCTGCACGCCCTCTTCGGTGCCGCGGCCCATCTTCATTGCGGCGACGCGCTCGGTCACGCGACGGCTGAACTCGTCAAGCACGTCGCGCTGAACAAGAATGCGGTTGGCCGCCGTGCAGGCCTGCCCGATGTTGCGGAACTTCGCGAGCATGACGCCGTCAACGGCCTTGTCGAGGTCAGCGTCACCGAACACGACGAAGGGGGCGTTGCCGCCGAGCTCCATCGAGGTTCGCAGAATGCCGTCGGCGGCCTGCTTCATGAGCACGCGACCGACCTCGGTCGAGCCCGTGAAGCTGAGCTTGCGCAAGCGCGGGTCGGCGATGATCTCGGCCGACAGCGCGCCCGACTTAGCGGTCGTGACGACGTTGACGACTCCGGCAGGCACGCCAGCGTCTTCGAGCGTCTTGACGAAGTACATCGTCGTGAGCGGGGTGAGCGCGGCGGGCTTGATGATCGAGGTGCAGCCGGCGGCGAGCGCGGGTGCGATCTTGCGCGTCGCCATGGCGAGCGGGAAGTTCCAGGGCGTGATCAAGAACGACGGCCCGACGGGAGCGTGCGAAACCACAATCGTTCCGGTGCCCTCGGGGTTCGGGCCGAAGCGGCCGTTGATGCGCACGGCTTCTTCACTGAACCACCGCAAGAACTCGGCGCCGTAGGTGACCTCACCACGCGACTCGGCGAGCGGCTTGCCCATCTCGAGCGTCATGAGCAGAGCGAACTCGTCGGCGCGCTCGATGACGAGCTCCCAGGCCTTGCGGAGCAGCTCGGCACGCACGCGAGGCGCGGTCGCGGCCCAGCTCGCCTGGGCGGCGGCCGCGGCATCCATCGCCTTCTTCGCGTCGGCAACCGACGCGCTCGCGATTTCGGCGAGCACGTTTCCGTTCGACGGGTCGGTGACGGTCATGGTCGCGCCACCCTCGGCGTCGATCCACGTGCCGTCGATGTAGAGGCCGCGGGGAACCTTCGCGAGCAGGTCAGCTTCGGTGATCATGAGAGCCCTTGAGGTCGTGGTGGCGGTGCGAGATTAGTTGGCAGCGAGCGCTTCGCCGATGACGTGGATGCCCTCACGCAGCAACTCGTCGCTGATCGACAGCGGCGGCAGCAAGCGAATGACGTTGCCGTCAGTGCCGCAGGTGAGCACCACGACGCCGTTCACGTGACAGTGCTTGGCGACGCGGCCGGTGAGCGCAGCATCCGGAGCGCCGTTCGCGTCAACGAGCTCGATGGCCATCATGGCACCGCGTCCGCGGATGTCGCCGATGCGGGCGTCGTTCGCCTGCAGTGCGGTGAGCTCGTCACGGATGATCACTTCGAGTTCGCGTGCCCGCCCGAGCAGATCGTGCTCGTCGTACGAACGCAGCGCGCCCAGGGCCGCGGCGGTCGCGATCGGGTTGCCGCCGTAGGTGCCGCCGAGGCCGCCCGCGTGGGGAGCATCCATGATCTCGGCTCGGCCGGTGACGGCCGCGAGCGGAAGACCGCCCGCAATGCCCTTGGCCATCGTGATGAGGTCAGGAACGATTCCCTCGTGCTCGCTCGCGAAGAACTGGCCCGTGCGGGCGAACCCGCTCTGCACCTCGTCGGCGATGAACACGACGTTGTTCTCATTCGCCCACTTCTGCAGCGCGGGCAAGAACCCGGGCGCCGGCACGACGAAGCCGCCCTCACCCTGAATGGGTTCGATGATGATGGCCGCAACGCGGTCGGCGCCGATCTGGCGGTCCATCGTGTGAATCGCGCGGGCTGCCGCTTCGGCGCCGCTCAAGCCGTCGCGGTAGGGGTATGACATGGGCGCACGGTAGAGGTCGGGCGCGAAGGGGCCGAAGCCTGCCTTGTAGGGCATGGCCTTCGCGGTGAGGCCCATCGTGAGGTTGGTGCGACCGTGGTAGCCGTGGTCGAACGCGACGACGGCCGACTTGCCGGTGTAGTAGCGCGCGATCTTGATGGCGTTCTCGACCGCTTCGGCGCCGGAGTTGAAGAGCGCGGTGCGCTTGGCGTGGTCGCCCGGAGTCAGGCGGTTGAGCGCCTCGGCCACCTCGACGTAGCCGTCGTAGGGCGTGACCGTGAAGCACGTGTGGGTGAAGCGCTGCACCTGCTCGATGACGGCGGCCGTGACATGCGGGTCGGCGTTGCCGACGTTGGTCACAGCAATGCCCGAGCCCAGGTCAATGAGCGAGTTGCCATCGACGTCGACGATCACGCCGCCGCCGGCTGCCGCAGCGTAGACGGGCATCATGGTGCCGACGCCCGCCGAGACCGCGGCCTGCTTGCGGGCGATGAGCGCCTCGCTCTTGGGGCCAGGGATGCTCGTCACGAGTCGACGCTCTTGCGGCAGGTTCGGTCCGCCCACGAGTGCAGGGGCATCCATCGTCATGCTCATGGAACGAGGCTAGGGGGCAATGCGCGCACTCGGAATGTACGGCCTGTACACGAACCCCGCGAACGGCTTACAGTGCGTATAGGGCCTTGGGTGCGGCAGCCGCTGCACGTGGGGCCCGGCGGGGTGGCGATGGTGCACTCCGCAGACTCCTGAAGTGTAGGAACGCCGATGCCTGTGACCCTCGACGCCGTGCTCGCCCGAGCCGAACTGCAGTTGCGCCTCGTCTGGGCCGACGACGATGCGCGCGCGCGGCCCTGGGCCTGGGTGCACTCGAGCGACCTCACCGACCCCACCCCCTTTCTCTCCGCGGGCGACGCGCTCTTGACCACCGGCACGCAGTGGGCGAACGACGCCGACATCGCCCCCTGGGTCGCGCGCGTCGCGGCTGCCGGAGTGCCCGCGGTCGGATTCGGCACCGAAGTGATTCGCGACGGCACGCCCGACGCGCTCGTGGCTGCCTGCACCGCGCACCACGTCGCCGTCTTTGAAGTGCCCTACCGCACACCGTTCATCGCCGTCGCGCGCACCGTGGCCGACCTCGAGACCGACGAGCGCTACGCCCGCGTGCGCTGGACCCTCGACACCCAGCGCGCGATCGCCGTCGCCGCCCTGCGCCCCACGGGCCTCGCGGCTGTCGTGGCCGAGCTCGCCAGGCGCATTGGCGCCGAGGCGGGCATCGTGCGCGCACGCCACGACGGTGCCCCCGACGTGCTCGGCGACGCACCCCCGGCCGCTGTGCTCAGCGACGCACTCGGCATGCTGCACGCCGGCCGCCGCGCTGCGCGCACCGTCGACGACTGGAGCCTGCAGACCGTCGGAGCCGCCACCGCCCTCACGGGCGTGCTCGCGATCGGCCCCGGTTCGGTGCACGACGACGCCGAGCGAGCCGTCATCACGAGCGTCGTCGCGTTGGCCGGCCTCGCGGGAGTCGCCGATCGGGATGCTGACGCCGCGTCAGCCGCCGACACCGCCGCGCGCCTCGCGGCCCTCAAGTCGGCCGTGCAGGCAGCACTCGTGGCCAGCGAGCCATCCGCCGCCGTGGCCGCCGAGCCACTCGACCCGAGCGACCCGGGCGCGCTCGTGCAACCCCTGCTCGAGCACGACGCCGCGACCGGCGACGAACTCGTTGAGACGCTCGGCACCTGGCTGCGCTGCGATGCGGTTGCCGAGGCCACGGCGCTGCGGTTGGGCATCCATCGCCACACCGTTCGCGCGCGCCTGCGGCGCGCGGCCGAGCTGCTCGATCGCGACCTCGACGCCTTCCCGGCGCGGGCCGAAGTGTGGGCGGCGCTGCAGGCCGCGGGCCGCGTCTAGCCGGGTGCCGGTTCTAGACTGGAGCCACCAGCGGGAGTGGTGAAATTGGCAGACACGCAGGATTTAGGTTCCTGTGCCTTCGGGCGTGAGAGTTCAAGTCTCTCCTTCCGCACTGGGTAGGAGAACGCAAGCATCGGCGCAACGTGACAGCACCCGAACGTTGTTCCGCGTCGTCTGACCTCGAAACGGAGCCGGCTGATGAGCGACCTGATCGTGGTGTTCACGCGTGGACGACAGACCAGCTTGGCGAGGTCCAGGCCCGCATGGGTCGAACAGGAACACCGCGAGGGTTTCTGCTACTACCGGGAAGATCACAACACGCCCTGGCTGCGAGTCGACGCCGAGGGGCAGTTTCTCGGCATGTCTGACCTTGTGGCGATGCTCGAGCCGGTGCGATCAACAGAGAGCCCGAGAGTGGCGCTCGTTCGAGTGCAGAACGGTGAAAGCATCGACAACGCACTGACACGCGCTCGCGATGTGGGCGTCGCACTACTCAGCGACGGCCTCATGGTGGACGCCGCTGTGGTTCTCGACTCTGAGGCTCGCTAGACCCACTGAGCCTGGTTGCCATCATTCGGCTTCAAATCGTGTCTCAGCGCTCGTCTGTGAGGCACGAAAGCACTACAGCACAAGAAGCAGCGCCAGCACCCCGCCGAGGGCGACGACGACGAGCGCCGTCGGCACGGTCGAGCGCAGCACGCGGCCTTCTTGCCCCGTGAGACTCACGGTCGCCACGGCAGCGACGATGTTGTGGGGGGCGATGATGTTGCCGACCGCTGCGCCGAAGGTTTGAGCACCGAGCAGGGGCAGTTCGGGCAACGACAAGGCTCGCGCCGTCGAGGCTTGCAGATCGGTGAAGAGCAGGTTCGAGGCCGTCGCCGAGCCGGTGATGAAGCTGCCGAACGCCCCGACGAGCACCGTGAGCAGCGGCCACGCGAGACCGATCGACGCGGCGGCCAGGGCGAGCTCGGCTGTCATTCCCGACGACGACATCGTGCGTGCGATTGTGATCATCGCGATGAGGGCAACGATCACGGGCCCGAGTTGCAGGGTCGCGGTCACGAACGCCACTCGAACGCGGCGCCACGACGCGCGCTGAATGAGCGCACCCACGAGAAACGACACCGTGAGCAACATGGTCGGGTGGTACAGCGGCTGCACTGATCCCGCGAAGCCGGCAGGCAACGCCCAGGCGAGCTCGACGCTCTGCAACACCTCGCGCACGGGAGGAACGAGCCTCGTCACCAACACGACGAACACGAGCACGAGGTAGGGGGCCGCGGCCCGAAACACTGTGAGCTCTGCCGCGGCGACATCGCGAGCATCCGGATGCGGGTGCGTCACGACATCGCCCGCCGAGTCGGTCGTCCCGCCTGCCGGGTGGTACCGGTGGCGGTGCCGCACGAGCACCACGCCGAACAACAGCACGCCCACGAGCGCACCGCCGAGGGTCGGCAGTTCGAGGCCGATGAACCACGCGATGAGTCCGAACGGCACGAAAAAGCACACCGCCGCAAAGAGACCCCAGCGCCACAGCCCGCGAAAATGCCCGTAGGCCTTGCCGATGATGACGATCATGACCGCCGTGAGCACGATGCCGAGCGTCAGCGGGTAAACCACGGCGGCCTGTGCCAACTCCGCGGGCGTGAAGTCGACCAGCGTGCTTTGCGCGAGCACGGGCGTGCCGATCGCGCCGAAGGCCACACCGGCAGCGTGCCCGACGAGCGCGGCCGACACGGCGGCGAGCGCGGGCATTCCCGCCGCCACAAGAAACGGAGCGGCTAGGGCGACCGGTGTGCCGAAGCCTGCGGCCCCTTCGAGGAAGAGCGCGAAGAACCACGCCACGAGAATCGCACCGAGCCGCGGGTCGGGGTGCAGCATGGCCAGAGCCTTGCGGAGGCGCGCGGCTGCCCCGGTGCTGCGCTGCAGATAGTGGATGCCCAGAGCCGGGCCAATGATGCCCACCACCGTGAGCGCAATGAAGCCCGCTTCGGCGAGCACACCCGCGATGCCCTCAACGACCCCGAACTCGGGGCCGCCACCGAAGCCGAACGCGATGACGGCCAGGCCGATCGTGAACACGGCCGTGACGAGCCCCGCGCGCGCTGCTGACCAACCCGCGACCGTCATGAGCACGAGCACGAGAATCACGGGGGTGAGCGCGAGAAGGCTGAGCATTGCTTCCAGCGTAGGCGAGGAGTTCCACCGGGCTACGGGCGGTACCCTAAGACACTGCTTGTTCACCTCGATCCCACGGAGCCGCGCATGATGCCGATGGACCTCGGTCTCTTCGATGTTGAGGCGTGGATCACGGGGGCTGGCCAGTGGGGTCTGTTGCTCGTCTGCGCCATTGTCTTCATTGAGACTGGCCTGCTGATCGGCTTCTTGCTGCCGGGTGACACGCTGCTGCTCATCACGGGCATCTTGACCTTCACCGGCGTAATTCCGCAGCCGATCTGGGTCGTCGTGCTGAGCATCTTCGTTGCCGCCGTCTTGGGCGACCAGTTGGGCTACTACATCGGGCTCAAGGGCGGGCCACCGGTCTTCGAACGAAAGTCGGCGGGGTTCTTCAGCAAGAAGAGCGTCGCGCGCACCGAGTACTTTTTCGCTCGCTACGGCGGCTGGGCCGTGACGATCGCGCGATTCATCGGCGTCGTGCGCACGATCGCCCCGGTGGCCGCGGGCGTGGGCAAGATGCCCTACCGCAAGTTCTTGTTCTTCAACGTGCTCGGCGCCTTCCTGTGGGGTGTCGGTCTGCCGCTCATCGGCTGGTGGGCCGCCCACATTCCCGGCGTCGCCGAGGTTGTGACCGAATACATCGAGGTCGTCTTCCTCGTCGTCATCGGCATGGCCGTGGCGGGCATCGGGTGGCACCTGGGCCGCGAGCAGTGGGAGAAGCGTCAAGAGGCCAAAGCAGCCGCCGCGGGCGAGCCCGTGCCCGAGGTCGAGATCTGGATGGCCGAGCCGGAGCACGACGGACGGCACGAGGCGGAGCATCCGAAAGCTGGCTACGGCATCGGCCCGCACGACGGCAAGCACGAGAAGACGCCTCCGACACGCTGAGGCGACTACCGCTTCTGCTCAGAAGCCGCCCCGGCGCGGCGGCACCAGGGCGATGTCGTCCGGCACGCCTCGACCTCACATTGAAAGGTCGGCACACCGACAACTACGGAGTGACGGACTTCTCGAGCCAGACGGCGGCGGCGACCGCCGGCGACACGACTACCTCTGAGCCCGCGGCGCGGATGATGGTGACCCCGGCGGGCGAGTGTGGCTCGCTGACACTCACGAGCTCGTCGAGACCGACTCCGAGGCGGTCGAGCACGCGGAGGGCATCCGGATCACGATCGCTGATGCGCACGACGCGGCCGCCGAATCCGATGGGGGCTTCGTCAAGGCGCACGGCGGCGGGGCGGTGCAGCGTGCCGTCGGCGGCGGGAATGAG
>CALRMP020000078.1:0-9984 GCA_943369205.1 Gulosibacter massiliensis | reverse complement strand
AGTCGCCATCGCGACAGGCGCCTGGCGCGAGGCGACCGTGGCCTCGGCCGCGAGCCTCATCGCGATGATTCCGCAGGGGCTCGTCTTCATGACGAGCGTGGCGCTTGCCGTCGGAGCCGTGAAGCTCGCGCGACACGAAGTGCTCGTGCAAGAGCTCGCCGCCGTTGAGGGCCTCGCCCGCGTCGACATGCTGTGCCTCGACAAGACGGGCACGCTCACCGAGGGCCGCATGATTCTCGACTTCGTCGAGCCCCTCGACCGCCCGACTTCGGGCGACATTGTCGACCCCCTGACCGGCACTGACCTCGACCCGGCCGCTGCGGCCGCTCTCTCGTGGATGGGCGCCGATCGCAACGCCAACGCCACCTCGGTCGCGCTCGTCGAGCGCTTCACGACTCCGCCGGCCGAACAGCCCGTGCGGGCGATTGAGTTCTCGAGCCGCCGCAAGTGGAGCGCCGTCTCGTTCGCCGACGGCCCGGCCCGCGGCACCTGGGTGCTCGGAGCCCCCGACATCGTCCTCGCCGACGTGCCCGATTCGACGGATGCTCTCGCGCGCTTCGCCGAACGCGCCACCGCCGGCGAGCGCACCGTTGTCCTTGCCCGCACCGATGTCGTGCTTGACCCTCCCGTCGAGCCTGCCGAGGGTGAGCGGTTGCCCGAGCCCGACCTTCCTCCCGCGCTGCAGGCCGTCGCGCTCGTGTCGTTCCGCGAGAAGGTTCGCGACGATGCACCCGAGACGCTCGGCTACTTCCGCGAGCAGGAGGTCGAGCTGTGCGTCATCTCGGGTGATGACCCGCGCACCGTGGCCGCGGTCGCACGCGAGGCGGGCATCCACCACGAGGGTCCCGGATTCGACGCGCGCACCCTGCCCGACGACGAAGCCGAGCTCGACGCGATCATGCGCGAGAATCGCGTGTTCGGGCGCGTGACGCCGGAGCAGAAGAAGGCCATGGTGCTGTCGCTGCAGCGCCTCGGCCACACCGTTGCCATGACGGGCGATGGCGTCAACGACGCGCTCGCGCTCAAGCACGCCGACATGGGCATTGCGATGGGCTCGGGTGCCGCGGCAACGCGCGCGGTCGCGCGCCTCGTGTTGCTCGACGGCCAGTTCAGCCGTCTGCCGCGCATCGTCGCCGAGGGCCGGCAGGTGATCGCGAATGTCGAGCGCCTCGCCAAGCTGTTCTTGTCGAAGACGACCTACGCGATTCTGTTCGCGGTCGTCTTCGGGCTCCTGCTGTGGCCCTTCCCGTTCTTGCCCCGCCAGCTGTCGATCGTCGACGGACTCACGATCGGTCTGCCCGCGCTCGTGCTTGCGCTACTTCCGAACATTCAGCGCTACCGACCGGGCTTCTTGCGACGTGCGGCTCGTTTCTGCATCCCGTCAGGTCTCGTCGTCGCGGGCACGCTCATCTCGGTGGTGGCCTACGCCTACCTCGGTGGGTACGAGGCGCCCGTTGTGCAAACCGCCGCCGTCATCACGT
Organism: Gulosibacter massiliensis; assembly: GCA_943369205.1. Classification (GTDB taxonomy): domain Bacteria; phylum Actinomycetota; class Actinomycetes; order Actinomycetales; family Microbacteriaceae; genus Microcella; species Microcella massiliensis_A. Next base: position 8,503 of record CALRMP020000078.1, on the reverse strand, counting down.
TGACCCTCTCAGCGCTGTGGGTGCTCGTGATCTTGTCGCGACCCTTCACGCTCATCACGGGGCTCGTCGTCGTTGCGGCCTACCTTGGCCTTCCGATATTGCTGGCGATTCCGCCCGTGACCGAGTTCTTGCAGCTCGGTGCACCGCCGCTCGAGCTCTTGCTCATCGCGGTGGGCGCGAGTGTGGTTGCCTCAGCAGTGCTCGAGATCATGCACCGCATCATTCAGCGGAACGGCGACGACTCGGCAGCCGCAATCGCCGCTGCGCAAGCAGCACGCCGAGGATAACCAGCACGGCCCCGACGGGCTCGTTCCAGACGAGGGTCTCGCCGAGAATGAGCACGCCCAGCAGCACACCCACGGGCGGTGAGATGTAGGTGACGGTCGCCGACCGCGTGGGGCCCCAGGCGCGCACGACGTTCTGGTTCCAGGCATAGGCGAGCCCCGTGCCGAGGGCTCCGAGCAGCACGATCGCGACGATCACCGTCGGCGTGAGCGTCATGGGCTGGGCGCCGATGGCGGGCGTGAGCAACAGCATCCACACCGCCGCGAGGCCGATCATGACGAAGCTGAAGACGATCGCGCTGACACCGCTGTCGCTCAAGAACCGACGCATGTACGAGAGGCTGAAGCCGTAGCAGGCCGTGGCGCCGAGCAATGCGAGGTAGGGAACGAGACCACCCGTGCCCGGCTCGATGCCCTGCCACGGGCCGACGATCACAATCACGCCGATGATGCCCACGACGATGCCGAGCACTTGCTCGCGCGAGAGCTTCTCGATGCGAAACGCGAGGCCGGCGATGAGGGCCGTCATGATGGGCGTCGTGGCGTTGAAGATGCTCGCAACGCCCGACGACACGTATTGCTGCGCCCACGCGAAGAGCTGATACGGGATGACCGCGAAGGTCACCGAGAGCAACGCCAGGTGCGCCCACACGCGCCGCGATCGCGGCAACCGGTCGCGCGTGACGAGCGCGATGAGCCCGAGGGTGATGGCCCCGAAGAGCGTGCGGCCTGTTGCCACTTGCACCGGCGAGAGCCCTTCGAGCGCCAAGGCGATGAAGAGAAAACTCGCGCCCCAGACGACGCCCGCGAGCGTGAACTGCACCGCGATCCACGCATCAGAGCTGCGGGGCGCGGCAGGAGGAGCGTCGTTGGTCACCTCGCGAGACTACTGCCGCGCACGGGCACGGCCACCGGCCCGCCGGCGCGAGGGCAGAAACCCGCTAGTGCTCGGTCGAGATCGTGCCGGTCGTGGCGATCTGCTCGTGGTGCTGAATCACCTCAGCGACGACGAAGTTGAACCACTTCTCGGCGAAGGCGGGGTCGAGGTGCGCGTCTTCAGCGAGCGCCCGCAAGCGCGCAATCTGGACCTTCTCGCGGTCGGGGTCGCTCGGCGGCATCTGATTCGCCGCCTTCAGGCGACCGACCGCTTGCGTCCGCGTGAACCGCTCGGCGAGCAAGTGAATCAGCGCCGCATCGATGTTGTCGATGCTGCGGCGCAGTGAGACGAGTTCAGCGTGTGCGGCGTCGTGCATGCACTGAGCGTAACGCGCGCGGGCTCAAGAGTCGCGGGCAGCATTCTTCGCCGTGTGAGGCGTTTCGCGCCCTAGAGTGTCGCCATGACGACGGATGCCCGCTCGCGCTCCACCTGGCGCAACGCCCCTGCCACGCGCGTCTTCGGCTCGTTCTTCAGTTGGTTCTCGCTCGCTCTCGCCCTGACGCTGCTGTTCCTAGCGGTGAGCGCACTCGCCGACCTGGGGGGATTCTGCGCGCGTGGAGGGCCCTACGTCATTGCGGTCGAGTGCAGTGACGCCATTGTGGCGTTCACCCCGACGAGCATTCTCGGGGGCCTCGTGACGGTGTTCCTCGGCGCCGCCCTCGCACAGGGGTTCGGTGTCGCCGTGCTGTTGTTCGCGTGGCCGGCCCTCTTCGTGAGCCTCGCGGTCATCTTCCTGCAAGCCTTCTTCGCGAGCGGCGACCTCACCGGGCTATTCATCGGCATTCTGTTCATCGCGATGGGGCTCGCGCCCCTCGTGGTCGCGCTGCCGGCAGCCCCGCAGCGCATGCTGCTCGGCCGCGTTGACGCTCAGGGCCGAGCATTCTCCGAGACCCGCCCGGCGCGCTCCGCGGTGCTGCCGTTGCGGCCACCGGCCGAGCCGGGCGAGAACCCCCCGACGATCGGTGACTGGGTGCTCAGCTTCGCGGTGGCCATCACCGGCCTCGTGCTCGGCCTCTGGCTCGGCGTCATCTGGTTCGCGTCGGTCGCCTAGGCGATCGTGCCCTCGAGCCTGCGCAGCAGACCCGCTCGCACCTCGGGCCACTCATCGACCACGATCGAGTAGACCGCCGCATCGCGCCACGACCCATCGGCGCGCTGCGCGTCACGCCGCGCGATGCCCTCACACTGAGCCCCGAGCTTTTCGATGCCGGCCCGCGACCGAGCGTTGAGCACGTCGGCCTGCAGCTTGACGCGCCCGTACCCGTGGTCGAAGAGGTGGCCGAGCAACAGGAGCTTCGTCGCCGGGTTCACCCGCGATCCCCAGTGCTCGGGTGCGTACGCGGTGTAACCGATGTGCGCCGACTCGGCCGCGGGGTTGAGATCGAGAATCGTTGAGGTGCCGATGACGGTGTGCGCAGCATCCACGATCACATAGACGTTCGCCCGCCCTATAGGCAGGTAGGTCGGCAGCCAGTCGGCGAACTCTGCCCCCGTGCGCGCGCCCGCCGGCCCGCCGCCCCAGCCGCCTGCGAAGACCGCTTCACGCCCGAGCGCGGTGGTGAGCCCCGGCAAGTGCGCCAGTTCGTACGGCTCGAGCCGCAGCCCGTGCCCGTCGAGAACCTCGTAGGGCAACTCGAGCGCGACCACGGGTCAGCCGAGCAGATCGTGACGCACGACGATGGCGTCGCGCGCGGGGCCCACGCCGATCGCCGAGATGCGCGCGCCACTCATGGCTTCGATCGCGAGCACGTAGTCTTGCGCGTTCTTCGGCAGGTCATCGAAGGTGCGTGCGCCGGTGATGTCGTCGTTCCAGCCCGGGAAGTTCTCGTAGATCGGCACCGCGTGGTGGAAATCACTTTGCGAGACGGGCACCTCGTCGACGCGCACGCCGTCGACGTCGTAAGCGACGCAGACGGGGATGCTCTTGAGGCCCGTGAGCACGTCGAGCTTGGTCATCACGAAGTCGGTGACGCCGTTGATGCGCGCGGTGTAGCGGGCGATCGGGGCGTCGTACCAGCCACAGCGGCGCGGGCGGCCTGTTGTCGTGCCGAACTCGAAGCCCGTCTTGCGCAAGAACTCACCCGACTCGTCAAACAGCTCGGTCGGGAACGGGCCGGAGCCGACTCGCGTCGTGTAGGCCTTGACGATGCCGATGACGCGGTCGATGCGGTTGGGCCCAATGCCTGACCCCGTCGCCGCACCACCAGCCGTCGAGCTCGACGACGTGACGAAGGGGTAGGTGCCGTGGTCAACGTCGAGCATCGTGGCCTGCCCGCCCTCGAAGAGCACGGTCTCGCCGCGCTCAAGGGCGTGGTGCAGTTCGAGCGCGGTGTCAACGACCATCGGCCGCAAGCGGTCGGCGTAGCTCAACAGTTCGTCGACGACCTCGTCGGCGCCGATCGCCCGGCGGTTGTAGACCTTGACGAGCAAGTGGTTCTTGATGTTGAGCGCACCCTCGACCTTTTGGCGCAGGATGTTCTCGTCGAAGAGGTCTTGCATGCGAATTCCGACGCGGTTGATCTTGTCGGCGTAGGCGGGGCCGATGCCACGGCCCGTGGTGCCGATCTGGCGCTTGCCGAGAAAGCGCTCGGTGACCTTGTCCATCGTGCGGTGGTAGGGCGTGATGACGTGGGCGTTGGCGCTGATGAGCAACTTCGACACGTCGACGCCACGCGCGCTGAGCGCGTCGAGCTCGCCGAAAAGCACCTCGATGTCGACGACGACGCCGTTGGCGATGACGGGCGTGACGCCCTCCGTCAGAATGCCGCTCGGCAGCAAGTGCAGCGCGTACTTCTCGTCGCCGACGACGACCGTGTGACCAGCGTTGTTGCCGCCGTTGAACTTGACCACATAGTCAATGCGACCCGCGAGCAGGTCGGTGGCCTTGCCCTTTCCTTCGTCGCCCCATTGGGCGCCAATGATGACGACGGCAGGCATGGGTGGTCCCTTCGAGAGAGGTGAGGGCTTGCCCTTCAGTCTATCGGGGAGCCCGACAGCGCTCAGGGCGCGGCCGGTGCCACCGGGCTCTCGGCCCACTGTCCGCGCGCGGGCACGGGGTTTGCGCGTGCCAACAAGCCAGCCTCAAGGCCCAACTGGCGTTCGGCGACTCCGAACACGATGTCGTTCGCCTCGTCGACGCCGATCGCGGCGATGCCGTGGTGCTGCACGGCCACGCCGTCAGCGACGGCGGTCAGCAGTCGAGAGTCGGCCGCGGGGTCGGCGCTTGTGCCAAGCCCGGCATCCACGATGCGTTCGATGACGGTCGTGAGGATCCGCTCGCAGTCGCGGTGGTGTCGGTCGAGCGCAGCGGCGAGCGCCGGGGTGCGGCCGGCTTCGCTCCACGCGTCGATCCAGACGCGGTAGTGGTGCTCGGGCGTTGCGGCAAGCCACTCCGCGAGCGCGCTCACGGGGTCGAGCCCGTCGAGCAGAACGCGGTCACTCTCGATCTCGGCGCTGACGGCGAAATCGAACGCGGCAGCGACGAGCTCGTCGCGGCTGGCGAAGTAGTGACGAATCAGGCCGTGCACAACGCCGACTTCGGTGGCCACCTCACGCAAAGTGACACCGGCAAAGCCCTTGAGAGCAACGAGCTGCAGGGTCGCGCGCACGATTTCGTCGCGACGCTCGTCGGAGGTCTTGCGCTCCGGGCTCTTGCGCTCGGGGTTCGTGCGCTCGCGGGTCTTTCGTTCTGCCACGGGTCGAGCATAGGCCGCATGGCCGGGATATTGTCCAACCGGACAAGGCGTGCTAGCGTCATTGTCCACTTGGATAACAACGGAATGGGAGAGGAACGGCCATGAGAGAGCAGCCCGGCAACGTTCGGCGTCTCGTGCCGAGCGTCTTGGCGGCCACGGTCGTGCTCTCCGCTGCCTCGTTCGTGATCTTCCCGCTCATTCCGTCGTTGCAAGACTCGCTCGGTGTCAGCACGGCCGAGATCGGCTACCTCGCCGCGGCGGGTTTCGCGTCGGCACTGATCGCTGAGATTCTCGTTGCCCCTGCCGCTGACCGTGGTCACGCCCGGCTGATGGCCGTCATCGGCGTCATCATGGTGGCGGCGTCGCTGGGGTTCAGCGCCATCTCCGTTGAGGGCTGGCAACTCATCGTGGGGCGAGCCGTGGGCGGCTTCGGCTTCGGCATCTTCGTGATTGCGGCGAGCGCGTTGCTCGTGCGCAGCGACCACTCCCGCAGCGGCGAGCTGCTCGGCAAGCTCGGTGCCGCCGAGCTTGCGGGCATCGCCGTTGGCCCGCTCGCCTCGGGCATCGCGCTCTCGTTCGCGGGGCCATCGGCGATTCTCGCGGTGTCGGGGGTCGTCGTGCTCATCGCGCTCGTGCCCGTGCTCGTCGGCTTCCGCGAGGCTGCTCGACCGACGGCCTACTCCGGCGATGAACCAGAGCCCGCGACCGGCGGCATCGCGGCGGGCGTCATGGGATTCGACGGCACGGATGCTGGCGGCTCGTTGCGCCTCGGCGCAACTCCGCCGGCCTCGAGCCTTGACCTGCTCCGCAACCCGCGCATCATCGGAATCGTGCTGCTCTACTCCGCCGTCATGGTGCCGACCGGTTCTTACGACGGCATCTGGCCCCGGTACATGGCTGACATCGGCGCTGACCCCTTGCTCACCGCCGCAAGCTACGCCCTCTTCGCGGTGCCCTACGTGCTCGTCGCCGGCTGGGCCGGCCGTCTTGCCGACCGACGCGGAGGCGTCTCGGCCTACTGGCGCGGTCTCGCAATTCTGCTGCCGATCGTGGGGCTCTATGGCATCATCGGCAACCCCTTCCTTGCCACCGGCATGGGCTTTCTTGAGTCGACCGGCCAAGCGCTCGCCTTCATCGGCGCCGCGGCCGCTATGGCCCACGCGGTTGATCCCGCCCGTGCGGGATCGGCCCAAGGGTTGCTGCGCGGCATCGGACTCGTCGCAGCCACCATCGCCGCCGGACTCTCGGGGCTCGCCTACGAAGCAGGCGGAGCGATGCTGCTGTTCGGCGGCACGGCTCTCGCGGTGTTCGTCATCGCCGCCGTCGGGCTCTTGCTCGCGCGCGACTGGCGCGGGCGCAGCTGGTCGGCGCCGGCTGTGCCGCCTCGGAGCTAGGGGTCAGGCGACTCGGGCACCCTGGTCGACATGGGGCGCCAACGGGGGCAGGCAGAAGAGTCCGCGGGCGATCGTGCCGAGAAGGTGTGCGGGTCGTGCGGCCGCCGCATCGAGTGGCGGGCGCGGTGGGCGCGCGACTGGGAGGCGGTGCGCTGGTGCAGCGATGCGTGCCGCGCCCGCGGCGTGCGGCCTCTGGACCGCGCGCTGGAGGAGAGCATCCGGAACCTGCTGGCTAGCCGCGGCGCCGACGCGACAATCTGCCCGAGCGAGGCGGCGCGCGCGGTCGCGTCGTCCTCGTCCGAAGTTCGGGAATGGCGCGAGCTCATGGAGCCCGCCCGGCGCGCAGCGCGACGACTCGTCGCGGCAGGCGAGCTCGAGATCACGCAGAACGGCAGGGTCGTTGACCCCTCAACGGCGAAGGGCCCGATTCGCCTTCGGCGCGCGCGGGGTTAGTCGTCGGCGGGCGACTGCTGGTGCGCGCCCACGCGCCAACGGCCCTCGCTGTAGACGTAGGTGGTCGTCGCCCACAGCTCGACAGCCTTGCCGTCGCGCACTCCGTGTAGGCGGTACGCGAGCATCGCGGCGCGCTCGCCCAAACGCACCACGCGCTGGTCGGTCATGGAGTACTCGCTCCAAACCACTCCATCGAGCGCCGCGATGACAGCCCCGCGCTCGATGAGCGACCCCGGAAACACCATGATCGCCTCGGGCAACATCGCGTGAAACGAGTGCGTGCCGCCCTCGCCGCGCGTCATCGCCTGCCACCCTTCGTGCTCGGCGTGAATCAGTTGGGCGGGCAGATCGTCAGTGATCGCGGTCATGCGCTCAGTCCATCGGCTGCGGCGAGCGCCGTCAAGGGCCGTCGGTCACCGGATGCCCGTCACGAGCGCGCGTGCGCCCGCACCCACTCGTGCATGATGATCGCGGCCGCGGCGCTCGCGTTGATCGAGCGCGTCGAGCCATACTGCGTGATCTCGATCACCTCGTCGGCAGCGGCGAGCGCTTCGGGTGAGAGGCCCGGGCCCTCTTGCCCGAAGAGCAGGATGCATTCGCGCGGCAAGGGCGCAGCATCCACGGGGCGTGATCCCGGCACGTTATCGATCGCGACGATCGGCAGGCCCGCCTCGCGGGCGAACGCGACGAGGTCGGCGATGGTGTCGTGGTGGCGCACGTGCTGGTAGCGGTCGGTGACCATGGCGCCGCGCTTGTTCCAGCGGCGACGGCCGACGATGTGCACTTCGGCGGCAAGGAAGGCGTTGGCGTTGCGCACGATCGAGCCGATGTTGAGGTCGTGCTGCCAATTCTCGATTGCGACGTGAAACGGGTGCCGGCGAGAGTCGAGGTCGGCGACGATCGCCTCCATGCTCCAGTAGCGAAAGCGGTCGATGACGTTGCGGGTGTCGCCGTTCTTCAGCAGCTCGGGGTCGTAGCGCGGGTCGTCCGGCCACTCACCCTGCCACGGGCCAAGCCCGTGCGTCGTGCGCTCGATGCTGGGCTCACCGGGGCCGGCGTCGGCGGGTGCATTCGTCGACTCGTTCACACTGTGAACCCTAGAGCGATTGGCCCGACTCGGATGCTCGAACCATGCCGCCCGTCGGTGCCACGCCGTAGACTGGCCCTCGTTCGGCACTATGTCGACACGCGCATTCAGGGGGTTTCATGAGCACCGCAGCAGCAGGCGACCGTAGCCCCGCCGAAGTCGCGCGCGAGCAAGCCCTTGGCGAGATCAGCGACGTGCTGCTCAACCTTGAGCACACCCTGGCCCGGGCCAAGAAGGCGCTACAGCGCGTGCGCAAGTCGGGCGGCGACCACAACGTCGAACTCGCGCTCACCGAGCTCATCGCTGACCTCGAGCGCAACCATAAGCGCTTCATGCACGACACCTACTACGCCGGCGACACGCTGCGACTCATCTGACCGTGCGCAGCGGTCTCGAGATCCAGGCGGCGCTCGCCGCCTTCGTCACCAAGTGGTCGGGCTTCGCGGGCACCGAGAAGGCCGAGGCCCAAACCTTTCTCAACGAGCTCTTCGCCTGCTACGGCAGTGACCGTGGCGAGGTTGGTGCGCTCTTCGAAGACTTCGCGACCTCGGCCGGCTTTATGGACCTCCACTGGCCCGGCGTGCTCATCGTCGAGATGAAGGCGCCGACCGTCGAGCTCGAAAAAGCCCGTGACCAGCGGCAGCGCTACTGGC
>CALRMP020000077.1:0-10163 GCA_943369205.1 Gulosibacter massiliensis | reverse complement strand
TCTCGGGCGCCAGAGCGCACGCGCGGCAGGCCCAACGACACGGGTAGGCGCAGCTCGCCCATCGCGCCTGCAGGCACCACGGGTGACGCCGGGGCGACTGGCGGCACGGGTTGGTAGGCGGTTCCGAGCGCGGGGCGAGCATCCGGAAGCCCGCGATTCGGCCAGAGGGCGAAAGCACGTTCGGCCTGCGCGGTGATCGTGAGCGAGGGGTTCACGCCGAGGTTGGCCGAGATGGCCGCGCCGTCGACGACGTGCAGCCCCTCGTGACCAAACAGGCGGTGATAGGGGTCGACGACTCCGGTCTCGGCCGAGTCACCGATGGGGCACCCGCCCAAGAAGTGCGCCGTCATGGGAATGTCGAAGACTTCGCTGATGCCCGATTGGGCGAAGCCGTTCATGTGGTGAGCCATGCGGCTGTAGACCTCGTTGGCCTCGGGAATGAAGGTGGGGTTTGGTTCGCCGTGGCCTTGGCTGGAGCGCAAGCGAAAACGGCCGAAAGCCCCGCGCCCAGCGCGAACGGTGAGCGAGTTGTCGCGCGTCTGCATGACGAGACCGACGAGCGTGCGGCGCGACCAGCTGCCCAACCCGAACACCATTGACGAAACGCGCGCGGGGTGGCGCAGCAACTGGCCGATCCAGAGCAGCCAGCGCGGCGTGTTGCCGCCGCCGGGCACCGCGAGGGTGGCGAGAAGAGCGAGAGCGTTCGAGCCGTGCCCATAGCGGCAGGGCTCGACGTGCGTGTGTTCGTCGGGGTGAATCGACGAGGTGATCGCGACGCCGCGCGTGTAGTCGACCCCGCGGGAGTGGCGCAGGGCGGTGGATGCTCCGCCGAGCGCTTCTGAATTTGTGCGCGTTGACTCGCCCAGGCGATCAGAGATGCCCGGCAGGTGTCCCTCGGCCTTCATGCGGTGCAGCAGTTGCTGGGTGCCCCACGCGCCGGCCGCGATGACCACCTGGTCGGCCGTGATCGTGCGCTCCGATCGGCGCCCCTTGCCGGTGCGGCGCGTGGTCACGGAGTAGCCACCACCGGGCCGCTGCTCGATGCGGGTGACCGTCGTGAGGGCATGCACCGTCGCCCCTGCCGACTCGGCGAGGTGCAGGTAGTTCTTGACGAGCGTGTTCTTGGCGTTGTGCCGGCACCCCGTCATGCATTCGCCGCACTCGGTGCAGCCGCGGCGCGCAGGCCCGGCTCCGCCGAAGTAGGGGTCGGGTGCCTCAACGCCCGCGCCCTCGCCGAAGTAGACCCCCACGGGAGTCAGGTGAAAGGTGTCGGCCACACCAAGATCGGCGGCCACCTTCTGCAGCACCTCATCGGCGGGCGTGATGCTCGGGTTGAGCGTGACCCCGAGCATGCGCGAGGCCTGGTCGTAGTAGGGGTCGAGCTCGGCCTTCCAGTCGGTGATGTGCCCCCACTGGCGGTCGGTGAAGAACGCATCGCTCGCCGGACGGTAGAGCGTATTCGCGTAGACGAGCGAACCGCCACCGACACCGGCACCGGCGAGAATCATGACGTCGTCGAGCAAGTGGATGCGCTGGATTCCGTGCAGCCCGAACGCGGGTGCCCAGAAGAACTTCTTGAGGTTCCAGGAGGTCTTCGCAAACTCATCGTCGGCGAAGCGGCGACCCGCTTCGAGCACGGTGACCGAGTAGCCCTTCTCCACAAGCCGCAGTGCCGCGACGGAGCCCCCGAAGCCCGAGCCCACCACGACCACATCGACGTGCGTCGCCTCATTCACGCTCAGCCCTTCCGGTAGCTGTCGATCGCAGCGGCTCCGATCGGTGCCGCTATGGCCCACGAATCGATGCCCGCGAATCGAGTGAGGCGGCGTGCAGTCACGTGGGCCGTCGTGTTGTCGACGTACCAGAGCGGTGTCGGCGAAGGCTTCCACGGCCCGGTTCCGACCGTGCGCTCGATGTGCTCAGGGTCGAGCAGCAGCGAGTTGTGCACAACACCGATGCCACTGCCAACGTCGGCGAGGGTGTTGCCCGGAAAAGAGCCCCAGCTGCCCCCCGGCATGCCGAAGATCGTGCCCGACCAGGCGTTGATGCCGATCGTGCCGCGGCGCAAGCCAGCGACCGCGTGGTCGAAGTGCGCTCCGAGTGCTTCACGCGTGCGGGGGTGGATGTGGATGCCCGCGGTGAGGGTTCCGACAGGTCGATCGTTGACGAAGGCGATCGCGGTGTCGAGGAACGCTGCAGGCTCACGCGAACCGGGAACGCGAACGATGCCAAGCACGGGGGCGAAGGTTTCGGTCGTAAACAAGTGCTCGTCGGCGTCAGAGGGGTCGAGGTGGTCGACGAGCGTTCGGGGAACATTGGGGTCGCCGCCGAGAACAGCGGCATCGGGATGCGCGCTGATGACGTCAAGCTGGCGACTCGAGGCGCCCGGGTAGAAAGCGGGTCGCACAGGAGCCGCGGCGAGTCGGCGGCGAATCGCGTCGACGAATTCGTCGGCCCGCTGCCAGGCAGCGGGGATCACCACGAGCTGCGTCGCGACACAGTTGAACGAACCGTTGTGAAGGCGTTGCGTGACGATGTTGCGGGCGACATCGTCGACGTTCTCTGACGTCCAGCCTTCTTCGGGCACCACGATGGCGGTGCCCACGCCGCCGAGCTCGCTCGTGATCGGCTTGGTGAGCAACGGCGAGTTCGCCTTCTTGCGCTTGGCGGCCTGCGCGCCGGTCCCCCACACGATCGTGTCGTGGGTGGCACGACTGCCCGTGATGTGCACCTGGTCGATCGCATCGTGAGCAATCAGCTCCGCGCCCAGTGTGGGGTCACCCTCGACAATGAGCAGCACGCCGAGTTCAATGAACGGGGCATAGGCCTGCTTGAGCGCCGCACCGACGGCGCCGTTCACCGGGTTCAGTTTGACGACGACGGCCGATGCTTCTTGGTAGAGCGCGGTGAGAACGTCAAGGGCGGGAATGCTGACAAGGTTGCCCGCACCCAGCACGAGCGTGACGCGCGGTTCGCGGTTCGGGTCGCGCAGGGCCTTCGCTACACCCCGTCGAGCCTGGTCGAGCGAGACGCCCGGGCGCAGCCACAGCTTGGCTTCATAACCCTGCAGCACGATGTCTTTCGGCAGGTAGGGGAAGACCCGCAGGGTCGTGCGGCCGCCGGGCGCCGTGCCGAGCTCGACGTCGTCGATCGGCGAACGGCCCTTCTCGAGCATCCGGAGTGTCTTCTCGATCGCGCTCGTCGCGGTGATGACGGAATACGGCCCGCTTGACCACTCCTCGCCCGCGGCCGGAGAACGGGTGTCGATGCCCTTGAGGGCACACGCTGCGTCGACCCAGGCGGGTGCGGCCGCCAGTGTCGCCGCTCGCACCTCGCGCAACACCGCGCGCCGCTCACTCAGCGTCATGCGCACCCAGCGCTCGGCGCCGTCGCGCACGTCGCGCAACGACGATTCGAGTTCGGCCATGGTGGGTGCCACTTCGGTTCCTCCCGCAGGGGTTCGACGATGAACGATACGACGAGTTGACACTACTCGCGCGCGGGTTTGTCAACCCTGCGAACCAGTGCAGACTGCTGTGTCATTATTCGCCCATGGCTCGAATTCTCGCGGTGGCACCGGTGTTGCCCGAGCACGTGACAACGCAACAACACATCACTGCTGAACTGGCCAGCGGCATGACGAACGACCCCGCCGCGCGCGCGGTCATGCGGCGGATTCACGCGGCGAGTGGCATCGACACCCGGCATCTCGCGCTTCCGCTCGCGGAGTATCGCGGCATCGAGGGCTTCACGGCGACCAATGCGCTCTTCGCCGAGCTCGCGCTGCCGCTCGCCGAGCGAGCCGTGACGGCGGCGCTCGCCGAGGCGGGGTTGCGCGTCGACGAGGTCGATCACCTCTTCTTCACGACCGTCACCGGGCTCGGTGCACCGTCGCTCGACGCGCAGCTCGCGACAAGCATGGGCTTTCGCTCCGATCTGCGCCGCGTGCCGAGCTTCGGGCTGGGCTGCGTCGCGGGGGCGGCGGGGCTCGCGCGCGTGGCCGACTACTTGGCCGGGCATCCGGATGGCGTCGCCCTGCTCGTCTCGGTCGAACTGTGTTCCCTGACTCTTCAGTGGGACGACCCCTCGATGGCAAACGTTGTCGGAACCGGAATTTTCGGTGACGGCGCCGCCGCGGTCGTGATGGTGGGGGATGCCCACCCCGCGGCGCTCGCGGCCGCCGAGCCGCGCGCCCACGTCGTCGGCAGCCGCAGTGCCCTCTACCCCGAGAGTGCCGAGATGATCGGCTGGCGCATCGGCGAGAGCGGATTCCGGCTCATGCTCGCAGCGGGCGTGCCCGCGCTCATCGACGGCCACTTCGCGGCCGTGGTTGATGAACTGCTCGCCGAAGCCAGTTGGACGCGCGCCGACGTCGACGACTGGATCGCGCATCCGGGTGGTCCGCGCGTGCTCGAGTCGTTCAGTGCCGCGCTCGAGCTCGCCCCTGCCGCCCTTGCAACGAGTTGGGCCGTGCTGGCGCGCGCGGGCAATATGTCATCAGCCGCTGTGCTGCACGTGCTCGCCGAGGGAGGTGCCCGCCCGGCCGGCACGCGAGGGGTGCTCTTCGCCCTGGGCCCCGGGGTCACCGCCGAAATCGTCTTGTTGGAGTGGTCATGAGTGTTGTGCTGTACATCGCCCTGGTGCTCGCGACGGGCGTTGAGCGCCTTGTTGAGCTCGTCATCTCGAAGCGCAACGCCGCCCACGCCTTCGCGCAGGGCGGCGTCGAGCACGGGCAGAAGCACTTTCCGTTCATGGTGGTGCTTCACACGGGCTTGCTGCTTGCCTGCATCGCCGAGGTCGTGCTGCTCGACCGCCCGTTCATCGGCGCGCTCGGCTGGCCCATGCTCGTCATCGCGTTGCTGTGCCAGGCGGGTCGCTACTGGGTGATCGCCTCGCTCGGCCGCCAGTGGAACACCCGGGTCATCGTCGTGCCGGGCGCGTCGCGTGTCACGCGCGGCCCCTACCGCTGGCCGTGGCTGCGCCACCCCAACTACTGGATCGTCGCGATCGAAGGCATTGCGTTGCCCCTCGTGCACTCGGCCTGGATCACCGCAATCGTGTTCACGGTGCTCAACGCGATTCTGCTCTTGGCCTTCCGGATCCCCACCGAGAACCGCGCGCTCGCCGCCCTGAAGTCCGCATGACGACGCTCGACGCCGATGTGATCATCGCCGGCGGCGGCCCGATCGGCCTCGCAACGGCGCTCGAACTACGAGCGCGCGGCCTGACCGTGGTCGTGCTCGAACCGCGCGCGGGCACAATTGACAAGGCGTGCGGTGAAGGGCTCATGCCCGGGGCGCTTGCCGCGTTGGCCCGCCTCGGGGTCGACCCGCCGGGGCATCCGCTGCGGGGCATCCGGTATCAGGATGCTCGCCGCGCGGTCACGCATCGCTACCGCTCGGCATCCGGCCGGGGAGTGCGCCGCACGGTGCTGCACGATGCGCTGCGTGCCCGCGCCGCCGAGGTCGGCATCGAGACGCGGCACGAACGCGTCGACGCCGTCGTGCAGGGCTCTGATCATGTGGCGGTCGGCGGGATGCGTGCGCGCTGGCTCATCGGTGCCGACGGCCTGCACTCAACCGTGCGGTCGCTCGCCGGGCTCGACCGGCCCGCGCGCGCGACGCGTCGCGACGGCCGGCGCTTCGGGTTGCGGCAGCACTTCGCCGTCGCACCGTGGAGCGACCTCGTTGAGGTCACCTACCTGCCCGAGGCTGAGCTCTATGTCACGCCGGTCGACGAGCACACGGTCGGGGTCGCTGTGCTGGCGCCGCGGCCGCTCGACCTCGCGTCGGCGATTGAGCAGGCTCCTGAGCTGCGCGACCGCCTGGGTGGAGCAGACGAAGCGAGCACACTGCGCGGGGCCGGCGCGCTGCGCCAGCGCACGCAGGCCCGTACGAGCGGCCGCGTTGCGTTGGTTGGCGACGCGTCGGGCTACGTGGATGCTCTCACCGGAGAAGGCCTGCGCGTCGGCCTCGCCCAAGCTCAGGTGCTGGCCGAGTGCCTCGCCGCCGGGTCGCTCGCGGGCTACGAGCGCGCGTGGGCGCGGTCGACGCGCGACTTTCGCGTGCTGACCGCCGGGCTGCTCGCCGCCGCAACCTCGCCCGCTCGCGGGCTCATCGTGCCGGCTGCCGTTGCGCTTCCGCGCGTGTTTGGCGCCGTGGTCGAGCGCCTCGCGCGCTGAGCGCGCTACAGACCGAGCAGGGCGCGCAACTCATCGACGGTATGGGCGATGGCGCGGGCGTGCGCGAACTCCTCAGGGGGGCCGTAACCCCACGACACGGCGATCGTCGGAATACCGTGGGCGGCCGCACCCTCAATATCGTGCACGCGGTCGCCAACCATGATCGGGCGCGTGAGGTCAGCATCCATCGCCCGCAAGCGAATCAGGGCCTCGGCGACGACATCGGCCTTCGTGCTGCGCACTTCGTCGGCCGAGGCTCCCGTGATGAGGTCGAAGTGGTGCGCAATCGTGAAGTGCTCGAGCATGAGTGTCGCTGGCAGTTCGGGCTTCGACGTGGCGAGGCTGAGCGGAATGCCCGCCGCGGCGATGTCGGCCACGAGTAGGCCCATGCCCGGGAATAGGGTCGCGTCGTAAGCCCCACGGTCGAGGTAGCGCGCGCGATAGATCTCGAGGGCCCGCTCGCGCTCAGCCAGGGTCATGCCCGCGCGGTCGCGAAACGAATCGAGAATGGGTGGGCCGACGTAACGCAGCAGTTCAGCGGCGTCGGGCACTTCTCGCCCGAGCGCCTCGAACGTGTAGGCGAGAGTGTCAGTGATACCGGGCGCCGAATCGGTGATCGTGCCATCGAGGTCGAGCAAGATCGCCGTGTAAGGGTGCACGTGCCGAGCCTAGGTGGCGCAGCCGAGAAGGGCCGCCTCGCTGAGAGCGCTGACGCCGATCAGCGTGCCGTCGAGCCTTGACGACGCCGCCCGATGACGACGAGGCGCGAGGTTCCTAGCGCGAGCAGGCCCGCGAGGAGGAGCCCGAAAGCAATCGTCAACGGCCGGTCAAGCTCGGTGCCGGTGAAGGCGAGGGTCGGCAGTTCGGGCTCGGGCAAGGGCAGGGTCGGCAGATCGAGCACGACGTCGAGACCGACCGTCTGCTCGTCAGAAACCGAGGTGCTCGCCACGCCGAGCGCCGCTTCTCCGGTCGCCGTGATGGTGCGCCACATGCTGCCCGCGACGGCATCATCGTCGGTCACCGTGTAGAGGTGGTCAGCGACACAGGTGGTCGACTCGCCCGGGTCAAGAGTCGTATCGAGGCACGTGACGGCACCGAACATCGGGTCGATGACGACGACATCTTCGAGCACGGAGTTGCCCGTGTTGGTCACGACGAAGTTCGCCCGCAGCTGGTGACCCGCCACGATCTCGGCCCCGGGCTCGGGCTCGCTGAGATTGTCGTGCGAGACGGTCACCGCGATCGCGGGAGCGAGGGCGACGGTGTTGATGCTCGCGACCGATTCCGTCGACTCGATGGATGCTGCGCCAAAGGGCGGCAGCGCGCTAGCGGTCGCGCCGTTCGAGACGGAGCCCACGCCGAGGTCGGCGAGGGTCACGGTGTGCGTGGCGGTGCCGGTGCAGGTGGCGTTCTCGCCGACGCCGAGGGTGGTGGGCACGCACGTGATGGTGCCGCCTTCAGGGTCGTTGACGGTGACGTCGGTGAGCGGCACGTTGCCGGTGTTCGTCACGACGTAGCTCCACGCGATCGAGTCGCCCTCCTTCGCGGCGGCCTGGTTTTCGGTGGGGGTGACTGCGCCCGAGGTGACGATCGACACGGCCGGGGCATCTGGAGTGATGGCGGTCGTCGTGGTGTTCGAGGTTGAGACCCGCGATTGGCTTGACAGCGTGTCGGTGAAGTCAACGGTCGCGGTGTTGTCGACCGAGGGCAATGCGGTCACCGAGTCGACGATCACATCGAAGGTGACGGTGACGGATGCTCCTGCCGCGAGGGTGCCGCCAACCGCGCTCGACGCACCAGCGCCCACGCGTGCGCGCACCTCGCGTGACGCCGCGTCGTACTCGCCGAGGTCGTCGCCCGCCGCATCGGTAGCGGGCACTGTGCTGGCACCCTGCGTCACCTCGATCGTTCCCGGCACGAGCGAGACGCCGACGGGGAGGGTGTCGATCACGGAGGACAACGAGGCCGCGCTCGCGCCCTGGTTGGTCGCGACGATCGAGTACTGCAGGGTGTCGCCGAGGCGAACGATGTCGCTGCCGGAGAGCGGGACAACACTCTTGGTGGTCACGACGCATGCGCCCGAGGTGACCGAGACAGCCTCGACGAAGTTGCCGAACGACGGGCTGCCGTTCGCGCTACTGATCGAGTTGAATGAGAGCCGCGTCATCGTTTGGCCAGCCGGAACCGTGTACAGCCCGGAGTAGGTGCGCCAGGTCTGCCCGTTCGCGATCGTCGTTTGCACCGTCAGCGTGCCGCTCGGGGTCCCGAGGCGCACCTCCATGACGTCGACACCGGTGCGCCCGCGGTGTTGCATCTCCCAGCGGATCGTCTCACCCGGCGTGGTTGCAAAGTCCTGGTAGAGGCTCGCGATCTGCGTTGCGTTGATTTCGGCGAATTGCGACCCCGCGGGAACGGGCACCCCGTTGAAGGGAGCTCGCTAAATCTCGATGAGGCCGTCCGTGGCGGTCGTCTCCCACCCGGGAACCGTTGACTCGTTGGGCTGCCGGAATGAGTTGGCCGGAATCACCGGGTTCTCGAACGACCCGTTTTCGATGGTTGCGTTGGCGCAGGCCGATGGCGCTTGCGACGCGGTCGACG
Organism: Gulosibacter massiliensis; assembly: GCA_943369205.1. GTDB lineage: Bacteria > Actinomycetota > Actinomycetes > Actinomycetales > Microbacteriaceae > Microcella > Microcella massiliensis_A. The sequence goes on along the minus strand of CALRMP020000077.1, from coordinate 1,384 downwards.
CGCTGACGGTCGTGCCGGCGAAGGCGAGCACGCTCGAGGTCGCGACGGCAGCCGCAATGGCGGCATAGCGAAGTCGTCTCGGGTAAGAAGGCATTAAGGGTCGGGTCCCTACTGTGTGGCAAAAAGCAACACTAACCATTCACTCAGGGAGGTGACTGAAGATCAAGGCCCGGGAGCGCTTCGACACACCCCCAGAACAGGGGGGCGCTCACCTCGCTCTACCTCAGAAGAGTCGCGCAACCCCGTCGTCGAGCCCGCGCATCGCGTCGTAGTCGAGCAGCAGGCAGCGAATTCCGCGGTCTTCGGCGAGCGTCTTCGCCTGCGGCGTGATCTCTTGCGCGGCGAACACGCCGGCCACGGGGGCAAGCAGCGGGTCGCGATTCATGAGCTCGAGGTACCGCGTCAACTGCTCGACACCGTCGATGCCGCCCCGCCGCTTGATCTCGACGGCGACGGATGCTCCGCTCGCGTCACGCGCCAAAATGTCGACCGGCCCGATCGCCGTCATGTACTCGCGGCGCACGAGCGAGTAGCCCTCGCCCAGCAGCTCGATGTGCTCGGCCAGCAGTTTCTGCAAGTGAGCCTCGACGCCGTCTTTCTGCAAGCCGGGGTCGACGCCCAACTCGTGCGCAGAGTCATGCAGCACCTCGTGGATGCTTACGACGAGCAGGTCGGCGGTCTTCGCGTGGGTGACCCGCCACAGCTCGAGCACCCCGGCCTCGCGCTGGTCGTCGTCGGGCTCGTCGATGACGAGCGTGCACGGCGGGCTCATCCAGTTGAGCGGCTTGTAGCTGAGCGCGTCGGCGTGCACGAGCAGGCTGCCGTCGCTCTTGTGAATGAGCAGGCGCGTGGCCAAGGGCAGGTGCGCACTGAGCCGGCCCGCGTAGTCGACGGAGCAGCGGGCGATGACGAGGCGCATCCCGCCAGCCTACGGCGGGTCGGCTAGCTCCAGAGGCCGGGGCGGCGTTCTTCGGCGATGCCGTTGCCGCCGTCGACCACGATCAACTGGCCCGTGATGTAGCTCGCGCCGGGGGATGCGAGCCACGCGATCGTGCTCGCGATCTCGTCGGGCCGGCCGCTGCGGCCGAGCGGAACGAGCTCGCCCTCCTGCGCCTCCTGCTCGAGTTGCGAGGCCGTCGCGATCCAGCCGGGCGCGACCGCGTTCACGGTGATGCCGCGCCGCGCTTCGTCGACGGCGAGGCCGCGCGTGAAGCCGAGCACGCCGGCCTTCGCGGTGGCGTAGCCGAGGTCGTCGCGCGCGGCCTGCACCGCACCCGTCGTCGAGGCGACGCTGATCACGCGCCCCCAGCCCTGCGACCGCATGCCCGCAATCACGGCGCGCGTCACGAGAAACACGCTCGTGAGGTTGACGTCGACGGCACTG
>CALRMP020000076.1:0-10791 GCA_943369205.1 Gulosibacter massiliensis | reverse complement strand
GGCCGCGGTGCCGGAGCCTAAGCTGATGAAGTGACCGCCGCTCCCGCAGGCCGCCGATCGGACCTGGTGCTCGGCATCGTCGCGATCGTGCTCATCGCTGCCACCATGCGCTTGCCGGTCGCGGCGCTCTCGCCTCTCGCGGCGCGCATCGATGCCGACATCCCCCTGAGCGCCCTCGCACTCGGCGCGCTCGGCACGGCGCCCCCGATCGCCTTCGCCCTCGCCGGCGTGCTCGCACCGCGACTCGCGCGCCGCTTGCAGCTCGAGCCGACGCTGCTGCTTGCGATGCTCGCCATGATCGCCGGTCACCTGGTTCGCGCCGCGGCGGTCGACTACACGATGCTGCTCATCGGCACGCTCGTGTTGTTGCTCGGCGCGGGTTTCGGCAACGTGCTGTTGCCCGCCGCGGTCAAGAAGGTCACTCCTCAACGCATCGGCGCCATGACGGCGGCCTACGCCATGATCATGTCGATCGGTGCGGCTGTGCCGCCGCTTGTCGCCGTGCCGCTTGCCGAGCTCGCCGACTGGCGCCTGTCGCTCGCGGTCTGGGCGGCGCTTGTAGCCGTGGCCGCCGTGCCCTGGATCGTGCTCGCGGTGCGCGAAGTGCGCTCACACCGCGCCCGACGAGCAGCGTCGATCGATCTGCCGCCGCACGGCCCGCGACCGCGTCGCTCTGCGCTTCTGCGCTCACCGACGCTGTGGGGCATCGCGATTCCGTTCACGGTCTCGAGCATCTCGGCCTATGCGGGCTATGCCCTCTTGCCGCCCATGCTGCGCGAGATCGCGGGCGTCGGCGAGGCCGAAGCAGGAGCCTTACTCGCGCTTCTCGGCTTCCTCGGGCTTCCGCTCGCGTTCATCGGCCCCGTACTCGCCGCCCGCTTGCGCACGCCGACCCCGATGCTCGTCGCCTCGACGGTGCTCTTCGGCACGGCTTACGCGGGGCTCTTGTTGGCTCCGCAAGCGGCGACGCTGTTCTGGATGATCTGCCTCGGGCTCGGCTACATCACCTTCCCCACCTGCCTCGCGCTCTTTGCTCTGCGCAGCCGTACCCCAGCCATGGCAAGTACGGTGAGCGGCGCCGTGCAGACGGTCGGCTATGCCATTGCCGCGTTCGCGCCCCTGCTGCTCGGCGCCCTGCGCGATGTCACGGGCAGTTGGACCCCTGCGCTCGCGGTGCTGCTCACCCTGGCCTTCGCGAACCTCATCGCCGTGCCGTTGCTCGCGCGACGCGGGATGGTTGACGACGAGCTCGCGCGGGTGGAGGGGCCTGGCGCTAGCCGATGAGCCTCATTCGGCGCTAGCCGATGAGGTCGGCGCGGTGCACGAGCGCCGCCGCGCCAATGAGGGGGCCCTCACCGCTCAAGCCCGAGGCCACGACGCGCGTCTTCGTCACGAAGCCGAAGTCGCTGTGCTCGCGCACGGCCGCCTGCACGAGGTCGATGTAGTCGTCGCTCACGTGGCTGAAGCCGCCGCCGATAGCGACGACGTCGAGGTCGACGAGGGCGCTCGCGCTCGCGATGGCTCGGCCGACGGCGGTCGCTGACCTCTCGATCGCCGCGCGCGCTGTCGCGTCGCCCGCGCGCGCCGCCTCGCTCAGGTGCTCGCCCGTCTCGCCCGCAAAGCCACGCTCGCGCGCCCAGGCAACCGACCGCGGCCCGGAGGCCACGGCTTCGAGGCACCCGCGTGCACCGCACGCGCAGACCTCGTCGTGGCCCGCGATGGCGACGTGACCGATGTGCCCGGCGTTGCCGGTCGGGCCGGCGATGACGCGGCCGCCGAGAATGAGGCCGCCCCCGACTCCGGTCGACACGATCATGCCCATGACGTTCGTCTCGCCCTCCGCGGCGCCCAGCCAGACCTCGGCAAGGGCGATGCAGATGCCGTCCATGCGCAGCGCGACGGGCAGCCCCGGAACCTGCTCGCCGACGAGCGCGCCGAGCGGGTAGTCACGCCAGGCTGCGAGGTTGAGCGGGGAGACGTTGCCCGTCGTGCCGGCGATGGGGCCAGCACTTCCGATGCCGGCGCCGAGGAGTGTCGCGTCGGCGGGGAGGGCGGAGAGGGCATCCCGAACCGCATCGGTGACCGCGGCCGCGAGCTCGGTCGACGACGAGTCGGCCCCGGTCGGACGACGGTGGCGCGATGCGTCGAGCAGGTTTCCGTGGGCGTCGACGAGCGCGGCTTCGACCTTCGTGCCGCCCAGGTCGACGGCGAGGGCGTAGTCGGTCACAGAGCTGGTCCTTTCGGGCGATGAGAGGCACCAGATACCGGCCCCACGGTTGTTCTCAGCGTAGCGATCACCGTCGAGCCCGGTCGCCGCGTTCTCGAGCGCTGCCGTGGGCCTCTGCTCATATGAGCAGAAGCGCAACATTTGTTGATGTGCGCACGGCCCGCGCCTAGCCTGGGGGAGCACCCGCCGTCGACCATGAGGAGCTGTGTCATCGTGCCCGCCGACAACGCCGCAGCCAACGAGCTGCTCGCTGTGCGCGCCGCTGAGCTCTACTACGAAGAGAACAAGACGCAAGACGAGATCGGCGCGATTTTGCGCGTGACGCGGTGGAAGGTTGGCCGACTGCTCGCTCAGGCGCGCGAACGCGGCATCATTCGCATCGAGATTGTGCACCCGCGTGCCCGGCGCCTAGCCCTCGAGCGCGAACTAACCGCGCGGTTCTCGTTGAACGATGCCGTGGTTGTTCCCGCGCCGCTCGACGAGGTCGAACTCCAGGCTCGCGTCGCCGAAGCCGCCGCTGACTACCTCGTGAGCCACCGCCCGATTCCGCGCCTGCTCGGCGTCAGTTGGGGTCGCACACTGCACCAGGTGGCCGAAGCGCTGCCGGTTGGCTGGTCGACCGGCGTGAGCGTCGTGCAAATCAACGGAGGCGTCAGCCTCAGCAAGCGCCCCGGCACCGCCGCGAGCACGGCCGTGATGATCGCGCAGAAGGCGGGCGGCCAAGCCACGCTGCTGCCGACACCCGCCATTCTCGAGCGCCTGGAAACCAAGCGCGCGATCGAGGGCGACCGCACCGTGAGCGGCGTCGTGCAGATGGCCCGCGGAGCGAGCGCCTACCTCTACAGCGCGGGCGTCGCCGACACGAGTTCGGTGCACGTCGACAGCGGCTACTTGACGCCCGCCGACATCACGCGGCTCGTCGAACGCGGGGCCGTGGGCGACGTCATTGGTCGCTACATCACGGCCGACGGCACGATCGCCGACCCCGAATTGGATGCCCGCACTCTGGGCCTCAGCCTCGAAGAACTCCGCGCATCGCGCACGAGCATTCTCGTGATCGGCGGTGAGGCCAAGCACCCGGTCACGCGCGCCATCGTGACGCACGGTCTCTGCTCGGTGCTCGTGACCGACGAGCACACCGCACGCGCCTTGCTCGGACACCCCGACGACCACCACGACCACGACCACGAGCACGCCTCGGCCACCGCTTTTCGAGAGGATGCCTCATGACCATCACTCATCCCGTCGGACTCGCGCCGACGGATCGCGCCGAGCGTTTGCTCGGCGGCGATCTCACCGAGACGGCTTTGCGGTTGCACCTCGAAGGCCTCAGCGGCGTCGACGCTGTCGGCCTCGAGCAGCGCGCCGCGGGCCTCAGCACGCGCTCGATCAAGACCACGTCGAAGGCCTGGGCCCTCGACACCATCATTCGCACGTGCGACTTGACGACGCTCGAGGGTGCCGACACCCCCGGCAAGGTGCGCTCGCTTGTCGCAAAAGCGATCACGCCCGATGCCACTGACCCCTCGACTCCGAGTGTCGCGGCGGTGTGTGTCTACGGCGACATGGTTCCCTACGCGGTCGAGGCGCTCGGTGCCCGCCACGGTGACCCCGAGAAGGGCCTCGTGAGTGTCGCGGCTGTCGCGACGGCGTTCCCCTCGGGGCGTGCGAGCCTCGCCATCAAGCTCGCCGACACGCGCGACGCCGTCGCCGCCGGAGCCGATGAGATCGACATGGTCATCGACCGCGGCGCCTTCCTGAGCGGTCGGTACGGCGTCGTGTTCGACCAGATCGTCGCCGTGAAAGAGGCGTGCGCGCGGCCCGACGGCTCGAGCGCTCACCTCAAGGTCATTCTCGAGACAGGCGAGCTGCAGACCTACGACAACGTCAAGCGGGCATCCTGGCTCGCGATTCTCGCCGGAGCCGACTTCATCAAGACCTCGACGGGCAAGGTGAGCCCCGCGGCGACGCTGCCCGTCACGTTGCTCATGCTCGAGGTCATTCGCGACTGGCACCGCATCACGGGCGAGAAGGTGGGCATGAAGCCGGCCGGCGGAATCCGCTCGTCGAAAGATGCCGTGCGCTACCTCGTGACGGTGGCCGAGACGGTCGGCGAAGAGTGGCTCACGCCGCACTTGTGGCGGTTCGGCGCCTCGAGCCTCGTCAACGACGTGTTGCTGCAGCGCCAAAAGATGCGAACCGGTCACTACAGTGGCCCCGACTACGTGACGGTGGACTAGATCATGGCCTTTCTCGAGTACGCAGCGGCCCCCGAGTCGCCGAGCATTCTGAACCTCAAGGCGCAGTACGGCCTCTTCATCGATGGCGAATTCGTCGATGGCCACGGCGACGTCTTCGACACGATCTCGCCCGCGACCGAAGAGGTCATCGCGAGCATCGCGCAGGCCACAGCCGGTGACGTCGACACGGCCGTTCGCGCGGCGCGACGCGCGTACGAGAACGTGTGGTCTCGCATGTCGGGCAGTGATCGCGGCAAGTACCTCTTCCGCATCGCGCGGCTCGTCCAAGAGCGCTCGCGCGAACTCGCCGTCGCCGAGAGTCTCGACAACGGCAAGCCCATTCGCGAGACGCGCGATGTCGACGTGCCGCTCGTGGCCGCGTGGTTCTTCTACTACGCCGGCTGGGCCGACAAGCTCGAGCACGCGGGGCTCGGGCCGAGCCCGCGCTCGCTCGGTGTCGTTGGCCAGGTGATTCCGTGGAACTTCCCGCTGCTCATGCTCGCGTGGAAGATCGCCCCGGCTCTCGCCGCGGGCAACACCGTCGTCATCAAGCCCGCCGAGACGACCTCGCTCACGGCGATGTTGTTCGCCGAGATTCTGCAGCAGGCCGACCTGCCCAAGGGTGTTGTCAACATCGTCACGGGCCCCGGCCCGACCGGTCAGGCGCTCGTCACGCACGACGACGTCAACAAGGTGGCCTTCACGGGTTCGACCGGTGTCGGCCGGATGATCGCGCGCCAGGTCGCCGGAACGAACAAGCGCCTCACGCTCGAGCTCGGCGGTAAGGCGGCCAACATCATCTTCGACGACGCCCCGATGGACCAAGCGATTGAGGGCATCGTCAACGGCATCTTCTTCAACCAGGGGCACGTGTGTTGCGCGGGCTCACGCTTGCTCGTGCAAGAGAACGTGCACGACGAGGTCATCGACCGCCTCAAGGCGCGGCTCTCGACGCTGCGCATGGGCGACCCGCTTGACAAGAACACTGACATCGGCGCGATCAACTCGGCCGCACAGCTCGAACGCATCCGCACGCTGAGCGACACGGGCGAGAACGAGGGCGCCGAGCGCTGGACAGCCGATTGCCGCATCCCCGACAAGGGCTTCTGGTACGCGCCGACCATCTTCACGAAGGTCAGCGCCGCCCACACGATCGCGCGCGAAGAGATCTTCGGCCCCGTGCTCTCGGTGCTCACCTTCCGCACCCCCGCCGAGGCGATCACGAAGGCGAATAACACGCCCTACGGTCTCTCGGCGGGCATCTGGACAGAAAAGGGCAGCCGCATGCTGGCCGTCGTCGACCAGCTCAAGGCGGGCGTCGTGTGGGCGAACACCTTCAACCGCTTCGACCCCGCGTCACCGTTTGGTGGCTACAAAGAGTCGGGCTACGGCCGTGAAGGCGGACGCCACGGTCTCGCCGCCTACCTGGAGGCGAGCGGGTGGGATGCTCCTGCAGCGCTGAGCGCAGCATCCACCGCCCCGGCATCTACTCCGTCGGCGAAATCAGCCAAGAAGACCCGGAAGGTGGTGGCGAAGTGAGTCGGCTCGCTGTGCCCAAGACGTACAAGCTCTACATCGGCGGCAAGTTTCCGCGGAGTGAGAGCGGACGCACCTACGAGGTCGTGTCGGCCTCGGGCGACTTTCTCGCCAACGCCGCGAAGGCTTCGCGCAAAGATGCCCGCGACGCGGTCGTCGCCGCGCGCGCCGCGGTGGGCGGCTGGGCGGGCGCCACGGCCTACAACCGTGGCCAGGTGATCTACCGCATCGCGGAGTTGCTCGAAGGGCGTCGCGCGCAGTTCGTCGACGAGATCGCCTCGAGCGAAGGGGTCTCGGCGGCCGAGGCAACCGCACAGGTCGATCTCGCGATCGACGTCTGGGTCTGGTACGCCGGGTGGGCTGACAAGTACGCGCAGGTCGCGGGCAACGCGAACCCTGTGTCGGGGCCCTACTTCAACCTCTCGGTGCCCGAGCCGACGGGTGTCGTCGCCGCGGTCGCACCGCAGGGCGTGACGGGCGGCTCACTCCTCGGGCTCGTGTCGGTCATCGCGCCGATCGTGCTCACGGGCAACACCGTGGTCGTCGTCGCCGACGAGCGCGCGCCTCTATCGGCCATCTCGCTGAGCGAAGTGCTCGCGACCTCCGATGTTCCGGGGGGCGTCATCAACATGCTCACGGGCTCGCCGGCGGAGATCATGCCGTGGCTCGCTGCGCACGCTGACGTCAACGCGCTCGACCTTTCCGGAGCCGGCTCGCTCGAGGGCCCGAGGGGCGCGAGCTGGGTCGACCTTCAGCTCGCGGCGGCAGAGACCCTCAAGCGTGTCGTGACGCCCGTGGCGGGCATCCCGCGCCCGGCACTCGAGCGCATTTCGGCGTTCGTCGAGACGAAGACGGTCTGGCACACCAAGTCGATGCTGTAACCCCGAGCTCGCGCTCGGCCGACGCTATCGGCCGGCGGGAAGGTCGGGGCCAGTAACCCAGATCACTGTCGCGGGGGCGTCACTTTCGTTGACGACTCGGTGCGGAGTGGAGCTGCGGTATTCGATGCTGTCGTTTTCCGCCATGACATACTTCTGCTCCTCGAGCCACAGGGCGACGGTTCCGCTCGTGACAATCAAGAACTCTTGGCAGTTGTCGTGAGAGTAGTTGGCGGTGCCCGTCGAGCCGCCGGGGGAGAACACCACTTGGTAGATCTCGACGTCGGCGATGGGCGGCAGGCTCATCACGTATTTGACGGCCCCGTTCTCGGTGGAGTAGATCGGTCGCTCGTGAGCGCGGAGCACTCCGCGCGTTGGCTCGGTGTGGGGAGCGAGAAGCTGGGCGATCGACACGCCCAAGGCGGCCGAGATCTTCTGCAGCGATGCAATGCTCGCGTTCGATTGGCCGCTCTCGAGCTGTTGAACGAAGCTCGCGCTCACGTTGGCTCGGCGAGCGAGCTCACGCAGCGATAGCCCCTTCTGTCGCCGGTAGTCGCGAGTTCTTTCGGATGCGTTTCGCTCTTCCGGGATTCGGTGATCCGGCACGGTGATCCCATCCTTCATTGCGGTGCGTATGCGCAGCCCGTCTGCTGGACATAGCCAGCATGCTACTTGACTTGCCGTACAGTGGTGGAATACTTGATGTTCGACCGGCGTACGTCACAGGTGCCAGCGCGTGCGGCTCAGGCGTAGCTGTCGCGTCAGAAAGGGCTCCCATGAACGCCACGCTGGTCGGCTACGGTCTGATCGCAGACAATGTGATCGATGGAAACACGATTGCCGAGTTCGTTTCTGACGAAGACGCATAAGCCCATGAGTTCAGGAGTGAGCGCAGCCCGCAACGGTGACGTGTCGTTTTGGTGGCAGCAGATCGGTCTTCCTGCTCAGCGTGCCAGCTTGCCGGGCGACCACGACGCTGATGTGTGCATCGTGGGCGCGGGGTACACCGGACTCTGGACCGCCTACTACCTCAAGAAGCTCGACCCATCACTGCGCATCGTCATTCTCGAGGCGCGGTTTGCCGGGTATGGAGCATCCGGCCGCAACGCCGGGTGGGTTGTCGGTGATGTCACGGGTGGGCGCGCGCGGTACGCGAAGAGTCACGGTCGCCAGTCGGCGATCGATCACCAGCTCGCCCTGAACGCCACAGTCGATGAGGTGCTGGCGGTCATGGCTGCCGAGGGTATCGATGCCGACGCACGGAAAGGCGGAGAGCTGACAGTCGCCCGCACTGCCTCGCAGTTGGCGCGATTGCGTGAGCACGCCGAGAGTGAGAAGAACTGGCCGGGCACTGACCTCGTTGTCCTGGGCGCCGAGGAATCTGCTGCGCGCATCCGCGTTGACGGCGTCCGCGGATCGATCTGGAATCCGCACTGCGCAAAGGTGAATCCCGCCAAGCTCGTCAAGGGCCTCGCCGCGGCGGTTGAGAAGCTCGGCGTCACCATCTACGAAAACACGACCGTCGACGAAATCACGGCGGGCGCTGCACGCACGGCCACGGGCACGGTGCGGGCACCGCACGTCATTCGAGCCACCGAGGGCTTCACGGCGAATCTGGCGAGAGAGCATCGCACCTGGTTGCCGATGAACTCGTCGATGATCGTCACCCACCCTCTTCCGGAATCGGTGTGGGCGCAGATCGGGTGGGACGAGTACGAGACCCTCGGCGATTACTCCCATGTCTACATGTATGCCCAGCGCACGGCTGACGGGCGCATTGCGATCGGAGGGCGAGGTGTTCCCTATCGCTTCGGATCACGCGTTGATACTGACGGAGCAACCCCGGAATCGACGATCTCGAGTCTTGCGAAAGTGCTGACGACGTTTTTTCCGTCGACTGTCGATGCTCCTATCGACCATGCCTGGTCGGGAGTCTTGGGCGTACCGCGTGACTGGGCAGCGACCGTCGGTCTCGACAAGCGCACGGGCCTGGGCTGGGCGGGCGGCTATGTGGGAACCGGCGTCGCGGCCACGAACCTCGCGGGCCGCACCCTCGCCGACTTGATTCTTGACCGCGATACCGACCTGGTCCGCTTGCCGTGGGTTGGTCATGTCGCGCGGCGGTGGGAGTTCGAGCCACTGAGATGGCTCGCCGTCCACGGCATTTACGCCGCCTATGGCGCCGCTGATCGCGCCGAGGCGCGAGGGGGAGAGGGCACGGCACTCCCGGCGAAGCTCGCTGACCTGATAGCCGGACGGTGAAGGCTCGGTGACGCTTCACGCCGGTGACACGCTCGTGATGCCCGACGGGTGGTCGGGTGTGTGGCACGTTCACGAGCAGTTGCGAAAGACCTACGTCACCGTCGAGAGTTGACGCGCTAGCCCGGCAGGTGACAGGAACCTGCCCGAGCGCTCGACCTCGTGCACAAGGGCAACCAGTGCGGCATTGACGGGGGTGGGCACGTCGTGCTGTGCCCCGAGTTCGATGACGGCGCCGTTGATCGCGTCGACCTCGGTCGTGCGGCCTCGCCGGATGCTCTGCAGCATCGAGGCGGGGTTGGGCACGTCGCCCATTCCGGCGGCGAGGTGCTGGGCGAGCTCCGCGGCCGCGGGCGTGCCGCCCGTGCGCACGCGGGCGACGGCATCAGCATCCACCGCCCCGATCCGGCCCCATGCGACACCCGCCGCATCGCCGACCGTCACCGTCTCGACCATGCCGAGCGCGAGCACGGCGCGCAACGCTGGGTCGGCGATCGTCTGCTGAACGCTCAGCCCCGTGATCGCCGGCAGCGCGTTGACCTGGTTGACGAGCAGCTTGGTGAACTGGGCTCCGCGAATGTCGTCGGCGATCACGAGCTCGGCGGGCAGCGCGTCGCGCAGCACCCGCCCAGCGATCGCGACGGCGACGGGGTCGCCGCCGAGCGTGAGGCCGTTCGGGCCCGTCACCGTGATGTGGCCAGGGCCGGTCAGACTCACGGCAAAGAGCGCGAGGCCGATCGCGACGGGGGAGTGCGGCAGGGCATGTCGCACCGCGTCTTCGCCACCCAGGCCGTTTTGCAGTACGAGCACGGGAGTGCCGTGGTGGGCCGACCAGGGGGCGAGCGCCGCGGCTGAGTCGTGCGCTTTCGTCGCGAGCACGAGCAGGTCGATTGCTTCCTTCGGGATGCTGTGCACGAGTTCGACCGGCGCCACCCACTCACCCCAGCCGCCGTCGACGCGCAGCCCGGCGCGAGCGATCGCCTCGGCATGCTCGCCGCGCGCGGTGACGAGCACCTCGTGCCCCGCGCGCGCGGCCAGTGCGGCCACGAGGCCGCCGACCGCGCCCGCTCCGATGACTCCGATGCGCATGCTCGCCAGCCTAAGCGCGAGCGCCGCACTGATCGAGCGGCCCGCCCGCGCTAGCGTGGAGTCGTGCCCACCGGACTCCTGCTCGTCGACAAGCCGCAGGGCCTCACGAGCCACGACGTCGTCGCGCGCGCACGCCGCGCGCTCGGCACCCGCAAGGTCGGCCATGCGGGCACTCTCGACCCGATGGCGACGGGCCTGCTCACGCTCGGAGCCGGCTCGGCCACGCGGTTGCTCACCTACTTGGTGGGCCTCGACAAGACCTACGAGACGACCATGCGACTGGGCGCCGCGACGACGACCGACGACGCCGAGGGCGAGGTCGTCAACACGGCCGAGCCCGCCGCGGTCGCAGCGGTGACCGACGAGGCGCTTGCGGCGGGCATCCGCGCGCTCACGGGCGAGATCGATCAGCGGCCCAGCTCGGTGAGCGCGATCAAGGTCGACGGGCGTCGCGCGTACGACCGCGTGCGCGCGGGCGAAGAGGTTGAGCTCGCGTCGCGCCGTGTCACGATCAGCGCATTCGAGGTGCTGGCCGTGCGGCGCGAACCCGCCGCGATCGAGG
>CALRMP020000075.1:0-10848 GCA_943369205.1 Gulosibacter massiliensis | reverse complement strand
CTACGACTCGCGAGTCACCCTCGGCGCGGCGCACACGGTCGTGCTCGGTGGCACCGCGGTCGTGAGCAACAACGCGGCTCAGAACGGTGCGTGTGCCGCACCGCCGCCACCACCACCGGTGCCGAGCAATCCGGGTGACACGAAGAACTGCACCGACTTCGCGACGTGGGCTCAGGCGAATGCGTGGTACCTCTTGTATTTCCCGCACTATGGCGATGTCGCCAATCTCGACGGGGATGACGATGGGGTGCCGTGCGAGAGCCTGCCCGGGGCGCCGTAGTTTCGTCGGGTTGCGCGACGTCGGTCGGCTCAGGGGTCGGGGCGGTCGCGTGCTCGGCGGCGTTCTGGGGGCAAAAGAAAACCCGGCCCCAGAGGGGCCGGGTGGTGTGGGCAGAGATTGGCAGATTGACGGCTCTCCCCCCGCTGCCGGAGCTTGCGGCGTACCCTGGTGACATGACTATTGCGAGCCCCGCCAGCGTCACCGCGCGAGAACTTATCTCGCAGCACCGGCCGGAAGTCGATCGTGTGCTGGCAGAGTTCGGGGCAGTGAACCCGAGGATCTTCGGATCCGTCGCTCGCGGCGACGCACGCGACGAGAGCGATATTGACATCATGGTCGATCTCATCGCCGACCACCCCCACAGCGAGCTGGTGCGAATAAGCGGGATCACCGTCGGGCTGCGCGAGTTGCTCGGTCGCAGTGTCGACGTGTTCTCTCCGCAGCTGATGAAAGGACGCGTGTCGACCACCGCGCTCAGGGACGCCGTGCCGCTGTGAGTCGAAGTGTGACAGAACGCGTAGCGGACATCCTTGAGGCGATCGAGCGATGCCAGCGCTACCGCGAACGATTCGACGACCCTGACCCCGAGGTCGTCGAGATGGCGTTTCAAGCAGCGATTCGGTACATCGCCGTCATCGGGGAAGCCGCGAACCATCTACCCGAAGCGGTGCGGGCCGCAGCGCCGACGGTTCCTTGGTCGGCCATCGTCGAGATGCGTAACGTGCTCATTCACGAGTACTTCGGAGTCGACACGTCGGTCGTCGAACGGACAATCGATCGCGACCTTCTGCCGCTGGGACAGGCGCTTCGCGGGCTCAGCCTCGGCGATTGAACTGCTTGCGGCGCCGAGCGGTGCTCGGCGCCGGGGCGACGCGTGGCAGGTTGGGATTTGTCCCTGGTGCTCCCCCAGACGCGGCGGAGCCGCGACTGGGGCCCCTCGCGCCGGGGGCCCACCTGCTCGCAGGTCCGAGTCGCACGCCCGGGAAATGGAAATGAGGAAGGCGTGAGCCTTCCTCATTTCCATTTGTCGGGCTGACAGGATTTGAACCTGCGACCCCTTGACCCCCAGTCAAGTGCGCTACCAAGCTGCGCCACAGCCCGTGGCTGGCCCGGTGGAAGTGGGCCGTAGGAGAGTCTAGTGCAGGTGGGGTGGGGCGACGCGCAGCGGGTCGAGGGCAAGACTATTGTGCGGGAGCGCCAATCCACGCTATCCTCAGCGGAATTGTGAAAGGAACTCTCATGCGCCGTGGTTCTCTCGTTGCTGCTTCCTCGCTGGCCGCTCTTGGCCTTGTCGTGCTGAGCACGTCATCGGCCGTTGCAGCAGAGCTGCCCGCCACCGACGAGTTGTTCTCGATCACGGAAGAGTCGCTCTACTCGACGCCCACGACAGGAACGTCGACCTTCATCGCAGATTTGCCTCAACCGACCAGCGGCAAGTACGGCGCCGACTTCGACGTGACGACGGGCAATGCCTACTTCTTCGCCGACGGTGGCGACGATGCGTGCACCCTGTACTCGCTGAACCCGTCTACCGGCGTTTCAACCCTGGTCGGTCCGATCAGTGCTGCCGGCATGGACGAGTGTGACGCGCTCAACGTCGACAGCGACGGCGTGTTGCGCATCGCCGATCAAGACGGCGTCATGGCCACGGTCAACAAGGCGACCGGCGCGACGATCTCGAGCGTCACGATCGGAGACCCTGCTGCTGGCGACGTGGGGTTCATTGAGCAGGACTCCACAGGGCAGTACTACGTCGGAACGTACGGCGGGGATATCTTCACCCTCAACGTCACGACGGGTGCGGTGGTGCTCTTCGCCGAGCCGACCGACTACATCGAGACGGCGTCGTTCGACAGCGCCGACACGTTGTGGATCAGCGCGGGAGGCGACCCGTGCCAAGGTTTCTATTCGCTGAACCTGACGGATGCGGAAGGCACGTTTACGTTCCAGGGCGACTTCATCGACGCGGACGACAACTGCCTCAACGCCTGGGCAATGTTCATCTCCCAGCCAGTGCAGGCGCCTGCGCCTGAAGAAGACCCCGAACTTGCTGCCACCGGTGCGACCTCGGTCGACGGGGTGCTCTCGGTCGCCGTGCTCGCCGCTCTTGCCGGCATCGGCGCTCTCGTGATGAGCCGCCGCCGCCAGGTCGCCTAAGCGCGGAGCACTAGCTCGTCAACGCCGTGAGAGCGGCGGGGTCGTGCGCGGCCACAACCAGCAAGGCTGGCGAGGCGGCGCGCAGAGAAGCGATTCGACGCGCCGTCTCGAGTTGCGTGCGGCGGTTACCGACGTCGGGCACGATGCCGCGCCACAGGAGGTCGGGGTCGTAGGTGACGTCGCCGACGAGCAGCAGGGGTGCATCATCCGGTCGGCGAATCAGCAGGCTCATGGAGCCCGGGGTGTGACCGGGGGTCGGCAAGAGCACGAGCGAACCATCACCGAAGAGATCGACCTCGTCGTCAGCGTCGGCGAACGTCACGGGCGTGAGTGTGACACCGGGGGGCGGGATGCTCTTCGACAGCACCCCGTGCAGCTCGGGTGTTTTCTGCTCGAGTAGCGCGAGCTCATCGGCCGAGGCGTACACGGGCACCTCAGTGAACGGGGCGAGGTTGCCGGCGTGATCTTGGTGCAGGTGCGAGAGCACCACGTGGGTGATGTCACTCGGAGCAAACCCGAGCGCGGCCAGCTGCGCGGGCAGCGTCTGCTCGTCACTCACACGAAAGCGCGCCTGCCGACGATAAACCCAGCCGAGGAGCCCGCCCGGATAGTAGTCGGGGTCGGTGAGCGAGTCGGGGCTCTGGCCGGTGTCGAAGAGCACGAGCCCGCGCTCGTGCTCGATCACGAAGGCGAGCACGGGTAGCCACGGGCTCCAGGTGCGAGCGGTGAGAGTCCACCACAGCATCGGCGTGCCCGTGCCCTCGATGTTCTTGGGTCGCACCTGCACCTCGCCGAGCGTGATGCCGTGCACCGCACGCACCGGGCCTGTCGCGGTGATCGACGTGGCCCGAGTCATGGCGACAGTCTGCCAGTACGTACGTTTCAGAACGGGGTGAGGTGGGGAAGTACCAGTCGCGCCGCCTCTACGGCCTGCCGTGCAATGTCGATCGCGTCAGCGGCATCGTCGACAGACGCTTCGCGCGATGCAACGTCGGGGTATTCGTTGTTATTGCGGAGCCGGCGAATGCGGTCGACTTGGCGGCCGATGCGACTGGGTGGGTCGAGCTGGGCACTCGCCGCGTCGGTGACAGCGATATGACCACCCCGGTGCGTTGGCCGCAACCCTTGCGCGAGCAAGAGAGCGACGAGGGCTTTGCGAGCCGCGTCGTAGGCCACCGCCACCGCCGCCACGGGTTCGCTTTCCAGCGACGACTGCGCCGTAGCGATGTGTTTGTCGCACAGTGCGAGTGTGGCTACCGCAAACTCGGGATTCGGGCCCACCCTCTCGAGTTCACCCTTGGACAGAAGCTGGTCGATGACTGCGATGCCCTGCTGCCACGTCATGTGCGCCCCTCGTGTCGACGGCCAAATCGACCCATGGTCGCGCACGTACGGTCTCGATGAAGGGGTCATCCACAGCGGCCCAGCGCTCCGGTGTCATCGTGGTGACGTTCACCTCGCGACGAAGCACCTGCTCGACTCGGCGCAGAGCGTCGTACAACTCATCCAGATCGGGGTCACCCACAACAAGCACGTCGATGTCTCGTGGCGGCGGCCCGGGCTCGCCGTGTCGTCGCGAAGCCCATGAACCGAAGATCGCGGCGTGAGCGATACCCGGCACAGTCGCCAACTCGCTAGCGATCACCGGCTGCGGCCCGTAGGTGAAGAGCGCAATCTCGCGAAGGGCATCGCTCAACGGATGCCCTGGGTTCGGTCGATAGACAGCCCGTCGGCCCACCGACTCGGCGACGAGGAGCTCGGCGTCGGCCAACCGCGCGAGTTCGCGCGTCACCGTCGGAAGGCTCGTGCCCACCAACCGCGCGAGATCAGCTGCCGTCTCGCCACGCTCACTGAGCACGAGCGCAGCAAGGATCTGTCCTTGTGTGTCAGACCGCAGAAGGGGAAACAGCGCGGACGGCTTGACTTTCATAAAATGAATGTTAGCAACCATTTTATGAAAGTTACGAGACTGCCACCTCGCGTGCGGCGCGCTTCGGCCCGAACGTCGCGGTCGTCGCCGCCGTCACGACGAGCACCACGGCCGCGACCAGCAGCGCACTCGTCACGCCATCGAGGAAGGCCTGCCTGGCGGCGTCGATGACGGACTGGGCGGCGGCTCCAAACTCAGCGACTCGGGGCGATTGAGTGAAGGCGATCGAGGATTCGACGGCGGCGCCGATCGCGGGCGGGAGGCCCGCGATCGCATCCTGAACCCCCGCCTTGTAGGTCTGCGTGAGCACACTGCCGAGCACCGCAATGCCCAGGGCACTGCCGACTTCGCGCGCCGTGTCGTTGACCGCCGACGCGACGCCTTGCTTGCCCGCGGGCAACGACTGTGTGATCGCCGTCGTCGACGGCGCCCCCGACAGGGCCATGCCGATGGCGAAGAGCACCATGCCGGTTCCGAAGACGGCGTAGTTGAGCTCGACCTCGAGCTGGCTGAACACGACGAACGCGCTCGCGATGAGCAGCAGGCCCACGGGCGCGACGCGACGGTAGCCGAAGCGCTCGGCCAGGCGCGGCGAGAAGCGCGCCAACGGGATGAGAATGAACGGCATCGGCAGCAAGCATGCCGCCGCCCACAGCGGGCTCAAGCCGGCGACGAACTGCAGGTATTGCAGTGCCGCGAAGAAGAAGCCGAACGCCGCGAAGAATTGCACCGCGAGCGAGAGGCTGCCCATGCCGAACCCGCGCACGGCGAACAGCCGCGGGTCGAGCAGGGGCGCGGGCGTGCGCCATTCCCACAGCACGAAGGCCACGAGCGCCGCGAGGCCGCCCGCGAGCACGCCGAGGGCGAGCGGGTCATCGCCCCCGCGCTCGGGAATCTCGATGATGCCAAACACGATTCCACCGACGGCGAGCAGGCTCAGCACAGCGCCGACACCGTCGAATCGCGGTGGATGCTCGTCGCGCCCCTTGGGAACCACCAGCATCGTGCCCACGAAGCCGACGGCCGCAAGAACCACGTTGAGCCAGAAGAACGACGGCCACTCGAACCACTGCAGCAGCAGCGCCGCGACGAACACGCCGATCGCGGCTCCCCCGCCGGCCACGCCCACCCAGACGCCGACGGCCTTGCCGCGCTGCTCGAGCGGAAACGTCGTCGTGATCACCGAGAGCGTCGTCGGCATGATCGCCGCCGCACCGATGCCCATGAGGGCGCGCAAGCCGATGAGCGCGCTCGGCGTATCGACGAACGCTGCAGCGCCCGCGCCGATGCCGAAAATGGCGAGGCCCACGAGCAGAATTCCTTTGCGACCCACGCGGTCACCGATCGCCCCCGAGGCAAGCAGCAGGCCGGCGAACACGACGGTGTAGGCGTCGACGATCCAGGTGAGCTCGGTCTGGCTCGCGCCCGTTGCGCGGGCAAGGCTTGGCAGGGCGACGTTGAGTCCGCTGACGGCCGACACGACGGTCATGAGCGAGATGCTCACAACGAGCAACACCAGCCGCGTGCGGCGCGGGTCGAGAATCACCTCGGGCGGGGTCATGCGCTGACGCTACTCCTGCTGCGCGGGTCGCGCGGTTAGGGTGAGGGCGTGCGTGAATCCGACTCGACGACCTGGCGCAGTGTCGCCTCGCCGACGCTGCTGCGCTGGCTCGCCGTCGTGGGCGGCGTGATGCTCATCGTGGGCGTGGCGGCCCACGCACTTATCACCCTCACTGACCTTTCGGGCTTCGCGCGCGCTTTCGCTGCACAGTTCAACCGACTCTTCTACGCCGGCGAGGAGTACACCATCTGGGCCTGGTACACCGCCGCCCTCATGGCCGCCGTCGGTGCAACCCTCGCCGTCATCGCGGTGCTGCTGCGGCGCACGGATGCTCACCCCTGGTCGCCCTACGCCATCCTCGCCGCCGTGGCTCTCGCTCTGTCGATCGACGAAACCGCCCAGTTCCACGAGGGGCTGACGCCGCTGCCGCGCCTGCTCGGCTTCGGGCCACTACCGACGTTCGAGTGGCTGGTGGTGGGCATCCCGCTGGCGATTCTCGGCGGAGTGGGCGTGCTCGTCGTCGCGCGCCGCATCGACGCGCGACTGCGGCGCGGGCTCATCATCGGCGGCGCGCTCTTCTTGTTCGGAGCCCTCGTGCTCGAAGGCCTCGGCGGCCTGCTCATGCGCTCGGAGGGCCTGGGTGATTTTGCTGGGCTCGATGCTGCGGCGCAGCTGCTGCTCGCGGTCGAAGAAGGCTTCGAGCTCGCGGGCGTGCTCGTAGCGCTTGCGACGGTGCTGGGGATGCTTGAGTTGCGCGAGGCCGGCGGTGCAGCCGTGTCGCTGCGAGTGCGGGCAGTCAGTGGCCCGGATACCGTGGACGCATGAGTGACAAGAGCGCGTCGTCGGCCGCCCGCGGTGCCTGGATGGCAAGTGGCATCACCTTCTTCGCCGTCGGCGTCGTCTTCAGCCTGACGATGCCTGACAACATCGCCCTAGGCATCACCTTCCTCGGTCTCGGCGTCGTCTTCTTCTCCCTCGCCGGCTCGAAACGCGCGCCCGGCGACGGCCCCGGCGAGTCGCCAACCGAAGCACCCACTGACCCGCCCGACGACGGGCCCGACGATGACATTCCCCAACCCCCGCCGGGCTCGGGCGGCAGCCCCACCCCACGCGACTCCTGAAGTGTAGGAAGTGCTCGCGACTCCTGAAGTGTAGGAACACCCGGAACGTTCCTACACTTCAGGAGTCACCGAGACCTGCACCCGCCAGCGTTCGCGTGCGCGCGGGAACGCCGGCGGCCGAGTGCGCGCGACTAGCCTAAAGGCATGACTTCGACCGCCGATGACGCACACCACGACCGCAGGCCGACGGTGCTCGTCACGGGGTTCGAGCCCTTTGGCGGCGCGGCCGTCAACCCGAGCGGCGAGCTGGTGCGGCGGCTGGCGGAGCTTGGGCATCCCGATTGCCGCATCGTCGGCGAGGTGCTGCCGGTGTCGTTCGCGCAGGCTCCGGGGCTGCTTGCCGCCGCGATCGACGCCTACGACCCCGACATCGTTGTCATGCTCGGGCTCGCCGAGAACCGGCGCGCGATCACTCCCGAACGCATCGCGATCAACCTGGCCGACGCACCGATCGCCGACAACGACGGCGTGCACCTGACGGATGCTGAGCTCGAGCCCCACGGACCAGCCGCCCGCTTCACCCTCCTGCCCGTGACGCAGATCGCCCACGCGATCGCGAGCGCGGGCATTCCGGCCGAGGTGTCGCTGTCGGCCGGCAGCTACGTGTGCAACGCGCTCATGTACGCCGGGCTCGGCATGGCCGAGCAACGGGCTTCGGCTGTGGCGAGCGCGGGCGCAGGTGCGGGCACGGCCATGGGCACGGCCAGCGAGTCGCCCCTGCAGGTCGGGTTCATTCACGTGCCGGCGACTCCGCAGCTCGGGGGCGACCCGCACTTCACGCTCGATGAGCTCGAGCGGGGAATCCGCATCGCGATCACGACGATCATCGACCAGCGCGCGTGAGCAACGGCCCCGAGCGCGTCGACGCAGCCGACCAGCCCGTGATTCGCGTGTCGGCGGTGCTCGCCGTCGATGACGCCGGGCGGCTGCTCGTCGTGCGCAAGCGCGGCACCGAGGTGTGGATGCAGCCCGGCGGCAAGCCCGAACCCGGCGAGACGCCCGCCGAAACCCTCGCGCGCGAGCTCCACGAAGAGTTGGGCGTCGAGCTCGACCCCGCCGAGCTCGAGCCCCTCGGCACCTTCACGACCGACGCAGCCAACGAAGCGGGCACCACGCTCATCGCTGACGTCTTCCGCGCGCACATCGAGCACGCGGTCGTCGCCGACGCAGAAATCGATGCGGTGATGTGGATGCACCCCCGCGAGTTCCCGCACCACCACCTCGCCCCGCTCATCACGCGGCACATGCTCGCGCTCATGCCGGGCGGCGGTGCGGAGCCCGAGACGGATTCCGGGACCAACGGCACCGGTAACGAACCCCCGACATTGATACCGTGAACTCCATGGCGCTCGAGCTCGACACCTTCGGCATCACGGCGCTGATTCTCGCGCTGGCCGCCGGGGTCGCGTTTCTCGCCCACCGGGCGCGTCAGCCACTCATCATCGCCTTCATCATCGTCGGCGTCATCGCGGGGCCGAGCGTGTTCGACTGGGTGCACGAAGCCGAAGCGCTTGAGCTCTTCGCCGAGATCGGGATCGCGATTCTGCTGTTCTTGGTCGGGCTCAAGCTCGACGTCAATCTTGTGCGCTCGGTCGGCCCCGTCGCCCTCGTCACCGGGCTCGGCCAGATCGTCGTCACCGCGATCGTCGGCTTCGGCATTGCCCTGCTCTTCGGGCTCGACCTCATTGCCGCCGCCGTCGTCGCCGTGGCCATCACCTTCTCGTCGACGATCATCGTCGTCAAGCTGCTCGGCGACCACCGCAAGCTCGACGAGTTGCACGGCCGCGTCGCCCTGGGGCTCCTCATCGTGCAAGACGTCGTCGTGATCATCGTCATGATCGTGCTCACGAGCATCGGCTCGGGCGCGACCGGCGGAGGCACGGTCGACCTCGGCGCCGAGGCGCTGCGCATTCTCCTCAGCGGCGGCGGGCTGCTCATCGGTATCGCCGTGGCCATGCGCTGGGTGCTGCCATGGCTGCTCGACCGTGTCGCGACGAGTCAAGAGCTGCTCATCGTGTGGAGTGTCGCGTGGGCGATTGGCATCGCCGCCATCACCGACGTGCTCGGTTTCTCGATCGAGGTCGGCGCGTTCCTCGCCGGCTTCGCGCTCGCGTCAACGCGCTATCGCGAACAAGTGCACGCGTCACTCAGCGGGCTGCGCGACTTCTTGCTGCTGTTCTTCTTCATCGTGCTCGGTGCCGAACTCGACTTCGCCGCGATCGGCGGTCAGGTTCCGCTCGCCATCGCGCTCTCGCTGTTCGTGCTCGTCGGAACGCCCATCATCATGATCGGCATCATGAGCCTCATGGGCTATCCGGCCCGCGTCGGCTTCTTGGCCGGGCTCGCGATCGCTCAGATCAGCGAGTTCAGCCTCATTCTCATCGCCCTCACGCGTGACATCGGGCTCGTCGACGACGAGATCGTCGGGCTCGTGACGCTCGTCGCCCTCATCACGATCGCGGGCTCGAGTTACCTGATTCCGTACTCCGAGCAGATCGCCACGCGCCTCGAGCCCCTGTTGAGCAAGCTGCAGCGTCGCACCCCCCGCGCGGCCGAACCCGACGCGAGTGCGCACTACGACGCGATCGTGTTCGGCCACGGCCGGTTCGGCAGCCAACTCGTGCGGGAGCTCGTCGGCGACGGCTGCCGCGTGTTGTTGGTTGAGTGGGACCCCTTCGCCGAGGTCACGCTGGCGGATGCTGAGCTGACGTCGCACGTCGACGTCGTGTTCGGCGATGCCCGCAGCCCGGACTTCCCCGAAACACTGCCCGTGCGCGACGTGCGGTTCATCATCTCGACCGTGCCCGACGTCGACACCAACCTCGTGCTCGCGACGGCGTTGCGGCGTGCGGGCGCGACGTGTCCCATTGCCGTCACGGTGCACACCGACGAGGCTGCCCACCTCTACCGCGCGGCGCTCATCGACGAGACGATCTCGACCGTGCTGCACCCGTTCCGCGACGCGGTTGACGACGCTCTCGAAACCCTCAAGCGACTCGAAGCTGCCCGGGCCGAGGACGACTCCGCCTAGCCGAGCCGCGATCGCAGGGTGGGCCAGGCGGTGGCGAATCCGGGGTGCAGCGGGAGAGCATCCACCTCGTCGAGCGCGACCCAGCGCAGGGCAACACTCTCGGCGTCGGCGACGATCGGAGCGAACAACCGCTCGACCCTGACGGCGACGGTCGTGTACGACCAGAACCCTAAGTCGAACTCGCTCTCGAACAGCGGCTCGACGGCGTCTGCCGGAACCCCGGCCTCTTCGTAGGCTTCACGCAGAGCCGCGTCACGCGCCGACTCGTGCTGCTTGCGGGCTCCGCCGGGCAAGCCCCAGGTGCCGCCGTGGTGCGACCACACGGCGCGGTGCTGCAACAGGATGCCCGCCTCGGGGTGCCACGCGAGCAAACCCGCCGCACCGAAGCGCCCCCAGTAGCGCTGACCGTTCGGCCCCTCGACCCAGGCGTCGCCGGGGTCGCGCGCGGCTCCGCTGGGCAGCGGCGGCGGCGTGCTCGAAAGAGGGTCGTACGTCATGGTGTCATCAGGCTAAGCGAGGATGATGGGAGCATGCTCCCTGCTGATCTCGGCGCGCCCGAGCCGCACCCTCGCGAGCCCGCGCCCGACGGGCCGGAAGCCGACGCGCTCGACCCGCACGCTCCCCCGCTACCGGGCCGCGCCGTGATTCGCCAGCGCTGGAGCGACTTCGTCTTTCTGCACTGGCGCGTCTCCCCCGAGGTCGTCGCGCCGTTCATGCCGCCGGGCACGCGCCCCGACGTCGACGAGAACGGTGACGCGTGGGTCGGGC
>CALRMP020000074.1:0-11324 GCA_943369205.1 Gulosibacter massiliensis | reverse complement strand
TCGCCCGCTCGTGCGAGCGGGCGACGCCCGACCGCAGGTGAGCGCGCTACGGCACCATCCACCCGAGCGCGCCCGGAATCGACTGCAGCACGATCAGCACCGTCATCAGTGCGAGCAGGCCAACACTCCAGGGCAGCAGCTTGCGCAGCAGCGTGCCCTCGCTGCCGACCATGCCGACGGCGGCGGCCGCGACGGCCAGGTTCTGCACCGACAGCATCTTGCCGAGCACACCGGCCGACGAGTTGGCGGCCGCCATGAGCACGGGCGGCAGCCCGACCTGGGCGGCGGCGGCCACCTGCACGGGGCCAAAGAGCACGTTCGACGAGGTGTCCGACCCCGTGAGGGCCACACCGATCCAGCCGATGATCGGTGAGAGCACCACGAAGAATCCGCCCGCCGAGGCAAGCGCGACGCCGAGCGAGGTTGCTTGGCCCGACAGGTTCATGACGAACGAGAGGCCGAGCACGGCCGTGACCGTCACGATGGTCCAGCGCAGTTGGTGCAGGGTCGCACCATAGGCGGCAAGGCCCGCGCGCGGCACGATGCGATACACGGCGGCCGTGATGAGCCCCGAGATCAGCAGCAGCGTGCCCGTTGCACCGATCGTGCTGAGGTGCATGATCTGCGCGCCAGCGGGCTCGCCCGCGGCCGTCACGACATCGAGCCCGGGCCACGGGAAGGTAAGGCTCAGGGCGGCGAAGAAACCCTTCACTGCGGGAATCTGCGCGAGCGAGAACACGATCATGATGATCACGTAGGGCGCGACCGACATGAGCACCTCGCGGGCCGGCGGGCGCTCGATCGCGGGCGCGCCGACCTCGACGGCTCCGCTCATGCTCACGAGCTCGGCGGGCTGCCAGACGCGCAGCATGAGCAGCACCGCGGCGATCGTGGCCACGGCGGCAACGACGTCGGTGAGCTCGACCGCGAAGTAGTTCGAGGTGATGAACTGGGCCACGCCGAACACGAAGCCGGCGAGCAAGGCAACGGGCCAGGTCTGCTTGAGGCCTCGGAGGCCATCCACCAAGAAGACCAGAATGAGCGGCACGATGACCGCCATGAACGGCGTCTGGCGGCCCGCCATCGATGCGAGGTCTTGCAGGGGAAGGCCCGTCACACCCGCGAGCGCGATGACGGGTGCCGCGAGGGCGCCGAACGCCACGGGGGCCGTGTTGGCGAGCAACGATACGAGTGCAGCCTTGAGCGGAGCCATGCCCGCGGCGAGCAGCATCGCCGCCGAGATGGCGACGGGGGCGCCGAAGCCCGCGAGCGATTCGAGCAGGGCCCCGAAGCAAAAGGCGATCAAGATTGACAGGATGCGCAGATCGTCACTCACCGAGCGGATCGTGCGGCCGAAAACCTCGAACCACTTCGTGACCGTCGTGAGCCGGTAGACCCAGAGCGCGTTGATGAGAATCCAGAGAATCGGGAAATCGCCGTAGAAGATGCCGGCGCCGGCGGCGCTCAGCGCCTGCACGGGCGGCATGTTCCAGCCGACAATCGCGAGCACGATCGAGAGCGCCAGGGCAGCGATGGCGGCGAACGGCGCCCGCACCTTGAACACCCCCAACAGCACGAACAACAGCACGAGGGGCAGCGCAGCGGCAATGGCCGTCAGCGCGAGAGATCCGAAGACAGGGGCGATTTCTTGCTCGAACACAGGTGGTGGCTCCGCTCGAAGGGGGTGGACGCGCCATCGAGGCGCGTCCACAGTCTGGGGCTGCACGGGCGCGCGCGCATCCGTTTCGACCGGATTCGTGACGAAAGTCCCGAAGGCTGCCGCGTCGGCCGAAACAGCAAAAACCCCGGCTGCTGGCGAGAGCGAACCGGGGTCGGCGGTGATGACTACCTCGACGTGCCAAACAAGGTCAGGCCGAGTGCATGAACGACACGACCTGATCGAATCGACGTGCCGCAAGGTCGGTGCGCCTGATCCACACTTCAAGACGGCCACCGTCTCCGAACACACCGCGGAACGCGAAATCGGAAGCGACATTCAACAGCAGCACGTGCTCATCGGACGGCTCGTGAAGGGGAAGCCGTTCCGTGAGAACCTCACGCTCCCACGGTTCCAGGACAAAGTCGTAGTGCGACAGTCCGAGAAGCCTGCTTGGCGGCTCGGGCGTGACGCGGAAGGGGTTTCGTGCCTCTTGCACGCTCACCTCATCGGACACTTCGTCACCTCGAGCGAACCGGTCGATAGCGCTTTGCAGCTCAATGACTTTGGCGACCGTGTCGGCGTCCGCGTCGTCCCTCCACAAGAAGGTGGGCAGTACGGCAAGCTTCGCGCCATGCACGGGAAACATGATCGAGTCATGACCCGAATGCACCACCCGTCGGCCTTGCAGCTCGGTCTCAGAAAGGTACAAAACCGTCGCTCCGCCTCCGGGTGCCGTGGGGTCGGTAGTCGAGCCACCCGTGGTGGTGTGGAATAGCCGCAGTAGCCCCCCGCTAGGCAAGCCACTAGCCCGCACAAAAGAGGTTGCTCGAGAAAAGTGAATCGAGTCGCGAAGCTGCCGCCCAAGGTCGACCTGAAGAACAAACGGGTCATCTGGCAAGAGACGACCAGGCACGGTTGTCGGGGCGCCTCCGCAGCGGGAAAGGCTCCGAGAGAGACCCGATCCGGTCCTGTCCGTTTCGTAGGGGTCATCCCGACCCCACTTCGTCTGCTCACTCACGAACAGTGCGAACTCCCATCGGACGAGCTCTGGAGAGAGACCCACCCGCGGGTCACCCAGCAGCCCTCTGACATCTAGACCGTGGTCATAGTCGGCAATTGGCGCCCGCACGACCTCATAAAGGAATCTCAGTGAGGCTGGATCGCTAGTTCTGCCCACGAGATCCTTAGCACGCTCAACCAGCTGCAGATCTGCGACAACAGCCGCGTACGCGGTATTCCAGAGATCAAATGCTCTGTTCCATCGGGCTGATCCAACCAGCATCGGCGAGATCAGATCCTCACGATTCTGGTACGCGGCAACAAGCTTCACCCACCGTGGGTCATCAATCTCGACGAGCGACATAACGTCATTACACCGCACTCACA
This sequence comes from Gulosibacter massiliensis, assembly GCA_943369205.1. Lineage (GTDB taxonomy): Bacteria > Actinomycetota > Actinomycetes > Actinomycetales > Microbacteriaceae > Microcella > Microcella massiliensis_A. Next base: position 8,278 of record CALRMP020000074.1, on the reverse strand, counting down.
CTCGGACGCCACAAAGCTGCAGCTGGCATACCCGGTTTCCTGTCCGGCGATCGCCGGACAAGTGATCGGATAGGCGCTAAACACCCATCCCGAATCGATCCGTACCCGCACGTCGTGGGGGTGATGAACGGAGGGTCAACCCCCTCCACCGCGACTACCGCCGTGCTCAGGACACACAAAAACCCCGGCTGCTGGCGAGAGCGAACCGGGGTCTTCGTACACCCCCCGGGACTTGAACCCGGAACCCACTGATTAAGAGTCAGTTGCTCTGCCAATTGAGCTAGAGGTGCGCGCGCCCGCGAACGGGCCGAGAAAGAACACTACCACTCTGCGCTCAGCGGCTACCACTCGGCTGGCGCTCAGCCGACGTGCGCCGCGCATCCATACACTGTTTAGCGAGCGCCGCGACGCGCGCACCGGCCTGTTTCGCACCGAAGGAGCCCCTCATGACTCAGCCCCGCCTCGAGGCCGGAAACCCGGCCCCCACCTTCACCCTTCCCGACAAAGACGGCGCGCACGTCTCGCTCGCCGACTTCGCCGGCAAGAAGGTCGTGCTCTACTTCTACCCCGCGGCCAGCACGCCCGGCTGCACCACGCAGGCGTGCGACTTCCGCGACAACCTCGCGTCGCTGAAGAGCGCCGGCTACGTCGTTCTCGGCGTCTCCAAGGATGGCCCGGATGCCCTCCAGAAGTTCGCCGAGGAAGAGCACTTGCCCTTCCCGCTGCTGAGCGACCCCGACCTCGCCGTGCACAACGCCTACGGCACCTACGGCGAGAAGTCGATGTACGGCAAGACCGTCATGGGCGTGATTCGCTCGACATTCGTGATCGACGAAAAGGGCGCCGTCGAGCACGCGCTCTACAACGTCAAGGCCACGGGTCACGTCGCGAGCCTGCGCAAGAAGCTGGGCCTCGACTAGAGGCGTGACTCACCAGCGCGGCCTGCGAGAGGTCGCTAGTCGCGCTGGTCGAGATACGTCGACACGGGCGTCGTCAGCACGAGCACGAGGCCGATGACGGCGGTCGCGATGATCCACCAGCCGATGTCGGGCCGGGGCACGAAACCCTGAATGCTGCCGACGCCGATCGCGAGCTGCGAGAACTGGTAGACGAGCACACTGCCGCGCGTCCAGGCGCGGCCGCGCCAGACCCCGCGCGTCATGGCGATGAGCCAGAGGGCCACAAGTACGACAAGCACGGTGAGCGCAATCGCCGTCGGCGGAAACTGCGCTTCAGCGAGCAGCAACTCGATCACGAGATAGGCGGTCACGCCGACGATGAAGACGGACTGTGTTGCCAACAGGATGACCAGCGCGATGACGAACGGCGAACGTCGGGTGTCTTCCATGCAAACCATCCCATGCAAACCTATTGATTTGACAAGCAGCCTGTGAGAGCCTATACGAGGTTGATGTGGAGCCTACAAAGCGGTGGGCGACGTTCCCAGAACCTTCTGCCCCACCGAATCGTTGGTGCGAGCACCCACGATGTAGCGCGTCTTTCAGCCTTTTTGACGTGCTGCCTGACCCACACTAAAGGAGCACTTCCCCATGGATTGGCGCGACAAAGCAGCATGCCTCACGGCCGACCCCGAGTTGTTCTTCCCGGTCGGCAACACCGGCCCGGCTGTCGACCAAATCGAAAAAGCCAAGACCGTCTGCGGCCGGTGCTCGGTCACCGAGACGTGCCTCCAGTACGCCCTTGAGACCAACCAAGACTCCGGCGTGTGGGGCGGCCTGAGCGAAGACGAGCGCCGCGCCCTCAAGCGCCGCGCCGCGCGCGCCCGCCGCGCATCCTGATCACCCGCCGCATCATCTGACTCGACGGCGCCCCGGTGCGCATCCGCCTCACGGATGCCCCGGGGCGTTGTCATGCCCGCTTCTTGCGCAAGTAGAGCAGCGGCACCTCGATCGTCACCTCGGTGCCTTCGCCTTCGAGGGTGTGCCAGTCGATCGTGCCGCCGAGCTCGCCCTGAATAAGCGTGCGCACGATCTGCGTGCCGAGCCCTGAGCCGACTTTTCCCTCGGGCATTCCGCCGCCGTTGTCGCGCACCTTCACCGCAAGGGTGTCGTCGGTGCGGCTCGCGACGATTTCGAGCTCGCCATCGGGTCGCCCCTCGAGGCCGTGTTCGACGGCGTTGGTGACGAGTTCGGTGAGCGCGAGGGCGAGCGGGGTGGCGTACTCGCTCGGCAGGGTGCCGAAGCTGCCCGTCGACATGGGCCGCACGACCGTGTTGTGGCTCGACGCGACTTCCGCGATGAGCATGAGCACGCGCGAGAACACCACGTCGAAGTCGACGTTCTGGCTGAGCCCCTCGCTGAGGGTGTCGTGCACGACGGCGATCGCGGCCACGCGGCGCATGGCTTGCGTCAGGGCATCCTTCGTCGAATCGCTGTGGGCTCTGCGCGCCTGAATGCGCAGCAGCGAGGCGACGGTCTGCAGGTTGTTCTTCACGCGGTGGTGAATCTCGCGAATCGTCGCGTCTTTCGTGATGAGCTCACGCTCTTGGTGGCGTACTTCGGTGACGTCGCGCACGAGCACGATCGCGCCGATGCGCCGCCCATCGGTCACGAGCGGAATCGTGCGCAGGGTCACAGTGACCCCACCCGACTCGATGTCGGTGCGCCACGGCGCGCGGCCCGTGACGACGAGCGGCAGCGACTCATCGACCTGCAGGGCGCGGCCCGTGAGCAGGGTCGTCGTGACGGTCGCGAGCGACTCACCTTCGAGCTCGCCCACGAAGCCCATGCGGTTGAAGGCGCTCAGCCCGTTGGGGCTCGCGAAGGTGACGACGCCGTCGAGGTCGAGCCGCAGCAGGCCGTCGGAGGCCCGCGGCGCACCGCGGCGGGGGCCGCTCGGGGCACCCAGGTCAGGAAAGTCGCCAGCCGCGATCATGCGAAACAGGTCGTTGGCGCACTCGTTGAAGGTCAGCTCTTGCCGGCTGGGCATGCGCGCTTCGCTCAAGTTGGTGTGGCGGGTAATGATGGCGATGGGATGCTCGCTCACGCGCGCCCCGTCTCGACCCGGGCGGCGCAACACCGGAACCGCCCGCACCCTCGTGGGCGTCTCTTCATACCAATCCGGCGCCGAGGTGTCGACGATCGCGGCGGTCTCGAAGGCTTGCGTGACTTGTCGGCGCCACTCGGGCTTGACCTCTTGGCCCACAAAGTCGCGATAGAAGAGCGTGGCCGAACTGCTCGGGCGCGCGTGCCCCACGGCGATGAAGCTGCCCGTCGTGGTCGGCACCCACAGCACGATGTCGGCAAAGGCCAGGTCGGCGATCAGCTGCCCGTCGGCGAGTAGCAAGTGCAGCCACTCGATGTCGGTCTCGTCGGCATCGCCGTGCGCATGCACCAGATCAGAGAGCGTCGACACGCACCCAGGCTAGCCCGTGGCGCTCGGGCCTGCCGCCACGGCGACCCTCAGCCAGCGCGGCTGCCCCACGGCGTCAGCCTGCGCGGCGCCCCCACGCGAGTCGTCGCGGCGTGCGGGCGGCGACGGGCTCGCCCACCAGGCGATCAGCAAGTTCGGCGATGCCGCGACTCAGGGGGCTCCGCGGGGCAACCTGCGTCACCGGCCGGGCGGTCAGCAGCGCGGCGTCGGCGGCATCCGGATCATCGTCAATCAACACGGCGTCACGCACTCGCACGAAACGCTCAAGCGTCTGGCGCACTTGCCCATGCGGATCAAGGCCGAGAACGGATGCCCGCACGCGGTTGATCACGACCTGCACCGACCCCGTCTCGACGGTCTCGAGCACGTCGGCGTGCATGCGCAGGAACCGAGCGAGCCCGAGTGGATCAGCGGCGCCGACCGCGATGACCCGATTCGCCGCGCGCAGAGCCGCGATCGTGGCGGCATTGCGGCGCGGCGCCGCGAGGTCGCTGCTGACTTCTTCGTCGCTTTCGAGGCTGAAGCCCGCGTCGATCACCACGATCGAGCGCCACGCGCGGCACTGCTCGAGCACGGCGGTCACGCGAGACGCCGAGAGTTCCGGCCACCGGTGCGGCCGACCAATGCCGGTGAGCACCGCGAAGCTCTCGCGGCCAGACAGGGTCACGGTCTGGCCCACGCGGTCGAGCTCGGCGTGGGTGAGCGAGTCAGAGCCAGCCAATCGACACGCCGCCGCAAACCCGGGCGCCTCATCAAGCAAGCCCAGCGCGGGAGCGATCGTGCCCCCGTACGAGTCGGCATCGATCAGACACACCGAGTAGCCGCGCGCGGCGAGTTCGGCCGCGAGCCCGATCGCGATCGTCGTGCGGCCCGGCGCGCCGGTCGGCCCCCAGACGGCGATCGTCAGCGGGCCCGCGTGCCGCGAGGTCAGCCCGGCCGAACCGGCGGCGGGGTGCTGACGAGCGGTGTGCGTCGGCGGCACCTCGACTCGAGGCTCAGGGGCACGCGGCATCGGGGGCGCGAGCCGCGCCGTTGCGGCGGCCGGTTTCGGCGCCTCGCTCGACACGGGTTCGGGCGCAACCGCGGGCATCGCGGGCGACACCCCGACGCCGTCAAGGGGCTGTAGATCGAGCGAGCCGTCGACGGCGATCCGCACGACATCGACGAGCTCGAGACGCGCAGCCCCCACCGAGAGAGGTCGATCGTCGACGACGAGGCAACTGCGCACTCCGAGTAAGTCGCACGAACCGACCACCGTCGCGGTCGCGACCGAAGGGTTATCCGAGAGCAACACGACGTCGGGTGCGAGTGCCGCCAACTGGGTAAGCACTTCGTCGCTGTCGGCGGCCCGCCACGCGACGCGATGGCCCGCCCGCAGCACCGCCCACTCGATCGCTTCAGCATCGAGTCCGGGAACAGCCAAGGCGATGAGCACCTCAACCCCCGATCGAGAGCGATGCCGGAATCGCCGAGATCGCATCACCGTTCGCGAGGGCGAAGAGGATGCGCGCAACATCCCTCCGCGGAACGAGCACTTCTACCCGCCCCGCCTCGCCGCTCGCAACGATGCCCTCTGAGTCAAGCGTGCGGACGAGCCGTGTTTCCGAGGCGATCACCGTCGGCGCACCGAAGCGACCCGCTTCTTCCGCAGGAGCAGCCCACAGATCGAGGCGGTCGCCCGGCTGCACGGTGGCACCGAGGGGAGTGGTGAGGGTCACCACGATTGTTGTTGACCGAGGACCGCGTTCGTCGCCGACCGCGGACAGAGGCACAAGTTCTCCCCCGCCGACGGTGCGCGTAACGATCAGGCCGTCGGACGGAACGTCGGCGGCGGTCACGTAGTGCTGGGCCTCGATTCCCAGCACGACGCGACGCGGCTCCAGATCGCCGAGCGTGATGCGCTCACCCTCAACGAGCAGTCGAGGGGCAGCGAGCACCTCGACTCCTTCGTCGGCGAACGCGACGATGCCGACGACGGCTCCGATCGACAGGGTGACAAGCGCGAGGCCGATGGCCAGTCGCGGGTCACGGTATCGGCGGGTGCGCGAGTTGGCGGTGCCGGGTGCTGTGTTCATCAGTGCTCCTCGGTCGAGTGACGCGACCGATACTGACGAACCCGGCAGGGGCCGTTTTGGGTTATCCACACGAGGGGCACTTGAAGAGCATCCGGAGGATAATCGACTCATGAACGATGAGACAGAGGGCACACTCGGGCGCTTTCTCGCGCTCACCGATGTGGCCGACATGCTCAGTCTCACCGCCAGCGAGGTGCTCGCGCTCGTTCGATCAGGCGAGCTGCCCGCGATTCGACTCGGGTCGATTGGGCAGTGGCGCGTTGAACAGCGGGTTCTCGAGTCGTTTATCGCTGACAAGTACGAAGAGAGTCGTCGCCTCGCGTTGTGGCACGAGGCGCAGTATGCCGATGTCGCCGAACTCTTCGTCGACCACCGCGATCAAAGGCGCACGAGTAGCAGCTGATCGAAGCCGACCACCTGCACGCGCTCAACCTCTGACGTGCGTCGCGGCCGGTCGGGGTCATGCACGGCGAGGTCAACATGATCGCGCCCGACGCGATCGATCGTTCCCGTCGCCGACGCACCAACGGTGACGAGCGTCACGATCGATCGCCGTCGACACAGGTCGCGGAGCAAGAACGCGACCCCGAGGCGCCCAGCCAGTTCTGAGGTGACGACCAGCGGGTCGAGCGAGTCGACCGCTTGAGAAGGTGTGAGCTGCACTGAGTCGATTGCGGCGAGCGGAACGATCGCTTGCGTCTGAGCCGGCCCCCCATCAAGGTCGCCGGCGATCCAGTCGCGACCGACCGTCACGATTCGCACGTGGTGCACCTCGCCCGTGCGCAATCGAACCCGAACGCGAGCGTTCGCGGGATCTCGAGAAGCCTTGAGAACAGCAAGTCGGTCGCGCAAGTGGAGCCGGCCCAGCCGCAGCCGCTCTTCCTCGATCTGCAGGTCTGCTTCCTCATTCTGCAGTTCGTGTTCGAGCTGGCCGGCGAGGTCGTCGAAGAGGTGATCCCAGCGCATGCGGACGACCGTACAGACGGCCACCGACCGGGCCAGGCAAGTTTTCCACAGTTCGAAGAATCCTCTTTACGAGTGAGGGAAGTTTTGGTTAAGTAGGTCTGCCCGCAGGGGTGAACAAATCGGTCTACCGCCGGGGGGCGGCGCGACCGCGCGACCGTCCGTGCACCATCACGGCAACAAAGGAGACGACCGTGCCCAGCGCCGCACCGAAAAAAGACCTCCACGACGCCGCAGTCTCGCGCGCCCCGCTCGCCGCCGTGGCCTCGCCCAGCGTCAACAACAGTTACGCGCTCACTGACCAGACGGCCCGCCCTGTGCGCGGCCGCACGACTCTCGCCCGCATCGCGCACGAAGAGTTCTTCGACTATCAGCCCACGTCGACTGCCGACCTGCCCGACCCGCGGCCTCTCATCGAGAACCTCACGCGGTGCGTCATCGAGATCTTGGCGGGCGCTCGCGAGCTCGAGCAGGTTGCGCGTTGGGTGACCGACGATGTCTATCGCACTCTGATGACACGCTCGACCATCAGCGCCCGAGCCAGAGCGGCGCGAGGCGCCCCCGTCGTGCGCCCGAACTTTAGCGTCAGCGAACCCCGCATCAGCGAACCTCGAGACGGCGTTATTGAAGCCGTCACGATCGTGACAAGTCGGGCACGCGCTCGCGCCGTCGCCATCCGACTCGAGGGCCTCGACCGGCGCTGGCGCGCGAGCGCGATCAGCGTTCTATAGGCAGGCAGTCCCCGCGGGCTGAGCGACGCCCAGCGGGCTGAGCAGCCCCCCGCGGGCTGAGCGACGCCGCGCGGGCTGAGCGACGCCGACGCGAGAGTTACGGTTCGTGGCGAGAGTGACGCAACTTTCCCCACTCTCGCCACGAACCGTCACTCTCTCCCGACGTTGGGCCTAGCGGCTCTTCTTCTTCTCTTGCGCGCGGCGCTGGGCACGGTTGACCGGCGGCGGGCCGGCCGGAGCCGCGGGGCTCTTCTGCCCGAATGCACCGGTTGCCTGTGCTCCACCCTGGCCCTGCCCACCCTGCGGCTGGCCCTGAGGAGCCCGACGCGTGGGCGCGGCACCCGGAGCAGCCGCCGGGCCACCGAATGCGGCGGAGACCTGGGGTTGGGCTTGGCGGGCCGCATCCGTCGGCGCCTGCAGCACCTGGCCACGCTGGTTGCGCACCTCGACGTCGCCGTCTGCTGACGGTGCCGTGTAGCTGAGGTTCTGCGGAGCCTGCGGAACGTTGAGGCCCTTGGCGGTGACCTGGGCGGTGCCCTTGCTGCCCGTGACCTCGACCTCGAGGTTGAACAAGAAGCCGACAGCGTCTTCGCGGATCGCGCTCATCATCGACTGGAACAACGCAAAACCCTCGCGCTGGTATTCGACGAGCGGGTCGCGCTGCGCCATGGCGCGGAGGCCGATGCCGTCTTTCAGGTAGTCCATCTCGTAGAGGTGGTCGCGCCAGCGGCGGTCGACGACGCTCAGCACGACACGACGCTCGAGCTCGCGCGTGGCCGTGTGGCCCAGGCTCTCTTCGCGGCGCTCGTAGGCGAGCTTGGCGTCACTGAGAATCTCGCGAATCATGAAGGCCGGGGTGAGCTTGGTGCCGCCCTCGCTGATGACCTCGTCGATCGTGAGGCTGATGGGGTAGAGCGTCTTGAGCTCTGTCCACATTTGTTCGAAGTCCCACTCGTCACTGTGACCCGTCGCGGTGTGGGTCTCGACGATCTCGGTGATGACCTTCTCGAGAAACACCTGCACGCGGTCTTTCAGGTCGTCGCCCTCGAGAATGTGGCGGCGGTCGGTGTAGATCGCCTCGCGCTGACGGTTGAGAACGTCGTCGTACTTGAGCAC